>JASJCY010000298.1 GCA_030065825.1 Nostocaceae cyanobacterium | reverse complement strand
AGTACCGCGACTAGTTCAAAGTCTCCTACTTATTGTGGGGTAGAGTGGATCTTCCGTAATCCAATAGCTCGTGAGGAGTCGGAACCAGTTAGGGTAAACGAAACTCACGGCATTTGTTGGAGCCCCCCGGATTTATCCATGGGGTAAGTTCAGGAAAAAGTAAATTATACCGTAGGGGCACGGCATCCACAATTTCTGGGGCAATATAATTTTACCGACGCCGTACCCCTAACCCAGTTTTGGATATTTTTTATAGGACTTAGGCAACTGGCATATTAATAGTGTTTGTAGTAAGGTTTTAACCCGTATGCGTGAGTGCTATACAAAACTTGACTAAACTTCTGTAAATCTAGTCATTCAACTAAAGAAAATTTTAGAGGGTCTGCTTCTTGCTTCTACTAAGCCCGTCGTCGGGTTCTTATCCACAAGCGTAAATTCGGCTCTAGCCGAGCCTACTATAAAAAAATCTTTCTGAAGCTTCTAGTCATTGTTCATCCATTGTTTTTAGCAAATTTAACAAAACGTGGACTCCCGTTTGATCTTTTTACAGGCTTGCCAGTTTTGAATCGACTATGGTTTACAAACTAGATAGATTGATTAAGCCTTGGTTTTCGGCATTAATTTAAGTATATATCTACAAAGCCTGTTAAGCAAGGGATGAAAACTTACTTAACTTGCAGAAGTTTAAGTAAGTTTAAAGAAGAATTTCAGAATTTAATCATGCTCCCTTAGTACTGCTCTGTAAAGTCTGGAGTTGCCGGACATTACTTCCTACTTCACCAAGAGCATGGGAGCGGTTATCCCTCAGTAGGCTTGGGTAAGTTATATTTGAATTGGAACTTCCGTTCCTAGAATCCGATTCCAAAGAACCTGAGAATGCCCAAGAAAGTGCCTAAAGGTCCAGCTACGGTATTTAGACCATCAGTAGCCTGAGCAATGCCCGATCTGCCAACAATCACAATATCATTGTCGCGGAGGATGGGATTTGTGTTCTCATTAATTCCTGCGGACAAATCTACTTTGATTCCACGTTTAGTCACAGAACCATCAGGATTGAGACGAACTAATTGTACAGTCTTCTTCCTAGCTCTAGCATCATTAAAGCTACCAGCAGCCAGTATAGCTTGGTTCAAGGGAGTATTGGGCGGAAGTTGTACTTGCCCTGGTGCTTTCACTTCCCCTACTACACCAACTCGAATCTCTGGAGGAGATAAAGTCGTGGTGGCTAATTGAGTAGCTTCCGCACGATTAACTTCTGTGACTGTGGGAATTACAATTGTGTCTCCGTCTTGCACCAGGATATCTTGATTGACATCACCGCTTTGCAATAGTTGCCAGAGATTGATATTAATTGATTGTTCTGCTCCAGTTCTTGTAGGTCGTCGCAACACCACATTACGAATATCAGCTTGGGAGGTAATACCCCCAGCTAGTTGAATTGCTCGTGTCACTGTTGGTAAACCAGTTACATTAGTCTCACCAGCCACCGTTGTAGAACCTTGGGTAACAAGATAGGAACCCGGACGATGAACTTCCCCAATAATTCCCACCGTGCGGGGTGTAGTTGTATCTGCGGCAAAGGTAGTAGCTGCTAAATTCCGTGCCTCTGCCAAGTTGAAACTGGTGGCTGTAGGTACAAAAATACTGTCTCCATCCCGCAGGGTGATATCCTGGGGAATATTACCAGTTTTGATAAATTCCTTGAGATTTAGGGTTACTTCTTGTTGCTGACCATTTCTTAACTTGCGTCTAACTACTACTCTAGTAATATCCGCAGATAGGGTTGCCCCTTTTGCTGTAGTAATTGCCGATAATACAGTGGGATATTGTACCCCAGGGTTATCGCCAGCCCCTCCTGATAAGCTGAGAGTGTAAGCTCCTGGAGTTGTCACCTCTCCCGCTACGAACACATTGATCGGACGTGGCGATAATAAATTCACTGAAATTAAAGGACGCCTGAGATAGCGACTATATCTTTTAGCAATTTCATCAGCTGCTTGTTCTGTTGTTAGCCCCTGAATCGGAACACTGCCAATTAAAGGCAAGTTAATTGCTCCTCCGGGAGGTATTGCGTACTCACCCGTATATTCAGGGACTTCAAATACATTTACACGTATGCGATCGCCACCACCCAAGGTATAAGTCGTGCTTAGTGTGCCGACAGAAGATGATGGGGTTTGTGCTTGGGCAGGGTTAGCGACCGGAAAACCGATAGTGACAGCGATTAACAAAGTCACCCCCGCAATTGGCTGGGTGAAAATTTTCAACAAACTTGTGTTAAGCATATTTACCTGAGACGACCATACGTAAAGTGCTGTCCGATCATTTTAATCTTGACTATACTTAAGTATTCCAGTTCCCCGATACTCTTTGTTTCTAAAATTAGCAAGATTTTCCGTGCAAAAATTATTTATTTTCTTTGAATTTTTGGTAAAGCTTGCTTAAAGTTGAGAATAATACATTACACAATACTGATAAATATTAATTTTGGCAATTATTAAATGTTTATCACAAAATAAGTTGAAAACCACGGAACTCAAACCTAAAAATCCAAAAAGTTTTTAGGTTTCAATCTGCTTCTTTAGAGGAGAACCCATTACCCATTACCCATTACCCATTACCCATTACCCATTACCCATTACCCATTACCCATTACCCATTACCCATTACCCATTACCCATATTTTCGTTTTTGTATCTGTTGGATAAAGAACTCTTCTAAAGAAAGACGAAACAGTTTCATATTAATCACTTGCCCGTTCATCAAGCGTAGACTGGCAAGGAAATCATAATAATCTCCTTCTAATTGCCCTTGCCAATAACCATCGGACTCAAATTCAATATCTGGCAGCCATTTTTTCAGAATTTCCAAGTCACCACCTTGACCTTGTATGTGATATTTATCAGCATTTCCTAAGAGTTGGTTTAGGGAACCTGAGCAAATTAATTCCCCTTGGGTGAGGATGGCAATGCGATCGCAAATTTGCTCGACTTCACTGAGAATATGACTGTTAAAAAAAATGGTTTTCCCCTGCTTTTTCAGGGAGAGAATAATTTCCCGCATTTGATAACGTCCTAGGGGATCAAGACCTGACATAGGTTCATCTAGAAACACTAATTCTGGGTCATTAATTAGTGTTTGTGCCATACCTACCCGTTGTAACATTCCTTTGGAATAGCGACGCATCTTTTTTTTGCGCGCATCATTTTGCGATAAACCGACTAGTTCTAACAGCTGCGGAATGCGTTGATGTTGGATATCTTTGGGAATTTGGAATAGTCCTGCTGCTAGTTCTAAAAATTCCCAACCAGTCAGATATTCGTACAAGTAGGGATTTTCTGGCAAGTAGCCAATGCGTTGTTTAATATTGCGATCGCCTAGGGGTTTACCTAGCAATAATCCTCTACCAGAGGTAGGACGAATAATTCCCAGTAAAGATTTTAACAGAGTCGTTTTGCCTGCTCCATTCGGTCCTAGCAAACCAAAGGTTTCTCCCTTGTAAACTTTTAAGGAGCAGTTTTTCAGGGATACAACTTTTTGATTGAGCCAAAAACCGGTGCGATAAACTTTGCGCAACTCGGAGGTAAGCACCACGGGGAGATTTTCTTGATTATCCAGTTGAGGTTCGTTAACGTCTGCGACAGACTTCATCACGGGTTAATTTGTGCTGATGATACACCAAAGACTATTTAGTTACAAATTACCCAGTTAACTAATATAAATATCAGCACCGAGTGTGTAAATTACGTCAAACAGGATAACCGATAGATACTCATATTGTCACTTGTCATTTGTCCTTTGTCCTCAGGACTTACGTAACTGTGACAACTACAAAACCCCTTTGGAACTGGGAATGGTAGCAGCACGTCGGGGGTCAATTTCGACAGCCATACGCATTGACCTGGCAAATGCCTTAAATGTCGCTTCAATAATGTGATGGGAATTTATACCATCTAATTGTCGAATGTGTAGAGTCATTTGGCTGTGGTTGACTAATGCTACAAAGAATTCTCGCACCAGTTGGGTATCATAGTGACCTACTCTTTGGGTGGGAATTTCCAATCCGTAGCTGAGATGGGGACGTCCGGAAAAGTCCAATGCTACTTGAACTAATGCTTCATCCAGAGGTGCGAGGAAATTACCAAAGCGGACAATACCTTTCCTCGTACCTAAAGCTTTATAAATAGCTTGCCCTAAACTAATACCCACATCTTCATTGGTGTGATGATCGTCAATTTCCCAGTCTCCTTGGGCACAAATATCCAAGTCAATTAACCCATGGGAGGAAATCTGGTGCAACATGTGGTCTAAAAAGGGAATACCAGTGGCTACATGACATTCTCCGGTACCGTCTAGGTTAATTGTGACTTGGACATCGGTTTCGCCAGTTTTGCGGCTTACAGAGGCAATACGGGGGGTAAAAGATGAGAGAGTTTGGCGATCGCTAATTTGCATGGGTTATGTAAAACGGGGAGTTAGGAGTTATGAGTTAGGAGTTGTTAACAGACGCGACATCTCGCCTATGTATAGAGTTATGAGTTATGAGTTAGGAGTTGGGGATTGAATTAACTTTTGACTTTTGATTTTCGCCTTACATGCCCATAATTTCATATCCTGCATCTACATACAGTACTTGTCCGGTAATTCCACTTCCGAGGTCACTACATAGGAAGACTGCGGCATTTCCTACTTCTAGCTGGGTTACAGTGCGGCGTAGGGGAGCTATTTTTTCCACATGATGAATCATATCCAAAATCCCTCCCACGGCGCTAGAAGCTAAAGTACGGATAGGTCCTGCGGAGATGGCATTGACGCGAATATTTTCTGGTCCCATTTCTGCTGCAAGGTAACGTACGCTGGCTTCTAATCCAGCTTTGGCAACTCCCATAACATTGTAATTGGGAATTGCCCGCACGCTACCCAAATAACTCAGGGTAAGGATGCTTCCTCCAGACTTCATCAATGGTTTGGCTGCACCTGCTAATCGCGCCAAAGAGTAAGTACTAACCTCCAATGCTGTCTGAAAACCAAAACGGGAGGTTTGGCTAAAATCTCCGCTGAGGTCTTCTTTGTTGGCAAAGGCAAGACAATGGATCAAAATATCTATGCTGCCCCATTTGTCGGCGATAGTGGCAAAAGTAGAATTTATTTCTGCTTCATTTTGGACGTTACAAGGTAAAAACAAACTGGGATTTAGCGGTGCTACTAAATCCGCCACCTTTTTCTCCATTTTGCCCTTATCATCGCTCAGATAGGTCACCCCCAAGTTGGCTCCGGCTTTGTGCAGTTGTTGAGCAATACCCCAAGCAATGGAGCGATTGTTAGCGATGCCCGTCACCAGGGCGTTTTTTCCAGCCAAATCCAGCATGTAAGTTATTCCTATTGAACCCTTATATAGGAGCATACAAGTACCGTTGGCGGAAGTCAAAAGCCATGGACTCAGGGAGTGCGGCTTCCCCCAGGGTAAGTTACATGAAATAAGGGTTTCGTTTATTGGGTGGCTTGATCCCTTGCCTGTCTTAATAGAATTTGGAGTTCCTGTTTGTCTGTGCTTGGTTGGATTTACCCTGTATTACCGTCGGCAAGTTTATATGCGATCCCTAAAGTAGCCATGATTTCTTAAGAACTTCTCAAGATATCTTAGATTTTTATTAATGAAATCTTTTAATTAGAGCTAGTATAAGTAGATATTAAAAAGTACTATAAATAACTATAGGTTATTATTAAAAATAATATGTCATCATGAATAAATAACTATGAAGCAGCAATGTTAAGTATAGGAAAATACCGAAAATTTCACAATCTATTCTTGAATTGTCGGGTGTATTCTTAGGTAATCAGTTTTAGTTTTTTCCGGCATTGGGTAGGGGAAGGGAGATGATAGTGACACAAGATAAAGCTCTCGCAAATGTATTTAGACAAATGGCAACTGGCGCATTTCCGCCGGTTGTGGAATCCTTTGAACGTAATAAAACCATCTTTTTTCCAGGAGATCCTGCTGAAAGAGTTTATTTTCTTTTAAAAGGTGCAGTAAAACTCTCCAGGGTGTATGAAGCAGGAGAAGAAATAACAGTAGCACTACTGCGGGAAAATAGCGTTTTTGGAGTGCTGTCTCTGCTAACGGGAAACAAATCGGATCGGTTTTATCATGCAGTTGCTTTTACACCTGTGGAATTACTATCAGCACCAATTGAACAAGTGGAACAAGCACTCAAAGAAAATCCAGAATTATCCATGTTAATGTTGCGGGGTCTGGCTTCCCGGATTCTACAAACAGAGATGATGATTGAAACCCTGGCACACCGAGATATGGGTTCGAGATTGGTGAGTTTCTTACTAATTCTCTGCCGCGATTTTGGTGTTCCTTGTGCGGATGGAATCACAATTGATCTGAAGCTATCCCATCAGGCGATCGCCGAAGCAATTGGTTCTACCCGCGTTACCGTTACCAGGTTACTGGGAGATTTGCGGGAGAAGAAAATGATTTCTATACACAAGAAGAAGATTACGGTTCATAAACCTGTTACCTTAAGCAGACAATTTACATGAACTACTTACGCACTTCGCTTAGGCTACCTGCGAGGCTTGTGACCTCTCATCTGGCAAACTTACCGTTGGAGTCCGGTATTGTTATTCAGATATCAAAGTTGGGCAATTGCTCAAACACAATGATTTCGGGGGGATCTATTCACACCTAAAAGCACGCGGGAAAATGGTAGCCCCGCATATTTATATCGGGGTGGAAATTTGACACGAGCAATTTTAATTGCCGTGAAATAATATAATTCGATTGTGGCGTTTAAGCCAAGAGAATTGTCCATAGTCCACGGTTGAAAGTACTGGGATATTTTTTTTCCCGAAGTATCACCAAAGTTTCTATGTAGGGTTATCCCAAGGACGGAGCCGTTCTATCAAAAGACATAGGAATGTTGAATCAAACCGCGAAACGAGTAAACGAGGCAAGAAAGTCCGAATCCTGATTGTCGGCAGAGCGGTTCTCCTAAAAGCTAGAAAAGTATAGCCAGATAGCTGTTCTATGCAAATAGAACCGAAAG
>JASJCY010000081.1 GCA_030065825.1 Nostocaceae cyanobacterium | reverse complement strand
ACACCCAACGCAATCGGTTGCGGTTGTTGGGTTGTAGCTTGCTTCCCCGGAGGGGTAGCATGTAGACGCGCAAGACAGGTCGTGGCTTCTCTTTGAGTGCGGCTTTGAGCAGAGTAACCCAAGCTACATCAAAAAGATTTGTCAGTCAATCAGGACTTAACCTCACCCCGGCTAAAGCCACCCCTCTCCCATTGGGAGAGGGGGAAAGGGAGAGGGGTGGAGAGGGTTCATAGGGTGAGGTTGTTAGTGTATTGGACTGAAGTGAAAACTGCTATAAAGTAAGAAAGAGGGGTATACAGCATTTTGCAAGTAATTCAATTGACTGTAAATCCACCATCCAATGTCAACGACTGTCCAATCATAAATGAAGCTCCATCAGAACATAGCCAGAGTACAGCATTGGCAATTTCTTCTGGTTGAGCAGCACGTCCAATAGGATGCATTGCTATTACTTGTTCCTTGACTTGTGGATCTATAAAAGAACGTTCAAACATGTCTGTTTCCACAGTACCAGGACTAACAGCATTGATGCGAATTCCGGATTTGGCATATTCTAAGGCTACAGATTTTGTCAATCCCAAAACACCGTGTTTACTGGCAATATAAATTGCCAAACCAGGAAAACCAATTAAACCACCAATAGAAGAAGTATTTACAATCGCTCCTCCACCATTTTTAAGCATATGAGGAATTTCGTACTTCATCGATAGCCAAATTCCTTTGAGATTGATATTAATAATTTGGTCAAATGTTTCCTCAGTCTGCTCCAGCAATGGAGTCAATATCTGTTCAATACCTGCATTGTTAAATGCACAATCAAGACGACCGTAAGTGTCAATAGTTTTTTCAACCATCCTTTTAACATCTGTCTCCTTGGCAACATCTGTTTGCACAAATAAACCATCACTACCAGCTTCTCTGACCAGTTTTACAGTTTCCTCACCTTCTTTAATACGACGACTGGCAATCACAACTTTGGCTCCCTCTTTGGCAAAGGCGATCGCAGTAGCTCGACCAATGCCTGAACTGCCACCTGTAACTATTGCTACTTTTCCAGAAAAAGAAGTCATAATAAATCTCCTTCTAAATTAAATTAGAAACCAAATAATTTTTAATTGACTGGGTTTTTTCCTGTTCTTTGTCAGCTCTGGAGAACCTCCAATTTTTGACGTGGACGAGGTTGAAAACTTACTAACTAACTAGAAAAATTTGAATACCCTCATATGGGTAGAGCATTGAATATTTTCCAACTGTGAATTTTGAATTTCCCAAAAGTCGGCAATTCTTTCACGCAATTAAATGTGCTGCTGTCTCTTGCTTTACTTGTTGTAGAAAATGTATAAAATCTGTGCCACCAGTTCCCCGTGCATTTTCAGGAGCATGTCTGGCAATATACCTAACAGCAATCTGCATGTGTTTTTTTCTAAAATTCTCCAGAGCTTGGATACAGTTATTGTATTGTTCGCATAAAAACGGGTAGTTTTGTTTATGACTCAGCACAAATTCCCTAATTGAAGATTCTGTTTCCAAAGCTTGAATGAATTTACGGTGTCCAGGAGGCATATAGGAGCGCATTTGGTGCAGATATAATTGCCTTTCTTCCTGATGTTTAATTCCTAAACCAGCGTCCAAGGATTGAATAAGAGAACTTTGAGCTGCACTACCTCCAACAAACTTTTTTGGTGTGTCGCTTATACCTTCATAGATTACACCTGGTTCTTGCCAGCCAGCAACAAATGGACGAACTCGATGATAAAAAATATAAGGGTCACATTTTTCAGGTATTCGTAACAATATTGTATACATATCTGCCAGTGCCAAAGCAATTTTTTGGAGTTCTTGGACGACACCCTCAATTTTGTTAGTAATTACAAACTTTTGTGCCTCCACAAGAGATACAATTGCTGGAGCACCTTTAGCTTCAATCATAATATTTGTTGTGTAAAACCACTGTTCATCAATACCACCTAAAAAAAACTGTAAGACTGCAAGATTATCTAATTCTAAGGATTGACTCTTATCCAGCCTTCTCCAATTGTCAAGTGCCATAGAAGCATGGCAAATTATTGGAGGACGGTCAAGTTTTTCGGCAAGTTCCCACCAAGGAACTGCAATTGTGTGCGGAATTTTTGTAGCAGGTTTTCTACCACCCCAAACATAAGCATTACCAAACACTGATAAAAGTAGAAATGCACGCCGAATTTGTCCTTCGTTTTCCAAACGAGAAATCTTTGGTGGGCTAAGTTTTTCCAAACTTGACCGTAGCTTATCTGTCATCAGCAAAACGCTTACTTCAGAAGCTATACACTCCCAAGCTTTAAATTCACTAGGTAGACACTCTAATGGGTCTTCTTTTGGCAAAAAACCCCGCACTAAATCTATTTCATAAAAAGCCAAATCATGAATCATTTGTAAATTAATTCTAATTTATCCAATTCGTTAATATTCCTTATTATTCAGTAAATATAACATCATTTATAGGAAGAATCACAACCGCAAATAATATTGAATATATGCCTTTGTGTAGTCATATATTAAGAAGATATTTGAAAAGTATTATGTTTAACATCACAATCCTAAAAACCTAACCCCTATAGACGCGGTAGACGAGGGTCACTCGGCTTCTTTTGAGAGTGCGGCTTCTCGTAGAGTACCCCTTCCTAGTAAGCTGTTACCCATTTAAATTAGATAATCTAAATTAGTCTAACTCTTGTGGAATCGGCATCCCTGCCCGTCCAAATATTTAATTTAAGTGCTTTTTAGCTTAGGGAAGGGGAACAGAAAAATAGAGGTTTCAAAGTCTGTTTCCTCCTAGGAAAGAGATGAGGGAGAGAGGTTTTTTCGTAAAGCTTTAGACTTGAGTCATATCTTGCACCATTTTCAACAAAACCAAAAAAACCGGGTTTCTAAACGCAAAATTTAGGCAAAGAGGATTCATTCTCAAGAAACCCGGTTTTTAACCCAGGTGCAAGATGTGTGTTGACAAACAACCTCTAAGCTACTTTTGCTAGAAAATCTTTTTGTACTAACTGATTGTGCAAGAATTCCAGCAGTGGTTCAGTGTGTACATTTTCTAACCATTCACTGGCTATATCCTCAATGACATGATGTTCTGCAACCAAAGTATTTCTATAAAAGCGACGAATTATAGGATGCAGACTTGGGCTTTGGTCAGCATTATTAATGTCATCTTTGTTAACTCGCTGAATTGCAAAAGGATCTGGACTAGCCTTGATGATATCCAGTCCAAATTCTAAGGTAATTGTGTAGTAGTGTTCATGTTGACCTAATTCACTGTCCTGTACATAATCTATGGGTAAATCCTCATAATATTGTGCTACTTTGCTATCTTTAGAGATAGTAATTAGGTCACACAAAAAACCTGTTTGCTGCCATAAACCGGAACTTTTATTTACCCTTTGGATAATTGCTTCCATCAGATTTGTAGGAGTCGGCTCAATTGGCTGACAGGGTAGTTTTTGATTATGGTATTTATGCTCTAATATGTGATGCAGTGCCCGGATATTGTAGCGGAAACCATGGATAAAACCAGATTGTTTCTTCTTGTAATCCCGCATATGCATCAGTACTCCAGCAACATATAAATCTTTAATGTTAGTTGATTCCCATTCGCTGGTTTGAGCGGGAAAACGATTGTTAATACTCATTTCCGGTCGGCATGACTCGTCAAAAATAGAATCATCCAAACGAAATCCAGCACACAGTATTACGCGGTCGTAAACTAAATCTTCCTCTTCTTCATCAGCGTGGGTATAGTGAAAAGAAACTACAAATTTACCATCTTTTTGTCCCTCTATTTTTTTGATAGTTGCATCCAGAAGTAGATTTTGGGCTTTCAGTTGGTACGTATCTAAGAAATTATTATTTACAGCTCGCAAATGTCCTACATATTTGGTCTTCCATGCCATTGAGATTGGAGTAGGACTAACTATGTGGATTAAAGCGGTAGTTTCAACAATATTATCAGCAGTTTCAAACCCAGAATTCCCTTTACCAATAATCAATACCCTCTGGTTAGCAAAATCTTCCCGATTGATAGATACATCAGTGTAATTTTCCGCTAATTCAATTCCGGGAATGGGTGGAATATATGGTTTGCTAAAACCGGTAGCAATTATGAGACGTGCTGCCGAATAAACATTGCCATTGCTATCTATCACCCTAAATTTGTTGTTCTTCTTAATCTTAACAACTTGGCAATTGTATTTGATTTTTAAATTAAAGTGGGCAGCAAAATCATTGAGATATCTAACTAAATCATCCGTATGGGGAAAATACTCTCTGCTGTAATTCTTAAACAGCATTTCTTCACTATCACTCAGCAGTGAATTCCAATCCCATCTCAGGTTAATTTCCCTATCTTCATATCCGGTGTAAACCTTATTGATGGAAATTATTTTTTTGTGTCGAGGAAACTTTTTAAAGAAACTTCCAGGTACATCACTTGCTTCTAATATCAAATAATTACGATTAGCTTTTTCCAGAAAATATCCTAGTTGTAATCCAGCAGGACCAGCACCAATAATTAAGTAGTCATAGTCATGTTTTTTTTGTATCATTTTTTTAACTTCCTATAATCAAGTGATTTTTTATCATTTACTTGTGTAAAAAAAACAGGAAAAAGAATCATTAAAACAACGGTATTAACTTTGCAATGATTAGTTTTTGTTTTATAGAAAAACTAAAAATCTTAATCTCAATTATGCAGATGTAAATGTAGTCTCAATGGGATGATTCTCTAAATATGACATAAATTCATGTATAAAACCTGTAACAATCCCAAATATTTTATCCACTACCTCAAATGCTTTAAATTTTTCTTCTTCTGTTAGTTGCATACTTTCAATCAAATATTCCATATTATCTCCTTTAATGGCATGATTTGCTTCTGCATCAAAATGATATTGACCAAAAAAACAGTATTTTTGGTTAGTAATTTCTTGCAATTCCTGCGTTACTTGTGTTGTATGGGTAAAAATGATATCAGCTGTTGCTTCTATTGCCTCAATAGCGGCTAAAACTACCACTGGACTTTCTTGAAAAGTGTTCAGTGCGATTTGATAGCAAGCCAAACGTGTTTTACTGAGTTCATGACTCCAAAGAAATTGCAAGCAATCACTAAATTTTATTGAAGGATTTAACTCCAACTTTTCTAAATCTTCTAAAAACCAAAGATAGTGATTCTCTTCCTCATAAGTATGCTTGTTAATTAATTCCTGAATTTTGTTATCAGGTGGTTCTTTACGAAAATGATATTTCAATAAATCGTTAAAACCCATTGCTATCGGAGCAAAACAAGGTGCCCAAGCAAGCCTTTGTCGCGGATGAATACTCTTATCCTGCATATACTCAAATAAAGGTAGCTGGGCAAATTCTTGCTTTCTTTTTTCAAGGAGCGCCAATACTTCTTGCATATCTTTCACCCTATTTATCAATACTAAATAAAAATATTGATACTTTAACTAAAAAACATAATTTATTCCACTGTCATGAAGCAATTATAAATTTGTCATGAAGCAATTATAAATTTGTTTTCATGATTCAAAATCATATTTTTTATTGTCAATTTCTCAACAATTTACTAATATATAATTTTTTTGCCGCCAAAAGTTATCAGGAATTACTTTGAATTATTTACAACAAATTTTTTTTTAAATCACAAAGTATTATCAAATACTATGCATCAAATATTAATGAAGTCAGCTTTTGCTCCTTCATTAAAGGACACAATCCTGTATAAATGCAGCCGTGGAAAAGATTACAGAAAATAATCTTAAATCAACAAATTTTGATTTAATTACTTTTTCTTAAATTAACGATAAGAATAATTGATGCTAAATAGTATATTTTTTATCATAAATAGTAAGTGTATATAACTACAGATCAAGATTTGATGACATATCAGCAATCATAAAATACTTCCATAGATTACATCAATAGGATCAATTATCTAGGTGTCTGGTTATATAAACATAATTAAAAGTAATCTAAAAGTACGGAAAATTAGGAATCAGAAGAGCGAAGTGATAGCTGTAAATACAAGTGTAATAAATAAAACTATCAAGCAAATATCATGCTAATGACAGATAGTCAGTATAAACATCTTGTACTATAATTTTTTGCATTATTGCTCTTTTGTTACTCTCATGAGAGAATATACGGGTTTTCAGTTAAGTGTAGACGCGCAGCAGCTAGTCTACGACAATGCCTGACGGCATACCCCTAGGTTGGTACACAAATGTTACCTCACGACGCCACTTGCTACAACGCGCTTAACCCGCGCAACGCAGTGGCTCCCCTTCCCCTCTCCTTAATAAGGAGAGGGGTGGCTTTAGCCGGGGTGAGGTTCTGAGTGTATTCCACAAGCGTGAAAACCCCTATAATAAGCCTCTACACTCCTTACTACTTCGTGGAAGCAAGCTACAACCTAACCTACGTTATAAATAATCTTGTGCCGGGAAGGGAGTCCCAAAATGCGTGGGGACGCAATACTATTGCGTCCCCAGACATCTAAATTTATTTGGAGATTGGCGATTAAACTTACAACTGTTCTGGTTTTTGGGAAGTAATCGCACTTACCTCAGTACTATCCACCGTTGCAGCTTGCACAAACATGGATGTGTGAGTGATGGAATTGTTAGCCAGGGTAAATAGGGGATTCGACAAAATCCCGGCGATGGAGGTGGCGATTAAAGTAGTTACCAAACCCACCTGTAAAGGTCTTAAACCGGGCAAATTCCAACGCACTTGGGGATAATTCTTGACCACGTCGGACATTTCTTGGGGTTCTTTGACCACCATCATCTTGACTACGCGGATATAGTAGTAGATAGAGACAACACTGGTAACTAAACCCAGCAAAACTAAGCCGTAAAGACCAGCTTGCCAACCAGCCCAGAATAAGTAAATCTTTCCAAAGAATCCAGCCAGAGGGGGAATACCACCCAAAGAAAGCAAGGAAAGACTTAACCCCAGAGTTAGGAGTGGGTCTTTTTGATATAAACCAGAGTATTCAGTAATTTGGTCAGTTCCCGTCCGCAAAGAGAACAGAATCACACAAGTAAAGCCGCACAGGTTCATAAACAGGTAAACCAGCATATAGAACACCATACTGGCATATCCCGCTTCTGTACCAGCAATTAAGCCAATCATCACAAACCCAGCTTGGGCAATAGATGAATAAGCTAACATCCGCTTCATGCTGGTTTGGGCTAAAGCGACGACATTACCCAAGACCATACTTAATACAGCCAGGGCTGTAAATACAAACTTCCATTCCTCAGCAACGAGGGGGAAAACTGTAGTTAGTAAGCGAATAGCCAGGGCGAAACCAGCAGCTTTGGAACCCACAGACAAAAAGGCAATCACCGGGGTTGGTGCCCCTTCATAAACATCTGGTGTCCATTGGTGGAAGGGTGCAGCGGAGATTTTAAAGCCAATCCCCGCAACCACAAATACTAAGGCAATAATTATACCTAAAGATTGACCCAGGTTAGCGCTACTAATGCCATTAGCGATCGCGCTTAATTCTGTTTGTCCACCGGACAAACCGTACAACAGGGAAGCGCCATACAAAAACACCCCTGTACTAGCAGCACCAATTAATAGATATTTCAGGGCTGCTTCATTAGAACGGGGGTCGCGCTTGGTATAACCTGTCAACAAATAAGAAGAGATACTCAGGGTTTCTAGGGAGATGAAAATCATCACCAACTCACTAGCCCCCGAGAGAAACATCCCTCCCAGGGTAGCAGTCAACAAAATTGCAATGAATTCTGCTAATGCGGTGCCGCTTTGTTCGACATAGCGAATGGACATCAAAATAGTTATGGCAGCAGACAAAGCCACAATACCGCGAAAGACGATACTGAGGTCATCGCCATTAAAAGAACCACCAAAGGAAATGGGATTAGTGCTATCCCATTGAAAATAAAGGGCGACAATCGCAGCCAGTAAACCTGCGACTCCCACATATCCAATCCATCGGGAAGATGTACGCCCTAAAATTAAGTCCACAATCAAAACCCCCAGGAAGGTGATAATTACTATCCCTTCTGGTAATATCGTTCCAGCATTAAGCTGGGATGCAAGATTAGCAAAATCCATGAGCTGTATAGGTTTCGGCTATGAGAAATGGGCTATCTAGTGTTCATTCTATTGTTTTTTCGCAAAGCTGCGCCTATATTCCCTGTTGAAAGACCTTGTGCTTACCAATTTTTCCTTATTTTTCCTCCTTCCCAGCCTTAAGCTTGAAAATGTATGATACTGTTGGCGAATTATACTCTAAACGGATTAATGATTTCTCGTTCCTTGCCTCTGGCAAGGAATGCAGCGATTGAGGCTCCCGCCTCAAATCCGGTCTGGAGGCGGGAGCCTCTCGTGAGTACATTTCCAGGCGGTCGCCTGGAAACGAGAGAAAGACCAATTTATTCATAAATGGTATTTATGCTTCCCTTACCTTGCCCCAGACAGATGAAGCACCACACAATTGCCATGCTGCAATTGTATGGTGCTAGAAAAATATTTTTTGTTTGTGCGTTTTTTTGATAGACTATTTTTAATAGCGTCGAGAAGAGTATCCGCTATTACTTCTGCCCCAGCTACCACCGCCGGAGCGTCCACTTTTCTCCTCCCTTGGTCTTGCTTTATTAACTTTCATTACACGACCCATCCATTCAGCACCATCTAGAGCCTCTATTGCAGAACTCTCTTCATCTTCTGAGTCCATGTCCACGAATCCAAACCCTCGTGAACGCCCAGTTTCTCGGTCTGTGGGTAACTGTACTCGCTTAACTGTGCCATAATCAGCAAATACTTTGCCTAGGTCCTCTTGTGTAACATTGTAGGATAGGTTCCCTACGTAAATTGACATGAAACTCTCCAGAATCCAAATTTTGTTGAGATGTCGATCCGGAGAGATGCTTGAGATTGTTGAGAAAAACAAACAAGGATACTACTGCCGATTCAGAACTTCTCTAACCCTATGCTAGCACAACTTTTTTGCGAGGAAATTTGAATTCATCCATGTATTTCCCTGGAAGGAAGAAGTATTATTTATAACATATAATCGATGTTGTAAACTTGGAGGCAACCATCCTGATGACTGTTTCCTATTCCCTATTCTCTATTCCCTATTCTCTATTTCCTGTATTTCTTCAGAAGTAAAAACACAAGGGGTACTTGCAGGCTGTAAGCCAGTTGGATAGGATTTTGGCAAGGCTTCGATCAATTATAGAGTTTATGGATATATCAACTGTTAATTAACCTTTGAGGGAATAGGTTCGTGAAAATTGCAGTCGCCAATTGTGCCTGAGATAAGTTAAAGATTGAAATAACTGGAAATTCACATGCCTTCTCCCAGTCTAACCCAACCACCAAGACTCCCTTGGGGCATTGGCGGTTACGAGATGTCCCAATTGTGAGCAATTTCACCGGACTGGCAGTTTGTGTGAGGATGAAATCACATCTGGAAATCATCTCTAGATTATTTTTAAGCAATTGTTTAGCTTAGCAGCTATTTTTTTTTGAAATTTCCATGTCAACTCTTGTCATCGTCGAATCTCCAACCAAAGCACGTACTATTCGCAACTACTTACCAGCAGGCTATCGGGTTGAAGCATCCATGGGTCATGTGCGTGACCTACCCCAGTCGGCTAGTGAAATTCCCACTACTGTCAAAGGAGAAAAGTGGGCACAGTTGGGTGTGAATGTAGAAGCGGACTTTGAACCTTTGTATGTTGTCCCCAAGGATAAGAAGAAAATTGTTAGCCAGCTTAAAGAAGCCCTCAAAGAATCCTCGGAATTGATTCTGGCAACGGACGAAGACCGAGAAGGGGAAAGTATCAGCTGGCATTTACACCAACTGCTGAAGCCCAAGGTGCCTACTAAGCGGATGGTGTTTCATGAAATTACTGAGGATGCTATCAAGAAAGCTTTGCAGGATTGCCGTACCATTGATGAACAATTGGTTCGTGCCCAAGAAACTCGGCGAATTTTAGACCGACTGGTGGGCTATACTCTATCGCCGTTGCTATGGAAAAAAATTGCCTGGGGGCTATCTGCTGGTCGCGTCCAGTCTGTGGCTGTGCGGCTGTTGGTGAATAAGGAACGCCAGCGTCGTGCTTTCCGTCAGGGATCATACTGGGATTTAAAAGCTACTTTGATCCCAGGGGAGGCACAAAAGGATTCTTCCCAGGGATTTAGTTCCCAATTGGTGACCCTTGGTGGTACTAAGTTAGCAACAGGCAGCGATTTTGACCCCAATACTGGGCAAATTGTTGCTGGTAGAAATGTGGTGCTGCTTTCCCAAACCCAAGCAGAGGAACTTAAGGAACGTCTAGCAGATAAAACCTGGACTGTTACGGACATTGAAGAACGTCCTGTGACTCGTAAACCAGCACCACCGTTTACCACTTCTACCCTGCAACAGGAAGCTAACCGCAAATTGCGCCTTTCTGCTAGGGATACCATGCGCACAGCCCAGAGTTTATATGAACAGGGCTATATTACCTACATGCGTACCGACTCGGTGCATTTGTCCGAACAGGCGATCGCAGCTGCCCGTAGTTGTGTACAAGAACTTTATGGGCAGGAATATCTTAGCCCCAAACCCCGCCAGTACAGTACCAAATCCAAAGGGGCACAAGAGGCACACGAAGCGATTCGTCCCGCTGGTAGTAGCTTCCGTACTCCCCAGGAAACTGGTTTAAGTGGTCGGGAATTGAAATTGTATGAGTTAATTTGGAAGCGTACTGTTGCTAGCCAAATGGCTGACTCCCGCCAAACCCAAATTAGCGTCCAATTGCAAGTAGAGGATGCTGGTTTCCGTTCTTCTGGTAAGCGCATTGATTTTCCTGGGTTCCTGCGTGCCTATGTGGAAGGTTCTGACGATCCCGAAGCAGCCTTGGAAGACCAAGAAATTATTTTGCCCAACTTGCAGGTGGGAGATCATCCTCGTTGCACGGATTTAGAAGCGATAGGACACGAAACCCAACCCCCAGCCAGATACACAGAAGCTACTTTGGTCAAAACCCTGGAAAGTGAAGGTATTGGTCGTCCTAGTACCTATGCCAGTATCATTGGCACGATTATTGATAAAGGTTATGCCCAATTGGTGAGTAATGCCCTTATACCTACCTTTACCGCTTTTGCTGTGACTGACCTATTGGCAAAACATTTTCCTGACATTGTCGATCCCAGCTTTACTTCCAAAATGGAACAAACCCTTGATGATATTTCCACTGGGGAAGCCCAATGGTTACCTTATTTACGGGAATTTTATCTGGGAGAAAAAGGTTTAGAAACCCTGGTGCGGGAACAGGAAAATCAAATTGATGCCAACCAAGCCAGAAGTGTTGACCTAGATAATATAGATGTCAAAGTCCGCATCGGTAAATATGGGGCTTATTTGGAACAAGAAAATGGGGATGGAGTAGTCACCGCTTCTATTCCTAGGGACCTCACCCCAGCAGATTTAGACCCGAAAAAGGTAGAAACCCTGCTGCGACAAAAAACCTCTGGTCCAGACCAAGTAGGTAGACATCCGGAAACTGGAGAGCCAATTTACATGCTAATCGGTCCCTATGGACCCTACGTACAATTGGGGGATAAAACCGAAGAAAATCCCAAACCCAAACAAGCTTCCCTACCTAAAGGTGTCAACCCAGAAAACGTGACTCTGGAAATGGCTGTGGGCTTGTTGTCCCTACCCCGCATATTGGGCACCCATCCTGAAACTGGTGCTACAATTCAAGCCAATTTGGGGCGTTTTGGACCTTATGTAGTCCACAACAGCAAGGAGGGCAAAGATTACCGTTCCCTAAAAGCTGGTGATGATGTGTTAACAGTTACCATTGAACGGGCACTAGAATTACTATCTGAACCCAAAAAGGGACGGGGTGCAGGAGGTAAATCTAAGAAGCCTTTACGAGAATTGGGTCCTCACCCAGAAGACGGTGAACCAGTCAATATTTATGATGGTCCCTATGGAGTTTATATCAAACATCTTAAAACTAATGTGGGTATCCCAGAAGGAAACTCACCAGAAGATGTTACCCTGCCAATGGCATTGGAACTTTTAGCCACCAAAGCATCTACAAAAAAATCTTCTCGCAAAAAAAGTAAATCAACTGCAACTGGAACTAAAAGTAAATCCAAGTCGAAGTCCTCAACTACTTCTTCTAGTTCCAATTCTAGTTCCCAAAAATGACAACAAAAATCAGATCCAATAGCCCCTGCTGCTGAGATTGGTTAACATTCCTTGCGGGAAGTCCCCCAGTGGGAGCAAGCTACAATGGAAAATGTAAACAGCCTTCCCGCAGGCTAAGCAATAGCAAGGACTTGAACAGGTGCTGATACAAAAAAAATACATCCCTTGTTTGAGGAAAAAAGTCCCATAGCTGGTTAATGTGATACTCTAAGAAATAAGAGAGAACATAAGACTCAAATGTCAGATGTGGTTGATACCCAAGACACGGGAAATTCAATCAGCCATTCATTCAACTAGGGTTGCGAAAATTCGCGCTTTGTTATATATCGTCAAAAATTGAGGTAGTATCTCAGGAGCAGTCAGTTTAATGGACTATATCGAAAAGGTACTGGAAAAGCTGAAGGAATTGGGACGCAAGTTGATTGAAGCCCTTTTAGGACCAGAAGCTGAAAGAGAACCGGAACTAATTCCGATTCCTGTAAATGAGCGTTCCCGTCGCCGCTAAAAGCATTAAGGAGCCAAATTTAATTTGGGTGACTTAAGCATTCTGGTGTTGCATGGACCAAACCTAAATCTCCTCGGACAGCGAGAACCAGGTATTTATGGTTCCCTAAGTCTGGCTGAAATAAATCGCCTGTTAACAGTAGAAGCTCAAAAGTTACAGGTAGTTGTTACATCAGCCCAGTCAAATCATGAAGGAGTTTTGGTGGATGCCATACATCAAGCATTGGGACAACACCAGGGAATTTTAATCAATGCGGGAGCATATACCCATACCAGTGTTGCTCTACGAGATGCGATTGCCGCAGTTAATTTGCCCACAGTAGAAGTTCATTTAAGTAACATCTACCGTCGGGAGGATTTTCGCCATCATTCATATATAGCCCCAGTGTCAATTGGGCAAATTAGTGGTTTTGGCGCACAAAGTTACTTGCTGGGCTTACAAGCACTAGTGCATTTTCTCAGAAAAAAAGATGAAGTATAAAATAGACTTTTGTAGTTAATTCAAAATCTTTGAACTTTCAAAAAACACAGGCAATAGGAAACTCAAAAACAGGGTAAGAGGATGTTGTGTTTCTTTTGTTGGCAGGAGGCTTAATGCTTTTGACTGATCATAACTAAGGGAATACCAACAAATTCTCCCATATTGTGGGGTAGGCATCCCTGCCTGCCCCTTTGATATAATATTTCAGTTGCCTTTGTATTGTACCCAACTGATTGCCTTTGTATTGTACTCAAGCTAAAACCGCTATAATAATGTTTTTTTATTATTCATCTTTTATCCTTAACAATTAATTATAATTATGCGCTACTCTTTAGTAAGCGGCTTTCGAGGTGCTTTAGTAGGAGCTTTTTTAGGGGAAAGTCTAGCTACTAGGGATAGAAAGGAGTATCAAAAACGCTATTTTTGTTCGGAAATGGCGATTCTAGGTACACAAAGCTTGATTGCGATCGCTAAATTAGATTTAGATGATTGGCGAAAGCGCAACCAAGAAATTTTCTCTGTAGATACAAATTTTGACATATCGTCACAGGTTATCATTGGTACATTACCAGTAGCGCTATTTTTTCACGATAATAAAATTAAATTGCGACAAAATCTGTTAAATACAGTGGAAATTTGGCAATATACTCCTCAAATTCGGGATGGAACCCTGGCAGTGGCATATGCAATTGCTCAATCTTTGACACAACAACTAAATCCCCTCACTCTCATTCCAGAAATTGTTTCTTTTATGGGGGAAACTACGACATCCATACCAGATATTTTATCAAAAGTCAATACTTTATTAGAACAAGGGGCAGGATTAGAGAGAGTGCAAACCGAGTTGAGTCGGGAAGAACCCCATAGTAGAGCTATTGCTATAGCCTTTTATTGCTTTTTGAGTACCTTGGAAGACTTTCGGTTGTCAATTTTACGTGCTGCCCAAAGTGGTGGTCCAGAGGCGACAACGGCGATTACTGGTAGTTTGTCAGGGGCGTATAATAGTATGGTTGGTATTCCGATCAGATGCCAGCAATGGCTGTGGCAAAAAAATATGTCAAAATGGCAACTGAGTAACTTATCACAGATGCTAGAATTAATAGATGCACTATTTTCTACTTGGTCAGGAACCTATGAACCTACTTTAAATTGTAGTCAGGTAAAGGGTAAACTGTTCCCTAATGGCAGAAACTCCTTTGCCAAAGAGGCAATTGCAGCTCCTGGAGTCATCCGCGCAATTAGACCTTAAACCCGTACCGATAAGGCTGCTGTGCGTAATACATTTAATTAAAACATAATAAAAACATGAAAACAAAGCAGTCATACTCTAAACTTATTATTGACCAATAAATTCTTTGTCTGACTCTTAGGTAGCTATTGTGGCACATCAGCTTCAAGTCTGCTTCCATGCTGGCTTTTACTGTTTTCAGTCATTAGAACTGTGGTCATAGGTAATGAAAACGCAACCATTTTTGCAATCTTTGACCCAGCAGATGACTCACTGGCAACGACAGTGGAGGTTAATTCATCGTTTCTATGGGATCAAAATCAGAAAACAAGCCGCATACCGCAAACGAAGAGCGTCAAAGCCCATGGTAAAGTCGGTGAAAATCAAGAATTCTATTTATTCAGTAGGTTTAAGTGCCATTCCCCGCAGTTCCCCTGTGATGTTCGCGATCGCAGTGGTATCCCTGACGGGGGTAATGGGCAACAAATTATACAGTCAGCCCCAGTTGCAAGTGGGGACAATTGCACCAGATACAATCAAAGCGCCTCAAACTAGTCTGATTGAAGATAAGAAAAAAACAGAACAAGAACGAAAAAAAGCCAGTAGGAGTTCGTTGCCAATATTGATGTTGGATACATCAGTAAATCAAACTATCGATCAACAATTACAACAGCTCCTGGATGAAGGCAATAGAATTAGGGGTAGTGCTGGAGCTTTCCCCTTTTTTGAGACATCAACCTTATCCCTTGCTTCCCAAGCTTACCTACGTTCCTGTACTGAATCAGAATGGCAAGCCCTGCTAATAGCTGTAAACAAAGTCCAAAAGCAAAAATCAGATAAGTTGGAGGAAAAGCAAGGATTTTACTTAGAGCATGGAGGTAAAATCCGGATTAAAAAAGCTTTTGTAAACAACCCTTCCCTAGTTACTGCATCGTTTGCTCGTGTGGAAGATCCCCAAGGAGATTATTTATCCCAAAATGGGAACTTTAGCCAGGTACTAGCAGAAATCAAAGCATATCGCTTTAAAACTTCGCCACAGAACGTGTCCGCACTGATTTCCACTATTGAGCGTTCCCGGAAAAAGTATGCTCAAGCTAAAGCCAAATTAGCACAATTGGCGAGCGTTAACTCAGAAAAAGTCTACGAAAACACTTCTTTGCTCGACTTGTCAGATGAAAATTGGGCAAAAACCCAAATGGGAATCCAGCGCATAGCAGAGCGAATGCTCACCCAAGGGATTCCTCCAGGACTGCCGCCAAATAGGCTACAAGAGGCGGTGAATTTACACGTACAGAGCTTGGTGCCAAAAGATGCCGAAGCCTTGGCAAGTAAAATTCTTTTAGCGGTGCTACAGCCCAATTTGAAGAAAGATGAATTAAAAACTAAACTCCAGGCAGAACAAAGAGCAGCACAAGTGCAACCAGTTATGGTATCTGTTCGTCAAGGACAGGTAATTGTTCGCAAGGGAGAGGAAATTACTCAAAAGCAATTCTTGGTATTAGAGTCTTATGGCTTAATTCGTCGAGAAATTAACTGGTTAGGCTTAGCCCAAATGATTGGTTTTGTCAGTGGTTCTGTGGGCATTTTTGTCTTGGTAGAATGGCGAATTTTGCACAAACGGCTGCGACAAAGAGATTGTATTTTGATCTTGTTATTGAGCCTGAGTACACCTCTAGCTGTAATTATGGGTATACCTTATACAACCTGGAGTTGTATTGGGATCTTGCTAGGTAGCTTTTACGGTTCAGTGGTAGGGGTGACAGTGGTGGGACTGTTATCAGCGCTGCTAGGATTGGGTCTGGAAATTAGCAAAGTGGCATTGATAGCAGGTGCAGCAGGAGGTATATTAGGTAGTAGCATTGCCCATAGATTGCGATCGCGTGAAGAGCTTGCTCTTTTAGGTCTTGGCATCGCTTTCACCCAGGGTGGCGTATATTTACTGCTTAAATTGCTGTTGGGTACAGCAGTCAGTCCGTTGTGGTATCTGGTACTCCAAGACGCTACTTTGTTTGGTTTATCTGGTTTAGTTTGGAGCATTGTGGCATTGGGGTTAAGTCCCTATCTGGAAAAAATCTTTGATGTGGTTACCCCCATCCGTCTTGCAGAACTGGCAAACCCCAACCGTCCCTTGTTAAAAAAACTCGCCAACCAAACTCCCGGAACTTTTCAGCATACCCTGTTTGTGGCTACCCTGGCAGAAGCTGCTGCTAAAGAACTAGGATGTAATGTAGAATTGGTAAGAGCTGGTGTATTGTACCACGATATCGGCAAAATGCACGATCCCTTAGCATTTATTGAAAACCAAATGGGGGGTCCAAATAAACACGATACAGAGATTAAAGATCCCTGGAAGAGTGCAGAAATTATTAAAAAACACGTTACTCAAGGCTTGGTAATGGCACGGAAACATAGTTTACCGACAGCGATTCAAGCTTTTATTCCAGAGCATCAAGGTACAATGCAAATTGCCTATTTTTACCATCAAGCCGAACAACAAGCAAAAGAAGACCCTAGTATTATACTAGACGAAGGTTATTTTCGTTACGATGGTCCGATTCCCCAGTCCCGGGAAACTGGAATTGTGATGTTGGCAGATTCTTGTGAAGCAGCGCTGCGATCGCTTAAGGATGCAACTCCAGAAAAAGCTTTGACGATGGTTAATAATATCCTCCGTGCCAGGTGGAAAGATAATCAGATGGTAGATTCTGGATTAACCCGGGAAGAAATGACCGAAATCGCGGAAATTTTCGTCAGAGTTTGGCAACAATTTCATCATAAGCGGATTGCATATCCGAAGTTAAAAGCTGGTAAACAGGGTAATGGGTAATTGGTAATTGGTAATTGGTAATGGGTAATTGGTAATTGGCAATTGGAGGTGAACGAAAAAATGCGTGGAAGAACCAAAATACTTATTAGTCATTAGTCATTAGTCATTAGACATAGGCGTGAAAAAGAATCTTCCAGACGTAAAATTTTACGTCTGGAACAAGGGTTGTAGCTGACGCATATTTAATTTCCACGTCTATGACTATTAGTCATTACTTATTACTTATTACTTATTATTCGGTGATGAATTTAGGAGAATTTAAGCAATTAATTGAAAAACAGCAAAAATGTCCTCAAAACCTCTCCAAAGCTTTACAAGGTTTGTGGTACGATAAAAAAGGTGATTGGGACAAAGCACATGAAATAGTACAAAATGCCAGGGATGCTGACAGCGCTTGGGTTCATGCCTATTTGCACCGCGAAGAGGGAGATTTAAGCAATGCTCGTTACTGGTACAAACGTAGTGGAAAGCCTGAATTCCTAGGAGAATTGGAGTCAGAATGGGAGCAAATTGCTTCTGCGTTACTGTAACAATTACTTCCCAGTGGCGATTTTCCTTTCTAAAACAGTAATTCTCTGACGTGTTCCTGGATGGCTGCTCAAAAAAGTGGGTGTAGAACGTTTTCGGAGTAATTTCTTCAAAAATGCTGGCATAGCACGAGGATTGTAACCTGCCCGTTGTAAATAGCGCAATCCATCGGCATCTGCATCAAATTCAGCGTTACGACTATTGGGTAAATCCACAGCTAGCTTATAACCCACAGCAGCTAATTTACTTCTATCCAAACCAGTTAAGGAAGCTACCCCTTGAGCCAATTGTACTTGTTTTAATTTATCAATTAAGTCATCATTGCAAATGTGAGCGATTTCGTGTGCTATCACTGAGGCTAATTGGTCTTCATTATCCGCAGCGTTAATCAATCCAGTATGAACATAAACATGACCACCAGTGGTAGCAAAAGCATTAATACTGGAATTTCTAACTACATAAAAATTAAAGGGAGTTCGAGAACATTCGCTATTCTTAACTAAACGTTTTCCAATACGCTGAACATAAGCGTTAGTGCGGGAGTTTCTCTCGAAAGTATAATTCCTTCGTACCTGTTGGTGAATATCCTTACCTAAAGCTACTTTTTGCTTGGTTGATAAATTGGAAAGTTGAAATAGACGAACCGCAGGAGATAGTAACTCATCTAAAGGAAAAGCGCTAGCTGGTGATGGAATAGATAATCCCATACCGCTAACAGTCCCAAAGCCAAGTAAAAAGCTAAGTAATAGGGAAATACTTTGACGCCATTTTTTTTTAGATAAGTAAAATTTCATAGCCTAAAGTCATTTTTTTGACAGAACTCAGGGAACAGAGAATAGGAAACTACAAAAAATTGGGTATATTAAACTATTTCTTTTTGCGTCTAATGGTTGAGACAAATTTATATCTAGATTCAGCAATGCCAAAATCTTGATAATTTACAGGGCTTTTGGATAAAATCTCCTAATAGTTATTATACCAAAGATTCTTTTTTCTTTCATAAAATGTATTGATAAATTAACTAGCCATCATTAACTGCATTCTGATATACGCAGTTGATGATGGCTAGTTAGTAGGTATATTTATCTTTACAAAAATTAACGTATTGGAGGAGAATAAACTAACTGTTGCAATAAATAGTGAAGTTCAAGCTTTGCGATGTTTGGGTAAAGTCAAACAAATAGTTGAAGACAATACTACACTAGCAACAGAAGCCATGATAATAACTTGGAGAACTTCAGTTGGATTAAAAGTCATTGTAGTTACCTCAAAGAATGTGATTCTATAGAGTCTCTCCAAAAGCTGGAGGTAACTTTCCGGATAGAAATTAAAAATTAAAAATTGAAAATGCTGGTATAGGAAGTTTATTTAGGATTTACGTCTTGTTCTGCTTAGAGACCATTTATAAAGTAAATATTAAGTTTATGGGTGTAGGGAGAAACCGGGTTTCTATGGGTGGAGTATCGAATCCGCATCGTACCTAGTCTCAAAGAAACCCGGTTTCTTGGGTCTTAAGGTTTACTTTATTAGGACTTACGCAACTGGCACATTTTTTGTTGTAGGGTGTGTGACGCTACGAAACGATGTGAACGTAGAAATAAGACTTCCGACCTCACGCACTAGCTACCAATTGTGACACTATCGTAAGTCCTGTTTATAAATAACCTCTCAGACACTATATTTTGGCAGAAGCACCTACGTAAATTGTGTCTGTGTTTTTTTGGCTATGTTTATATAATTCTGAATCTTGAATATTTGCCAACATTAACCGATCCCGTTGTTGCCAAACTGCAAATATTTTATCTCTACCATCATTGAAAGTTTCTAGTTTGATTTGATATTCATTATTTTGACGTTTCAGTTTTAATCCTAATAGATTTAAGAGTTTGCTGAGTATTTTAATGGTAGAAATTTGCTGATTTTGTCTGACTAAAGTGATACCGAGTATTCTTTGAATTTGTTGATTGCACTGTAAAACTTTGTTTTTAAGTAATATTAAATCTCTATCATGTTCGTAGAATTTGCGCTCAACATCAAGGAGTTGTAGCATTCCTAATGCACGCAAAGCTTCTATTTTCAAAGTGTAGGTTTTTAAATCGGGCAGAAAAACTTTACCTTCTCCCCAATATAATTGTTGGTTCCATTCTTGTTTATCTTTCAAGCGAAAATACTCGCTTTCATGGGTTAGATAATAGTGATTTAAGAGTTGAGAGTAATATCCTTTATCATCCTTGAATTTTAAGTCAGGAGTAATTTCAACGCCATATCTTTGCCTGAGAATATACTTGTTAATTTGATTCCGTTCTTCGTCGTTAAGGGAATGTTTTGCTGATAATTTTTCGTATTCTAAGTAATCGATATTTCTAGCATTAGCAATTGCTTTTGCCATTTTGAGTTGATTCTCTTGTTTGATTTTGCGAATTCTGCGGTTAATTTCTTTATTTTTTTTGCGACTCTTTTCCCATTCTTGTTTGATTTTTACAATCTCTAAAATTAACCTTCTGCGAGTTGTTAAATCATTGACATCAGTAGCTAAAAATGCATGACGCAACTCTTTAATAATATTATTATGTACTTCATTGTTGCGGATTTGTAATTGATGTCCATCAGCTATCAATCCTTCTTTCATAGATTGACGATAGAGACAAATAGAAGCATTAACTCGTGCAGATAATTTTGCCCAGGTTCTGAGGTGAATTGGGTCATAAACTAAGGGTAAATCTACATCTATTTGTTGTAAAGGACTGAGTAAAGCGAGGTTTTCTTTTTGATTTTCTTGATACCAATGAGATAGCAAGCGATAATTTGTACTCCCACTACCAATTAAACCAATACCTCGTTTTGCACACCAAACAATTCGGGGTACATTATCGCGGACTCTAGCTAATGCTTGTCGTGCTTCTGAGTCAGGAATTACTCCTTGAAAAATACCATAAACTCGGTCAAAATGTTGGGCATCAATACTAATTCCTGTACCCAGACTAGGAGTGACAAAAACACCATCATATTCGGTAACTTTTTGATTAATTGTAGCAACAAAATCAGCTGCTGCATGACCGGGAGTGTTTGTAGTTTGACTGCTAACTACTAAGGTTTTGGGAAACTGTTTTTGCAATTTTTGTAAGCGTTGTTTGAGATAACCAGCGATGGTTTCACAACTATAACGTCCAGTGCGACTATCGGTAGTTACATAACATTTACGTCCAGCAAGTAAATCTAATTCTAATTGCTGAATTAAGGGTGTGGGATTGGGAGAATCATAAAAGGTTACATCCCAACCTAATTGTGGTTTCCAGAGATTTTCAATTATCCAAGGATTGATTTTGATTCCTGATAATGTTTGTAAATATTCTAGGGAAACATCTGATAAATCAGCATCTTGAGCAATTACTAATCCTCCTGTTGTTAAAACAGTGGATATTAATTGTTGAAATGAACTTAGAATTTTGACTCGCTTATTTTTACAGGTATTACTGTTGAGTAAATGCCATAAAGATTGTTCTACTTCATCTAAAATGATGATTCCTCCATGCCAATCTTCGGGATTGAGTTTCCAAAGGGAATCAATACAAAGTCCAAAAGAATTGGGAATTGGGAATTGGTGAAACAGCGCGGTCTTGGGGAGGCAGCGCGTTGCGGAGGTTCCCTCCGTTGTAGCGACTGCCGTGGTTTCCCTCATGTAGCTTGCTTCCCCGCAGGGGTGCGACTGTGAACCCGAAGGGGAATTGGGAATTGGTAAATGTTTATATGAATTGATTCCCCAATTGATACCAATTTGCTCACATAAAAAGCGTCCTAATTGAATTCTATGAGTAATTAATAAGACTGGTTGATTGTGATTTTGAGCCTGTTTGACAACAGCTTGTAGTGCTGTAGTTTTACCTGTTCCTTTAGCTGATTTTACTCCCACTAATCCAGAGTTAGGAAAAGCAATTTCTCCTAAATAACGACGATTCAGGGTAAGTGCAGCGGGAATGGTTAAATTAGTGTGGAGTTTACTTTGTGCCAGGTAAACTTCTAAATCACAACTTTGGCGATATATTTTCTCAAATCCAGTTGCATCTTTGGCAACGATATACTCATCAACACCTTTTTCTAGTCCCGGTAATTCTATTACTTTTACAGGAGATTTTTTTTCTTGAAATAAGTAACCTAATTGAGAAATAGCATTATTGACGGCTACAATTTTTTTGGCTTCAGTTTCAAAATCAAAGCAAATATAAAAGGTACGCTTTGTAATGGTAAATGCTGCTAAATCAGGAATTAGTTGACGACGAATAACTTGACCAAATTTATTTCTATTAACCCGATAACCGCTAGTAATTCCCGGAATACCTATGGATATATATCCCTGTGTCAAAAGTGCAGCAGCTTTTTTTACACCCTCACAAATAATCACAGGAAGATTATGTTCCATTACCCATTTCCAAAAACCTATAGCTTCACCATTATTGGTAATTTCTATATTGATGGGAGTGGGAAAATTGTAACGTTGAGCGATTTTTTGCCAAATTTCTGGGGTAACTCCCAAACAAAATATCCTTGTGGGTGTACAGGGGGGATGTTCGTATTTGATAGACTTACCCTTTTGGTTAACTCGCGGTTGATTTGGCTTAAAACACCCCCATTCCATTCTTTGCCAATTTTTCAGGGGATCTAACCCCGAACACCACCAACCACCTGATGCAATGTGTTTATAGCGCTGCAACCACCCACTTTTTACCATTCCCGTATTGGTACGGGGAAGGAGTTGGGAAATAAACAAATAATCATAAGCGCTTCTATCTTGCAGGGTCTGAAAATTTAGTTGCGCTAGGTGTAAATCTATGCCACTGCTATTGACTAATTCCTCAAGGTGTTGTGGGTGTAGATAGTGCAAGTGCATGGCTAAAGGTGCAAGGTTAAGAGAATGAATTTAAAAAACTATCATGCCCCTGATATTTTTGATAGAAGTATTTCTAACAGTTTCGAGATGCTTTTTGCTACAGTGTTTTAACAGATACTTCGGTGAATTGTCAAGAAATTCATGCTGTCTATTTTTATGTGTAAGTAATAAATTTGTATTGTAATATTTGTCTTCTTAATTTTTGACCTTAATCAGTAAAAAAACTCACTGATAAATAGTATATTTTTTTGTTTACAAGAGTAAAACATATTTTTATATACATCGCAATTACTGTTGATAAAAAGCTCGAATTAGTTTACGGGTTGCTTGTCATAATTTATCGTTGTCTAGAAAAAATTATGATTCTTTTGAGGTTTAAGAGCTTTAATCAGTAACAACAATATTACAATGTATATTTTATGTACTTTTTGTTAATTTTAATTTTATTTATAGAAATAATGAATTTTTCATAGCTATTCTCGGCAATAAGACAATTTAAGATTTTCTTAAGATTGTTGGGTATAGTATCAATATGAGGCGATTATAATTAATAATTTAATAGTGAGATCGTGCTTGCAGAAAATCGATGCGGTCATCACTGACTAGGTAAACAATAGGGTGTTCTTGAGTTAGTCGTCGTCACTATGCATCTGAGTCCAAATATTTTAACGGTTCTGGTTTACCAATACCTGTAAATGGGTCTCGCATAATTGCTTCAACTAGATTCAAAGCGCGTAGTGCTGTTTTGCGATTTGTTTCTACCCAATAGGTTAGGTCTTCTCGAAATTCTGGGTGAAAAACAGCATCCCGAACTTTAATTTCTTGCGGTTGGTTTTCATTCTTATTCTTTTTCTTCGTCAACACCCAACTCCTGACGTAGTTCGTTGATGCTTTGAGGTTCTAAAGTTCTAGATTTTGCTCTTTGTAAAGCTGTTAACAAACGTTCTGCATTTTTTGGTGAACGCAGTAAATAAGCTGTTTCTAATAAAGTATTTAATTCTTCAACAGGAATTAAAGCAACGCTTTCGTCTTCTTCTTGTGTAATGATCACCACATCTCTATCTGCAACTACTTGTTTGCAAAGTTGAGGGAGATTAGCGGTAGCATCAGTCAAGTTCGTCTGTTTGGACATAGTAATTGGTTACTAATGTTGTAAACCTTATGAGTAGATCATAGCTTGAGAGATTGGTAGAGGTAAACTTCTAACGATTCACACCAATTCTTAAATTTTAATTCACTTCAGGGGACTACGAATATAACCCCACTTAAATTGTTTTGTATTACTATTGAATTCTCCTACAATTGCCATATTTTCAGAAAAACTTCTAGCTGCATCGAATTGAGGAAAAATTGCAAATTTACCAGATTTATTGATATAACCTGATAGGGGTTTTCTCTCAAAGATACCTGATTTTTCAACGTAGTCTATTCCCCGATTAATACCTACCTTGGCTAACCCTTCTTTAAAAGACTCTGCACCAGACCATTTTAAAGGAATTACTACTTTTCCTTTTGTGTCAATAAAGCCGATTTTACTACCATTATATACTGCTGATAGACCTTCGGAAAATTGCTGTGCCCATTTGAAGCGTGGTGGAATCACAAATTTACCTGTTTTATCAATAAATCCTTCACCACTAGTCGTACTTATTCGTGCTAAACCATTAGCAAAAGAACCAGGAGGATCAGTAAAAGAACCAGTAACATCGGTCAAAGTATAATTACCATCTAAAAATAGCATTTTGCCAGTTTTATCGATAAATCCAGATTTAGAATCATTAATATTACTAACCCATGCTGCACTATCACTAAAAGAATATACCCAACGAAAGCGGGGTGAAATCACAAATTTACCTTGGGGATTAATATAGCCATATTTACCTTGGAATTTGACAGCAGCTAAACCTTCAGCAAAGCTATTAGCAACTTCAAATTGGGGCTGAATAACAATTTTACCTTGGGGATTTATATAGCCATATTTACCATTTATTTTAACTGCTGCTAAACCTTCAGCAAAGGAATAACCTCTTTCGATATTCAAGGCTATAACTATTTTACCTGCTTTATTTATATAGCGATATTTACCACCAATTGTCACTAAAGCTAATCCAGATGAAAAAGATTCATGAAAATAATAAGTTGGTTTAATTAGGAGTTTACCAGTTTTATCAATTAATCCCCATTTAATCCCACTTTTGACCCAAGCTACTCCATCAGAAAAATCCTCCGCTTGATCAAATTGGGGTTGAATCGTAAAAGGATAATGTCCAACTACATATTTGGAGGGAATTACATTTTTATATTGCAAAGCTTGACAGAATAATCCTGCAACTTCTCCTCTTGTAGATGGCTGATTAGGACGCAGTTGTTTTACATTCGGATAGTTGACAACAAATAGGGATTCTGTAGCAACTGTGATTGCTGATTTAGCGTAGTTAGGAATTAAAGCTGCATCATCAAAATACTTCGGTAAAATTGTATCTGATGGCGAATTAGGTTCTGATTTTAAACTATTAGCAAAAATGAGTAAAGTTTGGAGTCTAGTGATTTTGGCATCTGGCTTAAAAGTACCATCAGGATAACCTGTAAAAAACTGCCTTTCTGTGGCAAACTTAATAGCTTCATGTGCCCAGTGCTTATCAGATAAATCAGTATAATCCTCTGCATTTTGTACCGCTTCGCTATTTGGGAAAGCTTTCATTAATAGTGCAGCAAATTCAGCACGAGTAACTGTTCCATCAGAGCGAAATTTACCGTCAGGATAACCTTTAACGATTTGATTTTCTGCTAGTTGAACAATACAGGGTTTTGCCCAATGGGTTTGGATATCGCTGAAATTGGTAGTGCTGAACATATAGCAAAAGTCAAAATTAAAAATTCAAAATTGAAAAGTGAAATCCTTGCTGTGATACCAAATCAAAAAATCTTTGCAACAGATCCAATTGTAGGGATGCGGTTTCCGCATCCCTACCAATCAATTATGTGTCGCATTCTTTTTTGAAATTGGTATGATTCAATCATGGTGTTTTAGAATGTCAAAGGGAAGGAAGAGGGTTTGAGCACAAGAGGGTTTGAGCGGTTTTATGTTTGTGTTGAAGCTTGCACTCCTACCAAACTTTACCCGTCTTTTACGATGCTTAACCTGTATCCAATTGAGTTGTTAGAAGATTTGTTCAATTTATTGGGCACACAAACCATTATTCTTTGCATTTCATCAACTTAATTCATTGCTGAGCGAAAATAGTTGAGGTTCACGCTTCTAAACCAACTCATGCGTGCAATTATTAGTTGTATATCAAGTTCTCTGAAGCTGTCTAAAGCTATTTCAAGAAAACGAAAATACTCATTGTTCCTTCATTGTTCCTAGTTCGTCCTACACCATTGAGCGATGTTTGAAGTAACTAGCTATATTTTAGCACTTCTTCCTTCTTCCTTGAAGGTCGAAGACCTTCGGTCATAATACTCTTGACTATTGCCATATAAAAAATCAAATTACCACAGATGTAAACAGAAAAAAGATAGGGACACAATAATCTTGCGTCCCTAAGAATATTTACACTAACTTACATCTTGCACCATTTTTAACGACAGCAAAAAAAACAGGGTTTCTCGACGAAAAATTAAGGTTTTTAGATTGATTCATGCTCAATAAACCTCGTTACACTGATGCAATAAATCAGCTAAATTACTATGCTCCCACAGCTTCCTTTGCTGCATATAACACCTCAGCAGAAATATCTTTAATCCCCCTTTCTCTAGCAAATTTTTCAGTATTTCGCTTCACTTTACCCCGCACAAAACCAGGAATTCGATTCAATTCTGCTAAACCATCCTTAGTCCAATTCAAATCAGACTCAGCAGTCATTCCCTTAGTAATAACTTCCTTGGTATCATGTCCACCAAAGATTTCTAAAAGATGATCTTCCATTCCCAAAGTAAAAGAATTGTAGACCAAATCAGCAATTTGATTTGTACCTTCATAACCCATAAATGGTTTATAACCAATGGGAAAATTCTGAATATGAATTGGTGCAGCAATTACCCCACAAGGTATATTTAAACGCTTCCCAATGTGACGTTCCATTTGCGTTCCAAAAATAGCGGATGGTTCCACACGAGCGATCGCATCTCCAATTTCCGCGTTATCATCAGTAATCAAGACTTCATCGCAATATTCGCTAACTTGTTCCCGGAACCAATCCGCATCATACTTACAGTAAGTTCCTGCCCAAACGACATGAATACCCATTTCCCGTGCTAAAATCTTGGTCATAGCCGCAGCGTGGGTATTATCTCCAAATACCACGGCTTTCTTACCAGTTAGGTTCTGACAGTCAATGGAACGAGAAAACCAAGCTGCTTGGGATACATATAGGGTTTGTTCATTGATAAACTCTTCGTAGTTTACCTCTGCACCCTGGGCATTAATTATTTGCTGAATTTTACGGATGCAACGGGCAGTTTCCACTACACCCATCGGCGTAATATCTACGTAAGGTGTTCCAAATTCTGCTTCCAGATATTTAGCAGCCATTAAACCCAATTCCCGATAGGGACAGAGGTTAAACCAAGCCCTAGGTAAATTCTTCAACTCATGGACAGAAGCACCTTCAGGAATCACAGCGTTAACTTCAATACCCAAATCAGTCATCAACTGCTTTAACTCTCTACAGTCATGCTGATTATGAAAACCAAGGGTAGAAATACCAATAATATTCACAGAGGGTTTTTCCGTCTTATCTGTTGGTAATTCTCCCTTCTTGCGGGCTTTTTTAATGTAATACTCCACCACTTGTTGTAAAGTCCGGTCAGCAGCTTGGAGTTCGTTTACCCGATAATGGTTGACATCCGCTAATAAAACATCTCCTTTACAGTCTAACTGTGCCCGTTCTACAAAGTTTTGTAAATCCTCTTGGAGAATGCTGGAAGTACAGGTAGGAGTCAAGACAATCAAATCAGGGTGTTCTTCAGCATCCTTGCGGGTGATGTTGTCCACCACCTTTTCTTGAGAACCCCGCGCTAATACATTGCGATCAACCACACTAGCTGTGACTGGGGTAAAATTCCGTTCCCTCTCCAACATTGAGCGCATGACGTTAAAATAGTCGTCACCCAATGGTGCGTGCATGATTGCGTGGACATTTTTAAAAGAACTAGCAATTCTCAGTGTACCAATATGAGCGGGACCCGCATACATCCAGTAAGCTAATTTCACTCTTTTATTCTCCCTTTAATTGCAACTAAATGTGTCTAAATAAGTGCTGGACTATGATGTTTGGTTAATGGTTAGCGCTTATTAGTGATTAGTACCTATTGACAAAAAACAAATATGAGTCGCCCTCCTTAAGGACGGGGTCTTAACTACTAACAAGCAACCAAAATGAGTCCCCGTCCTTAAGGACGGGGTCTTAATTAATTCACATTCCCTTGATTGTCGCAAACCTAGGAGTTGTAATGAAGCAGAATTAATAGAAGTTGATTTTCTTCTTAATTTTTATTAAGAATGGTCAACTCCTTTGGGGGAAGTCATATCTTGCACCATTCAAGGGCAACCATTGAGAAAGCGAGGCAGCGCGTTGCGGAGCCAGTCACGTGCGCGGGTTAAGCGCGTTGAGTGAACTGGCGTTGGGGTACTCTCCGTAGACGCGGAGCGGCTTCTTTTGAGAGTGAAGCCTCCCGACCGTCGTCTACCCCCCGTT
>JASJCY010000297.1 GCA_030065825.1 Nostocaceae cyanobacterium | reverse complement strand
GGTTGTAGCTTGCTTCCCCGGAGGGGTAGCATGTAGACGCGCAAGACAGGTCGTGGCTTCTCTTTGAGTGCGGCTTTGAGCAGAGTAACCCAAGCTACATCAAAAAGATTTGTCAGTCAATCAGGGGATTCTAGTTTACTCAGGGAATAGGGAATAGGCAATAGGGAACTCTTAACAGGGAAAAGAGAGTTCTAAGAAATAACAGTTATCAGGCTAGCCAATCGCCAAAAAGCCTTTGAACCTTTTAGATAAGTAAGTGGGGATAATTAAAAGTAACTTTTTGAATTGAAAAATGGGAACATTTACCAGTAACATTCATCTGGGATTTATAATTAAACAGTATATGTTGTTACTTCAGTAATTAAAATTCACCGTAAAATTTTACTCACAAGGTTTAGTTCACCAATATTAGTTCACCAATATTTTACGAGGCACAATTATTGACCCTAATTAATCCTAATTAATAATTATATAGTACAACATGACGTAAATAAAACTACTGTACTTCTGGGTTTGAGACGGGAGGCTTTTAGCAATAGCAAGCTATCACCGTAATCGGGTTACGATATGCTTTTTCCTGAGTTTGGCGTAATTCTATTAACTTTCTTGGAAACACTCACTGAAACCCTGATAAAAAATGGAGTTTTCTGATTTTGAGTGTTTGTTTCATTTGTTGCCAGGAGGTTTACTCCCTTCTCGTTTTCAGATTACCGATAAAAATTTCTCCCCCTCTTCCCCCTCTTCCCCCTGTTTTGGGTCTCACTCAACTCGCTAATCTTCTAGGGGGAGGGGAGTAATACTTTTGACTTCCCCCTTGTGGTATGCTCACCGCAATGCACCATAATTAAAAAAACCAAAAAACCTAGTTGATCAAGGGAAAATGGCTAGTTTTCGCGATTAATTATTCTCAATCAACCCCGGCAGTTGCTATAACTTTAGAGGGGTTCACAATGGGCTGTTTCGTTTTTTTGCTCAGGTGTATTCCGGTGTGTTAACTACATGAATAATTGGATCGCTTGTTTTGTCAACCTGCTTTAGTGGTAAAAAGCATGGCGTTAAAAAAAATTAATATTCTCCTACTTATCGATGGCAACGTTAATAACAGTAGAAATATTACAGAGGCTGGGGATACAACCTTTGCCAATATTCACAAAGATGTTGGGTGGATAGAAGAAATACTCAGACAAGTAAAGTTACCCCAGTTTCAGTGGATATCAGTAAGGGAATTACCAGAAGCAATATCTACTTTAGAGACTGTAACCATTGATGTGTTAATTGTCGATTTATCTATTACCAGTAATGGTAATTTAGAAATTATATCGCAGTTGCACTCACTGGCTCCCAAACAAGCAATTGTAGTAATTGGTAATCGAGAAGATGAAACAGCCTTCCAAGAAGCTTTAAGGAGGGGTGCCCAGGAATATTTAGTGAAAAATGAAATCACACCCCAACAGTTGCAACGGAGGTTGCTATGTGCATTAGAAAGACAGCAGCATCAAGTAAATTCTAATTTTCAAAGAATAAAAACCAGTAAAGCAAATCCTTATCAATGGGAATTAAAACAGAATGAAGTGCAATTTCGAGCAATTTTTGAGCGTTCCTCTATTGGTATCGGATTGGTAGATATGAAAGCCAGAATTGTCGATAGCAATCCCGCACTTTGTCAGATGTTAGGCTATAGCCAAGAAGAATTATCTGGTAAACGGTTTACAGATGTAATTGTCAAACAAAAGAAAGATTCACAGCTTTATAAACAAATACTTTCAGGAAATTGCAACCACTTGGAAATGGAAAGGCGTTTTCTACATAAAAATGGTAAATTACTTTGGACTCATCTAAATATTTCTTTAATTCCGGCTATCAATGGCAAACCTGAATTTTTCTTGGCAATGATTGAAGATATTAGCGTTCGTAAACAAACAGAATTGAAATTACGCGCTTCTAAAGAAGCAGCAGAAGCTGGTAGTCGGGCAAAAAGCGAATTCTTGGCAACTATGAGTCACGAACTACGCACTCCCCTAAATGCAATTATGGGTTTATCTCAATTGTTGCAACAAGAAATAGTTGGTAATCTTAATGACAAACAAAAGGAATATGTAAATTGTATTTATGGTAGTGGCGAACACCTTTTGGAACTAATTAATGATATTCTTGACTTATCTAAGGTAGAAGCTGGTAAAGAAGAACTGTTATTGTCTAAGTTGCAAGTAAAAGATTTGTGTAATTATGTAATTTCCACAGTTAGTGATCGCGCTGAACGGAAGGGATTACAACTAACAACAGAAATCGACCCCCAAGCAGATATTTGCATTGCTGATGAACGACGCATGAAACAAATGCTGCTGAATTTACTCACCAATGCGATTAAATTTACTCAAGCGGGTAAAGTTTCTTTAGAAGTCAAAAAAATATCCACAGGACTTACATTTACTGTATCAGATACAGGTATCGGCATCGATCCAGAACAATTAAAATTGCTGTTTCAACCTTTTCAACAACTGGATAGTCGCTTAAATCGTCAATATGAAGGTACTGGTTTAGGTTTAGCATTAACCCGTAAGTTAGCCCGTTTGCATGGTGGAGATATAACAGTAAAATCGGTGTTAGGAGAAGGTAGTGAGTTTACACTTTTTCTGTCAGATGAACTAAATGAAGAATTAGGAGAAACTTCTTTTGAGGAGAATTCTAACTCACAAAAAAATTTCCAGACAATTCAATCTCCCCAACCGGATTATATATCCCAGATAACTAACCCAGAATCATCTTTTGGGGAAGCCTTTGAAGAAGAACCAACCCACCATAGTCTTTCTAGAACTAAGCGTATTATACTGCTAGAAAATGAACAACAAACTGCTAATAGACTACAAGATTATCTGCAAACAATTGGCTATCAAGTTGAATCCATAGTAGATGGTGAAGATTTCCTAGAACAGTTAAGCAAGGAACAGCCAGATTTAATATTGTTGGATGGCGAATTTAAAAAAGATGTTTGCATTTCAGATTTGTTGATCAAAATGCGACAACAGCCAAATTTACAAGATGTACCTATAGTTATGATGACACCACCTCAGGGTAAGGGTATGACAAATAATGAATTAGTCAATTTGTATCTGAAAAAGCCGATTGGTATTGTGCAAATGGAGTCTATGATTATGCAGTATCTTAGCTAAAGAAGGCTGAAGGCTAATTACCCCCCACCCCTTTCCCCTATCTCAATAAAAGAGGGGTATTCAAAGGAAATTTGGCGTTGCATAAATGCGGGATGATTTTGATGGTTTTGTGGGATGGGCCGGAATGCTTTGTAGAACGGAGAGCAGCGCGTTGCGGGGGTTCCCCCCGTTGTAGCGACTGCGGGGCATCCCTGCCCGTTTTCTGTACTTATGAGGCAGGCACTCCGGCCTGCACCACTCATATTCATCCCTTAATTCACCAATGCCGGAAATTTATAGTGGGACAGTTCGGTGTCGCTTACCTCACATCTTGCACCAAGAAAAGTTGATGTAATTTAATCACTCAGTATTAAGGCTAAAAGCTTAATTGAGCGATAAAAGCCAAGTAAAATAATGTAGCTTTATTGCGCTGTTTTTAAGTTTTTCCTGGTTTATACGGATAGGTGCAAGATATGAGTTACCGGATGTTCGGTGCGATGATTGCAGCCAAATTTTACTTTATTTCTCACAACTTCCTCAAATTGTTTATTTACTATTCAAAATAAAGACAAATATTTCCATTCCCAATGGAGGTGTATATGTCTCCAATAGTAATCGAAAAAGAAAAATGTAAACATTGTGGAATCTGTGTAGAAATTTGTCCAGAAAGGCTATTGTTTCAGTCAGAAAAAGGTACTGTTCCTCAAGTACTAGATAGTGGATGCATATCCTGCGGTCATTGCGTTGCTATTTGTCCTACTGAAGCTATTACCCATACAGACTTTCCACCAGGTTCGATTCATCCCATACATCCAGAATTACTACCTTCTGCTGAACAAGTGCTGGAATTAATCAGAGATAGGCGTTCTGTTAGAGAATTTAGGAATAAACCCGTTGAGAAAGAAGTTATTGAGCAAATTATCGAAGCGGCAAGATTTGCACCAAGTTCTGATAACATTCAAAGTACCGAGTTTGTTGTTATCCAAGATAAAGCGATTCTAGCAGAAATTGTTAGGCTATCTATCGATTTTTATCGGCGAATGGTATTGTTCATCAAGCCAATGACCTATCCATTAATTCGTAATCTATTGAATGCGATCGGTGTGAAAAAAGTTGAGGCAGCAATTGAGATGCTCAACAGCTTTATGAACATTATTAAGGCTTACGATGATGGTAATGACCTTATTTTGTATAATGCTCCAGTTTTAATACTTTTCCATGCCGATCGACAAGTTGGATTTGCAGGTGTAAATGCAAACTTGGCACTACAAAATTCTGCATTAATGTGTGAAGCATTGAAATTGGGATGTTTCTATACGGGTTTTGTTGTTGCAGCATGTTGGGAAAATCGAATTGCCAACTTATTAAGATTACCAAAAGACCACAAAATTTATGGGGGAATTGCTTTGGGATATCCCAAGTTTAAGTATAGAAATTGGATTGAAAGAAAACCCGCACGCATTCAATGGAAATAACCGGGCTAATTAGGAGGAACCATGACTTACAAACAAGTTATTATCACCCGTCATGGTGGACGAGAAGTTTTGCAACTAATTGATGCGGAATTACCAGAACCAAAACCTGATGAAGTCCGTGTCAAAGTAATTGCCACAGGGGTAGCTTTTACTGATATTTTAATTCGGGAAGGATTGTATCCAGGAGTGCCAAAACCGCCATTTTCTCCTGGTTATGAAATTGTTGGTGTTGTGGACAAAATTGGTTCCCAAGTATCTAATCTAAAACTGCAACAAAGAGTAGTAGCTTTAACAATTGTGGGTGGATATAGCCAGTATTTATGTTTACCCGCAACAGAATTAATTCCCATACCAGAAACGGTAGATGCAGAGGAAGCAGTTTGTTTAGTGCTGCAATATGTCACCGCATACCAAATGTTACACCGTATTGCTAGGGTTAAACCTGGAGAAAGAATTTTAATTCACGGTGCAGCTGGGGGTGTGGGTACGGCTTTACTAGAATTAGGCAAAAGAGCCGATTTAGAAATGTATGGTACGGCTTCCCAAGGTAAACATGAACTAATTTATGGCTTGGGGGGAATTCCCATTGACTATAAGCGGGAAGATTTTGTGCAAAAGATTCGCACTCTCACCCATGACGGTGTAGATGTGGTGTTTGATGCGATTGGTAGCAACCATTTAATCCAGTCTTACAAAACACTAAGCAGGGGTGGAAGACTGATTAGTTACGGGTTTTCCAGTGCGCTGAAGCAGAAATATGCAAGAATATTGGGAATTGCTTACAGTTTCTTGTTGTTGTCCCTGTTAAAACTGCTTCCTGATGGACGCAAAGCTGAGTTTTATAGTATCGCTAGCCTGAAACAAAGTCATCCTCAATGGTTCCGCGAGGATTTAACAAAACTGCTAGAAATGTTAGCGCGTCAGGAAATTAAACCTATTATTAGCGATCGCTTACCACTCAGTGAAGCTGTCTATGCCCATGAGTTAATTGATACATCAGCAATTAAAGGTCAACTGGTTTTGATGTGTAATTAGATATACTGGCGGCTTAAAAGTGGATTTTAAACTAAGAAGCGCAACATAAACATTTGATGCCCTAAATAGGCTATTTCGGGATGTATTGGCGGTAACCACTCGCGGAGGGAGTATCGCAACCAAAATACTGGTTTTATTGAGAATAGAGTCATGAAATTGAGAATTATACCCCGATCTCACAAAATCGCGTTGCTCCCGTCCCTTACGGTAAAAATTTAGCTCCTTACACAAAGTAGCAATTGAAGCAAATTTAAGGAGTCTACGATGGAAAAAATTCGATCTCGATCTAGACATCCCGTCAAAAATTCTGCTGTTCGACGCATCTTGCGTTGGATGCCGATCCTCATCATGCTTCTGGTGACGATATGCCTGTTAGTTATGATACTTTTGGGGGGAATAGCCAGGGCGTGGGCATGGGGTATCCTCTTTAACACAACAATTCTTTTCATCCTAGGCTTGATTTTCCTGATTGACGCTGTACTATATGCCATCAAACGGCGGCGTGTCAGCAAACGTATCATCATCACCGCGTTAGGATCGCTGTTGTTTTTAGTGCCAACTTTTACGGATCTATCCCTGCCCTATCCAGCGTCTATTAATACCACAAAACCTGCCGCCACGGTGCGCCTGCCAGCCAATGTCCCCCTCAAAACAGCGTGGGGAGGAGATAGGGCAGACGTTAACTTTCATGTTACTATCCCCGGTGCCCGTTGGGCATATGATTTTGTTGTAGAGCCATACTTTACGGACAGTCCCGAAGTGACCGATTATGGCTGTTACGGTGTCCCTGTGGTGGCTCCCGCCGCCGGAATTGTCACACTAGCCCATGATGGGGAGCCGGATACACCGATTAACGGCGAGGCGCTGGTTAAAAATCCTGCTAATTTGGTCGTCATCAAGCTGGACGAAACGGGGACGTACCTGGCGATTGGTCATTTCAAGCCTGGGAGTGTTCGCGTCAAGACAGGAGAGCGCGTGTCAGAAGGACAGGTAATTGCCCAATGCGGCAGTTCCGGTTCTTCAAGTGAACCCCACATCCATATTCACCATCAGCGTCAGGAGCTGAACTTCGATTCTTCGATCTGGTTCGCAGAAGGGCTACCGCTTTACTTTCGAGATCACGATGGTCCACCCATGCCTGAAGGTGGGGTGCGAGTTGAGAATGGGAAAAAAATTGCAACGGGTGTGACGGTACGGCATATTGGTAAGTAGCCGCTGCGCGTCTACACTCAACCCAAAACCGCTATATTTACCGAAGAAAGCCTAGTGCTTTGTCCCATAAAATATGATGGGGTTTCCATCACACCCACCTGGGACTATAAGTCCCAGTCTAATAGTCAAAGTCATATAAATATGACTATAAAACTAGCCATCAAAACTAATGGGACAGAACACTAGTAGTCCACC
>JASJCY010000296.1 GCA_030065825.1 Nostocaceae cyanobacterium | reverse complement strand
AAACTAGTGGTTTGTCCCATAAAATATGATGGGGTTTCCATCACACCCACCTGGGACTATAAGTCCCAGTCTAATAGTCAAAGTCATATAAATATGACTATAAAACTAGCCATCAAAACTAATGGGACAGAACACTAGTTTCCCTCAAATTTCACTCATTAGACATCTGGTGGAAATTAAATATGCGTGAGCTACAACCCTTGTTCCAGACGTAAAATTTTACGTCTGGAACATTCTTTTTCACCAGATGTCTATTTTTTAACCCTATTGGAGTATGTAGTTCCCTAGGAAGGACTTTGGGCAACTTTACAAAAATTAAATAAAGATGCTTGTCAGATTCTTGGCATTAACAATGGTTGAGGTCTAAATAGTTTTACAATACCAACATTTACAGGTTATTTTCAGGAGAAAACAAGCGTGGCAATTACAGTAGCAGCATCTCGTTTGGGAGTTTCTGCCTTTGAGAATGTCAAGCCAGTGGAATTGCGTCCTAATTGGACTCCTGAGGAAGCTCAGGTGGCAATTACAGCAGTTTATCGGCAAGTTTTGGGTAATGACTACATCATGGCTTCCGAGAGGCTAAGGAGTGCAGAATCTTTGTTGTGTAATGGCTCAATTAATGTCCGAGATTTTGTCCGGGCTGTAGCAACTTCGGAGTTGTATAAGTCGAAATTCCTGTACAATAGTTTCCAAACTCGCGTGATTGAGTTGAATTTAAAGCATTTACTTGGTCGTGCTCCCTATGATGAATCTGAGGTAATTTATCATCTAGACCTCTACCAAAATCAGGGTTTTGAAGCAGATATTAATTCTTACATTGATTCTGCTGAATATGACAAAAATTTTGGCGACAACATCGTACCCTACTATCGAGGTTTTGCTACCCAAACCCAGCAAAAAACTGTTGGCTTTACCCGCATGTTTCAGTTGTATCGTGGCTATGCCAATAGTGATCGCTCTCAAGTTGCAGGTAAGTCATCTCGTCTAGCGATGGATTTGGCTCGTAACAGTGTTTCTGCGGTCATTAACCCTTCAGGAAGTGGTGAAGGTTGGGCTTATCGACCTTCTGTCAAAGGTACAGTTCCTAACAAAGTCTTTAAAACTCCCACCAGAGGAGGTTCTGTATATCGGATAGAAGTATCTAGCATGAATTTGCCTAGATATCCCAAAGTACGTCGCATTAACAAAGCCCTGATAGTTCCTTACGATCAACTATCAACAACCCTGCAACAAATTCAGAAAATGGGTGGTAAAGTTGCCAGCATTACTAAGGCATAGAAAAAACTTAGGAGATAACAGATCATATGTTGAGTACATCTGCAATTAGTGGTCGTTCCAGTTCACCATCTAACCGCATTTTTGTGTATGAGGTAAGTGGATTAAAACAAACTGAAGAAAACGACCTCAACAACTATCCTTTTCGCACTAGTAGTAGTGTGTTTATCCAAGTTCCTTACAGTCGCATGAATCAAGAAATGCAGCGTATCAATCGTATGGGAGGAAAAATCCTTAGTATTCGTCCCCTTGGTGCGTCAAGCAGTGATTTTGGTGAGTAATTTACAACCAACTTGGAATTAGCTATCAGAAGTTCTTGGTAAAGGTTACAACTACAGAAACCGGGTTTCTATTAGTTGAGTGTGAAGAGTTTCTCTTAATCCAAAAGAAACCTGGTTTCTCTCCCACTCTGCGCTTCAGTACCAATTAAAAATTAAAAATTAAAAAACAGTTAAGAACTAATAAAAAAACCCAGTTAATTCCCGTCATTATCCTCACAGCTAAAACCCAAACTGTGAATAAAAACCAGTTTCAAAATTTAGGAGGAGATTGAGAGGGGGAAATAGTTATCAAACCTGTTTTAAATAGTACTCATACTTTTTTCGTAGTTGTTCCACGGTCAAATTTTGACTCCAATATTCAACTAAAGCATGACCAAATGCCCAAGCGTTACGGTCGGGGGAAACAGGATTTTTAATTAACAAAGACCACAGAGATTGTAACTCTTTAGAAATACCATAAATTGCATCTGTATCTGGATGTAACAACGAGAACAAATCATATGCCATTTGTAGTTTACCAATCACCACAGGTAACTGTTCTACTGGTATATTTTCTGCTAATACATAGGCTAAAGTCGGGGATCCAGTAAACTGGGTGGAAAGGAAATAAAGAATGGGACTTTTGAGCATTGCTGCTAGTCCTTGGGTAGTTGCCATTTGGAAGGTATAATGGTCAATGATTTTTGCCGCTGCCACAGTGCGAGCCTGCTGGTTACGCAAAAATCGTGCTAGACGTAGTTGTTTGGCTGGTGCGATCGCTTCTATCAGTGCTAATGATAACTTCTCTACATTCCAAGAACCACGACCAGTGTTATTATCGGCAGTAACTATGGGTAAAACCAAATTGCAGCGATCGCCTAACTGTTCGTCACGATACTGAGTTGCTTCCCGAATAGCCCTTTCCTTAGGACGTTCTCCCAATTGCCAATCATAGGGGGGTTCCCACTCACGCATAGGACGCAGTCGATCAACTTGGGTAACAATGGTAATTACTGGCAAGTCTGCATATTCTGTTTTGATATCTTGGAGGAAATCCACATCCATCTGTAATGCTGGATCGAGGGCTGGAGTTACCAACAACAGTAAATCTGCATTTTGGGTATATTCAATGACTACATCTCGCAGTTCCTTGCGGTTTACCTGTTCATAACCAGGGGTATCCCAGAGGTTTAGGGTTTCACCTGTAGAAGTTTCCCAGTAATAATTCTGAATGCTGTCAGTATTAGGTAATACATCAATTTCCGCGACTTCTGCAAGGAATAAGGTATTAATTAGGCTACTTTTTCCTGCTCCAGTACGCCCTACTAGGAGAATATTAACAGGTTTTTGTGCTACAACCTCCACTGGTTCGGCTTGTGCCAGAATATCCCGGAGAGTTTGAGTTTTTGCCTGGGGTAACTGTGGTGTGGTGGTGGTAGATTCTAGAGTTGGCAAGGTAGTCTCTCCATAGAGAATTATCGCCTGCCGACATAAATTACGCAATGCCGCTTCCCGCAGCATTTGACCCAAATTACTCAGTAATTGCTGATTTGCTTGGTTACTAGAACGTTGACTGACTTGTTTTGCTACAGCTGCAGCAGGATTTAACAGCCATTGTGCCCAATTCCAAATTTTCCACAGTTTCCGCGCGGAAGGTTCTAGCTTTTGATAGATTTCGTATGCTTCATAGGCTTGACCAATGGTAACTTGATTTAGAGCAGGAGATAACTTTTGCATCCATAAATCCAAATCATCCACAGTTCCCCGAATCAGCCCATAAGCTTGGGGAACATAGATATTTAGCAGGGGATACTTAACTTCTGGATGATAGATATGGGCTATAGCAACCACCAAATCCTGACATCGTTCCCAAAAAATTTGCCAGTCTTCCCAAATAGGAGGGTCATTTTGTGTTGCTTGTAGTATCTGTTGGAGTGCTGCTTCTGCAAGTTTGGTAGAATCATCTGCCGTTGATACTCCTTTCCCATCCGTGACGGCAGATTCTATTTCCTGGGTAATTTCTGCCATTACCGCTTCCATCTGCGATAACTCACGTCGAGTCCATTTTACCAACAACCACCGCCAACCCAGGAATATGAGGGTGAATAGTCCCCAAATCCAATTGATACCCCATGCATGAATTTGCAAACCCGCTGCAACAACCAAGAAAATAATCATGGTTGCCATAGGAACTATTAATACTAGCCATTGCCACAACTTTAAACGCATCATTTGTCATTTGTTATTTGTCATTTCTCATTGGTCATTTGTCATTTCTCATTTGTCATCTCTCCCCCTCTGCCTTGTCTTCCCCCTCTGCCTTGTCTTCCCCCTCTGCCTTGTCTTCCCCATCTGCCTTGTCTTCCCCCTCTCCCCCATCTTTGGGCGGGCAAACCCCGCCCCTACCTCCCCATTTTCCCATCTCCGTTCCCAAGTTATTACGTTCTTTAAAGTTATGTAGCCTTTTGATTACGAATGCTAAGCCCCTGCGGTAAACTAAGCCTTGATTATGATTCTTTCGCGGAGAAAATCACTCGGAAAGGAGCCTTTTTAATGTCTCATAGCGTAAAAATCTACGATACCTGTATTGGTTGCACTCAGTGCGTTCGTGCTTGTCCAACTGACGTGTTGGAGATGGTTCCCTGGGATGGCTGTAAAGCCGGACAAATAGCCTCTTCCCCTCGTACAGAAGACTGCGTGGGCTGCAAACGTTGCGAAACCGCTTGTCCTACTGACTTTTTGAGCATCCGGGTTTACCTGGGGGCTGAAACCACTCGCAGTATGGGTCTAGCTTACTAAGGAATTTTCCTTTATTTGTTATTCAGCAAGCAATTAGCTTTGAAATTGTAAGCCGGGTATTTTCCACTATTGACCAGTGGTGGGAACTTCTCGGCTTACAAAATCATCATATAGCTTGGAAAGCCTACAATCTAAGCACTGTGTAATAGTGGGAGCAAAATGCTCCTTTTTTCTTTACACATTTTCTTTGCCTAAATTTCACGTTTGTGTTACCTACTATATATTTATACTGGATTTAAGCGTCCCAAATATGGAGTGGTGTGAGTAATGTGCGGTATCGTTGGTTATATTGGCACTCAAGCAGCAACAGAGATTTTACTATCTGGGCTGGAAAAGTTGGAGTATCGCGGCTATGATTCTGCCGGTATAGCCACGATATGGGAAGGAGATGTCAACTGTGTCCGGGCAAAGGGTAAGTTACATAATCTACGTTCTAAGGTAGAACAATTAGAAAATCCGGCGCAAATTGGTATTGGACACACCCGTTGGGCAACTCATGGTAAACCAGAGGAACATAATGCCCATCCCCACATGGATACGGCAATGCGGGTGGCAGTGGTGCAAAATGGCATTATTGAGAATTACCGGGAACTGCGGGAACAGCTAAAAGCAAAAGGGCATGAATTCCGTTCGGAAACCGATACGGAAGTTATCCCCCATTTAATCGCTGAGTGTTTAAAAGATTCTCAACTTGACTTTTTCGCAGCTGTTCAAAAAGCAGTTAATCAATTGCAAGGGGCATTTGCGATCGCCACTATTTGTGCTGACTATCCTGATGAGTTAATTGTAGTCCGCCAACAAGCACCCCTGGTAATCGGTTTTGGACAAGGGGAGTTTTTCTGTGCTTCTGATACCCCAGCAATTATTGCCTATACCCGCGCTGTTTTGCCCCTAGACAATGGGGAAATGGCACGTCTGACACCTTTAGGGGTAGAAGTCTATAACTTCGCTGGAAAACGTCTCAAAAAGCATCCTCGTCTCTTGAGTTTGAGTCCCACCATGGTAGAAAAGCAGGGATTCAAGCATTTTATGCTCAAAGAAATTTATGAGCAACCGGGGGTAGTTAGAGCTTGTTTAGAAGCTTACTTTACCACAGAAGGTAATTCCCCCATTAATCTGGGTTTACCCGACGAATTTTATGCAGATTTAGAACAAATTCAAATTGTCGCCTGTGGTACGAGTTGGCACGCTGCCTTAATCGGAAAATACTTAATTGAACAACTGGCAGGAATCCCTACCCAGGTACAATATGCTTCTGAATTTCGCTACGCCCCCGCACCCCTAACCCCGAATACTCTTACCATTGGCGTTACTCAATCTGGTGAAACTGCTGATACCTTGGCGGCTTTGGGCATGGAACAAGAACGCCGTCAGGGCAGAGAACCAAAGTATCAAGCGCGACTTCTGGGTATTACCAACCGTCCTGAAAGCAGCTTGGGTCATATGGTACCCCATATTATTAATACCCTAGCAGGAATTGAAATTGGGGTAGCAGCAACTAAGACCTTTACTGCCCAACTAATGGCATTTTACGCCTTAGCGTTGGATTTAGCAGCCCGTCGTCGCACTATTTCCCCCGATAGGTTAGAGGAAATCATTAACGATTTACGTCATATTCCCAAGGAAATTGAGTCTACCTTAGAAACCCAAGAAAAATTAAGTGAACAGTTAGCACATGAATTTGCAGAAACCCAAGACTTTATCTTCTTGGGTAGAGGAATTAACTTCCCCATCGCTTTGGAAGGGGCACTCAAATTGAAAGAAATCAGCTACATTCACGCTGAAGGTTATCCCGCAGGGGAAATGAAACATGGTCCGATTGCCTTGTTAGATGCTAAAGTGCCAGTGGTGGCGATCGCAACTCCTGGAAGTGTGTATGAAAAGGTGATTTCTAATGCCCAGGAAGCCAAAGCCAGGGATTCTCGGTTAATTGGGGTAACTCCGGTAAATCATGGGGAAGCAGCAGATGTGTTTAACGATATCATTCCTGTGCCGGAGGTGGATGAGTTGTTGTCTCCCTTGTTGACTGTGGTTCCTATGCAACTATTGGCTTATCACATTGCAGCTAGACGCGGTTTAGATGTCGATCAGCCGAGAAACTTGGCAAAAAGTGTTACAGTTGAATAAGCAAAACTACGTATAATATAATATTGTCGAAACATAATAAAGTTGTACAGCTTCTCATATGGGTAAGCATGAAACCACCTACAAGAGAAGCCTTTCAAAAATTGTACAACTTTTTTTATGTATTTATCTACACGGTGATAAGCGATACTCCGCAGAAGCCGCCATGGGATCGCTCATCAGTTGATAATTACGATATAATTTATCATAAAAGCTAATAAAGTTTTTTGTATGAATACAGTTGAAATTCGTCAACAAATTCAAGAATATGTCGAGCAACTTTCACCAGAAAGATTATTAGTTGCTGTTGATTTTTTGGCTTATTTAGCATCAAGAGACAATGATGAAGCAACTGAAGAATTATTGAAAATTAATGGTTTTAAGGAAGCTTTGATGAAAGCGAAAAAAAATGTTGAAGAAGGTAAGGTAATTTCTGTTGACCAACTCAAACGAAAATACTAGTTATACTGTTTTAATTAGTATTGATGCTCAAGAATTTTTCGAGTCTGCTTCTGCTTCTTTGCAAAAGAAATTA
>JASJCY010000080.1 GCA_030065825.1 Nostocaceae cyanobacterium | reverse complement strand
ACCACGGGAGCGCAGAAGACCGCTGGTATTGATATTCAACTCATCGTATGAGACCAGTGGTGTTTCCTAATCTAAAGGTAAGCCTTGCTGGAAGCGACGAGTATCTTAATCAATATTGTACAACATTGTCCAAGGTTTTCGCTAGCTATTGCTAACCCCAACTAAAGCCACCCCTCTCCTTACCAAGGAGAGGGGAAGGGGGTGAGGTTTCTATTCCACCCGGTTGCAATGCGCTATATTTGAGAGCAATTGTGTATCAAATTCAGAACCCAGGGGTGAGGAAAAAGTTCCGCAATTTTACTTAATTGAGTAGCTAAAAATAAATTTGAATATAGCCCTTTTCACGCTTATCAAATACATTAAGAGTGGTATGGGCATCCTTGCCCGTCCTCACTTCTTGTATTGTACTCAACAGTTGACGAATGTCTGGTTTTTATTGTTTACTGAAGTCGGGTCCTTGGATTTGTTAAAATTGTTAGTATCAATCAACTCACAATCAAATTCAATGGCAATTAGCAGCAGTTTCGTTGCAAAACTTACTGCTGATGACTATTTCCCATCGAAAATTTAAAGTTCTATCGGTAATCATCTACAAGTAATTTTCTTGTAGGATGTAATAACACAAGACTATTCGGTTTTTGTGTATCAATTGTTCCTGTAAAGAATTAAAATATCAGTTGTGTTTTTTTTCGTTTAAATTCAAAGGAAGAACAAAAAACTTGAGGACAAATAGTGGGAGGAAAATTTTTCCATTCCTGCGTCTGTATTCACTTTTATGTTCAGGATTGCTATACAATCAAGTGTCTGACTAATAAATTCTAACGGTATACTGTTCCATGCCCTTGACTATACTTGTAGTAGATGACGACATGGGCACTCGTCTTTCTATCAGTGATTATCTTGATCTGGCTGGTTATACAGTGATTACAGCCAAAGACGGTCAAGAAGCTTTGACAATGGTAGAACAATACCATCCCGATTTAATTGTCACTGATATTGTAATGCCACGGATGAACGGTTATGAATTGGTGCGTCAGGTTCGTCAACAACCAAAATTGCGTTTGTTACCTGTAATTTTATTAACTGGACGTACTAAAACCCAGGAAAGAATTTTGGGCTATCAGTCTGGTTGTGATTTATACTTACCCAAGCCTTTTGAGTTGGAAGAATTAGGAGCAGCAATTCAAAATCTTCTGGAGCGATCGCAAATCATTCAATCAGAGTACGGATTCTCTCCCAAAGACCATGGAGACAGTCATCAAACCCAGTTCAGTGAAATTGAGAAATCCCAGTTCCTCTCATCCTTGACTTCTAGAGAGCAGGAAGTTTTGGAACTTTTAACTTATGGTCTTTCTAACGTTGATATGGGTCAAAGGTTACATCTGAGTCCACGAACTGTTGAAAAGTATGTTAGCAGTTTATTGAAAAAAACAACTACTAACAATCGAGCAGAACTGGTAAGGTTTGCGATTAAACATGGTCTTGTAGAATAGCTAAGATTTGATATTCTGCAAAACTTCATCAAGTAAGAATTTAGAATAAGACATGAAAAATTTAGAATTAATTTCTGCATTCTACATTCTGCATTCTACATTCTGCATTCTGCATTCCCTATTTTCTTTTTCCTGATTCAAGGATACACTCGCCAGACTTTAATATTACCATCTTTACTACCACTAATAAGTGTAACAGCATTAGATACTTTTGGAGAAAAAGCAATAGATTTAATCCCACTTTGATGTCCCTTGAGGGTGTGAATTTCTTTCCCAGTTTGCAAGTTCCAAAGTTTAATAGTTTTATCATTGCTACCAGTGGCAAGAATTTTTCCATCTGGGCTAATTGCTAAGGAACTAATTGTTCGGGAATGCCCTTTTATGGTGAGGATTTTTTTAGCTGTTTCTAGATTCCAAAGTTTAATAGTTTTATCAAAACTACCACTAGCCAGAATTTTCCCATCTGGGCTAATTGCTAAGGAAGTTACCCCAGATAAATGCCTTCCTAAAGTACGGATTTTTTTACCTGTTTTTAGATTCCAAAGTTTAATAGTATTATCAAAACTACCACTAGCAAGAATTTTCCCATCTGGGCTAATTACTAGGGAACTTACCCGAGATGAATGCCCTTTGAGGGTAAATACTTGTTTTCTTGTACGTAAATCCCATATTTTGATGGTGTTATCATCACTACCATCCCCAAGCATATAACCATTTCTACTGAATACTAAGGCATGAATTCCATCTCGATGTCCTCCGAGGGTACGAATTTCTTGTCCCGTGGCTAGATTCCAAAGTTTAATGGTGTTATCCTCACTACCACTGACAAGGGTAACACCATCAGGACTGATGGCAAGGACATTCAACTTTTGAGAATGTCCATTCAGGGTAGAAATTTTCTCCCCCGTGTTAAGATTCCATAATGTTATGGTGCGATCGCTAGCACTGGCAATAGAATTACCATCAGGGCTAATGGCAACAGATACCACCGCTTGTCCTTTTCCTCCCAGGGTTTTGAGTAGGGAAAATTGACTCTGGGGAATTGTAGCAGGCTGAATTTGGCTGGGAATATTGTGTGATTGATTGATACTAGAAGCAATACCGTTTTCTAATTTGCGAAATTGTTGATACCAAAATTCTCCCAATACCAATAGGGTAATAGCTGCACCTGCTGTGAGTAAATTAATCAGTTTGGCATATTGTCTAGCTACAGATGGTGGCTGAGTAGGGGGTAATTCTAATCTTGGGGTTGCTGGTGAAGATACTGGAGGCAAACTTTGGAAAGTCAATTCCTTAATGGCTTCATCCGCTGACTGGTAGCGCAACTGAATATCTTTTTGCAATAACTTTTCAATCACCGTTGCTAATTGTTCCCCAATTGAAATTCTTACATATTGCCGCCAATTTTTCACCCATCCATAACCATTTTCCATCCATAACTTAAACGGAGAAATTCCCGTCAAAAGATGGAAACAAGTAGCACCTAAACTAAACAAATCGCTAGCAGGATAAGCCGCACCATCGCGGATTTGTTCTAAGGGAGAATAGCCATGGGAACCAATAGAAGTTCCCTGTTTCATTTGTACCCTTGCCGTAAGTTGTTTAGAGGAACCAAAATCAATTAAACACAATCGCCCATCACTTTTACGGCGAATAATATTTTGGGGTTTAATATCTCGGTGAATTACTCCGCGATTATGGATAAATTTCAACAATGGTAACAAATCTAGCAGAATTTCTTGAATATCTTGGGAACTATAAGCTGCCCGCCACTGTAATTCTTTTAACAAGTTATGCCCATCAATTAACTGTTGTACTAAATATAAATAATTCTCCTGTTCAAAATAAGCAATTAAAGTTGGAATTTGGGGATGTTCTCCTAACTGTTGTAATCGTTGGGCTTCTTGTTGAAACAATTCCATAGCTTTGGATATTGCCCAATTTCCTTGAAATTTTGGTGCTAGTTGTTTGATAACGCAGCGTTCATACAATTTATCTGTATCTTCTGCAAGATAAGTTCTACCAAATCCCCCTTCATTAGAAAGTACCCGGATTACCCGGAAGCGATTTCGTAGCAATGATATTAATGGACTGTTACAACTTTGACACCATTTTCTGCCATCGGGATTTAGAGGATTTGGACAATCAGGATTTAGGCAGCAGATCATCTTAATTTATAATTAATCAGTTATCAGCGTTCAGTTACAGGCACTAAAGTTAAAACTAAAAAGATAAAAGTAAACAGAATAAATACCCATTTCAGAAGTAATAATTAATAATTAATAAGTAACAAGTAATAAGTAATAAATTTAATCTCTCTCTCAAATTAGAGAATGAGGGTGAAGCAAGTCGGCTTTTTCTTCATTAATGAAGAGAACCTGATACCATGATAGGTTGCTATCTTGATTTTTTACTTATTACTCTTTACTTCTTCTTTATTACTTCAGCCGGAAGGGCTAGCTTACTTAAGCATAGGGGTATAAATTCAAGAAAGTATCCCTTGAAATAAAAATTACAGAAATAGAAAACACATTCTTGATGAATGCCTTTTAACTTTTCACTTTTAACTTGAAAAATGGTCACCATCTTGACTTATAAATGCGAAAAGCAAGCGACTTTACGAGTTTTGATAACTGTGAACTGTATACCCTGCGACATTCATTTTCCAAGACTTCGGCATAGCACTCCGCGTCTATATTAATTTCATGAAGCGATACAATTACGTAACAATTTATGCTAATTTTGCCTCTATTTTTGATTTAATATAATTAATATTCTTTGATTATACAAAAACCTGATTATTCTGCCAGTTTTACTTTAACAAGTTATTTATCAACTAAAGCTTAAGATGCAATCAACCGAGTTTAGAGTAGGTGAAGTATCGAATATAGCGGTTTTCGGTTGTAGGCGGAGCCTTTCCGGAGGGTGTAGAATAACTATGAGTGGGATGGGCATCCTTGCCCCTGCAAATTCTAGGGAATACCAACAAATAAATTATCTTATATTGTATTGTGGGGTAGGCATCCCTGCCTGCCCATCATACAGGCAAGGATGCCTGTACCACTATCAAATTTTGGGCATTGGTGAATCCATGTATGATGCAGGATGTTGCGTAATTCCAAAACCCTTCTAGAGACGTTGCACTTGCTAGTCTGGAACACCCGGATTCATACTTCAAATCAGCAACGCCAAATTTTGGGATATTTTTTTATTTGCAAGTCCCCTACCAATTCTCTTTGTATTCCACAAAGCGTGAAAACCGCTATAATAAACAAAGTTACTTAAGTAGACATCAAATGTTTATCTAGTCATCTACCCTGGGCAAACGCTCCACGTAGAGACGACTTGGGGTATTGAACTGAGATTTGAATTAGGTGACGGTTATTATTTAAATTAAATTTTTAATTTTTTAGTTCAGACAACCGAGGATGTAAGTTAGTCTGAGAATTTCTAGCATTTAATTTTTTTCTCCATTCCCGAATTGCCTTTGCAGTGCGTGTTACAGGGGACATGTGCTGGGAGTTAGTTTCTGGTTCATGACTATTATTGTTACTTAACTTGTGAGTAGTTAAACAGTCTGTCAAACTAGGTAAATGGGATTCCATACCTAAAGCCCACAAAACTTGATTTGCTGACTTAAACCGTTCCTCTAAAGAAATCTTCAGCATTTTGTTTAAAACATCGGCAAAATGTTTACTAATTTGAACTTCTTTTTGCCAACATATTTCACCTGTATGGGGATCGTAATCAAAATCTAAAGGAGATTTTCCTGTTAACAAATAAAGACAGGTTACACCTACTGCATAAATATCACTGGCATAAACAGGACGCAGGGAAAACTGTTCTGGAGGGGCAAATCCCATGGTGCCAATAAAATTTGTGCTTGCCATATTTTGGTGGGAATTATCTGTAGCTTGGATTAATTCTTCCCGTACTGCTCCAAAATCTATTAACACCAATCGCCCATCATCATGACATCTTAGCAAATTATGGGGCTTAATATCCCGATGAATTACATAATTGTTATGGACATATTGTAAGACTGGTATTATTTCTCGTAAAAACTGCTTAACTGCGGCTTCACTTTTGGGACCATTACGTTTTATTTCCCGAGCTAAAGTAGAACCTCGTACATATTCTTGAATTAGGTAAAATTCTCCATTAATTTCAAAGTAATCTAAAAGCATGGGAATTTGGGAATGATTACCCAATTGACCTAAAGTTTTTGCTTCTTTCATAAAGCGTTCTTTGGCTCTTTCCCACTTTTTCGGACTACGGACTTGGGGGCAAAGTTGTTTAATTACACATAAAGGTTGTCCAGGTAAAGACACATTCTTAGCCAAAAAAGTGATCCCAAAACCACCTCTGCCTAGAATGCGTAGAATTTCATAACGTTTGTAAAATAGCTGCTTGGAAAGATACATCTGACCAAGCTGAGTTTGCTCTAAAATATCTAAGTAAGAATTCGATGTTTTCGGATAACACTTATTCATTGGAAAAGCAGTCTGGTTGAGGTGGAACAGCTACTCTGGGATTTTCCTAATTTAACTATAAATATTCTCTAACGCTAGCATTATTACTCTATCTTTGCAAAATCATAATTTTATCTTAAATTTGATACCTGATTTAGAATAAAAACTTTACAAATTAATTGCTAATCTACTTATCCTTAATTTTTACTTAAACTCAATTTATCTTCAAAAAACATTAGAACTGTCATTCTCAGGAATTCTCCGTTTTTATACTTAATCTACTACTTTGTTAATCAAAGGTATTCAAACAGGCAGAATATTTTCGTGTTTTTACTGACATGAAAATTTTGGCTCTATTTATATTTATCCAGTATAGAATATAAATTTTTGATTATTTACAGAAAATTTTTGCCAAGACTCAATTCTTTGATGTATGGAAATGGAGAATAGGAAAAATGTAAATGGTTCGCACTTTGGTACGATACACCAAAACCTTTACAGAATGGTGCGTTAGACTAAAGTCATTTGATTGACTGACAAATCTTTTTGATGTAGGTTGGGTTGTAGCTTGCTTCCCCGGAGGGGTAGCATGTAGACGCGGTAGACAGGTCATGGCTTAGAGTATGCGTAAGCATTGCCGTAGGCTAGAAGTGCGGCTTTGAGCAGAGTAACCCAACAACCGCAACCGATTGTGTTGGGTGTCGTCCCTCCACCCTTCATAGTGAGGGAATGCCAAAAAATAAATTATCCCAAATACAATAGTAAATTTGTAGGGGCGCAATGCTTGCGCCCTGAATATGTGATATTTTAAAAATTGCGGCGTTGCTGATTTGAAGTATGAATCCGGGTGTTCCAGACTAGCAAGTGCAACGTCTGGAACAAGGATTTTGGAATTACACAACATCCTGCATCATACATGGATTCAGCAACGCCAAAATTGCAAGTCCCTGATTGAAAATGGTGCAAGATGTATGTTAAGGCACTTCAATGGGAATCAAAACATTTTCTGGTAAATACTGGCGGAAACGCCCCTCATCTGCCAGTACCAGCAACAGACGCAAGGGGTAATCTGGGGGAACCTGCAAATCTGCCCAGGGAACTGCCACCTCTAAACATTGATCTAAAGCCGCTTGTGCGCGATTAGCCCGGGGATGCCATTGATAATGCTCCCCAGCTTCCTGAAATTGAATCGATTGGGTGGGCAAATGAATTTCTAGATGGTGGTGGAAGAGGTAATTAGTTGGGGCTGTAGCTGGCACATCTTCTAAAGGAATGGGACTGTTGTGCATGGTGCGATCCGGATAGAACCACAACAAATTTAATTCTGGGGGTAAATCCTGTCCTGGTTTCACTCCTGTTTGAAAATCTACCCGCAAGTAGAAATTGAGGTGATCTACTCCATACCACAGTCGCTGGATAGGACTGCTATTGTGCATCGTTCCCCGTGCCCCACCAATTTCTAAACGTCCGGCTCGATCCCAATCTTGCTCATCTGCAATACCGTTAATTATGGGATGAATAAACCCTTGGGGACGATGATCTCCCCTGGGGATATGGACTTCTACGGGCTGGTGTAAATACGCAGGCAATGGTTCATTTAAAGCTTTATAAATACCACTTAGATGTTCCCGAAATAACTGGTCAAAAATAGCATCCTGGTTGGAAGAATGTCCTTCCCCAAACCACCAAAACCAGTCAGAACCCTCAGCAGCATATAAAGATGCCCAAGCTTGGGGGTTAGTTTCTTCCGTGGCTTCGGGATGTTTAGCTAACATTGTCCTGGCTTCGGTAAGATAGTCCCAAGCACGATTTTTTGCTGGATCTCCAATCCAAGTGGTAAAGCTACCATCTACCCAAGAACCGCTGTGTAATTGTTCTGGCTTAATTGTTGCTGTGGCTGGGAATTTTTCCAGAAATTCCGATACTGTCACCAATTTCAGGTGTGATTCATTACTGAGGATTTGATACAAAGCTTCTAAAAAGGGCTTGCCGTCTTGAGGATAAAATTCCCAACAATTTTCCCCATCTAAAGCAATGGTAACCAACCAAGGCTGTTCTGGCTGTCGGTGTTTGTGCATTTTGGCGATCGCCTCTAAATGCCCTACTAAGTCAGCAGCTGCCTGTTTGGGAGCCATGGCACCATAGGTAAAGCCAATTAAATCTGATAATCTATGGTCACGGAAGACAATTGCCAAATCACCATGGGGGGTTTCCAAGCGGTAAGGTTTATACAAAATTTCTGGTTCCTGGACATTCCCTGCCCCATCGCGGTGGAAAAAGTGCCGCAGACTCCATCCCAAAACAGCTTCATCTGAGCAAATCCACTTAAATCCTTGTTGGGCAATATACGGTAATACTTCCGGACTAACGGACTGTTCTGAGGGCCACAAACCACGGGGAATCTGTCCAAACCTATCTACGTATAAATCCCAGGCTTTGCGTAAATGTCGGGGAATATCTTCTGCCCACTGGAACTGATGTAAAGGCAGAGTCATTTGTGGCACAGCCACCCGTCCAGAATTGGTATCGGCAAGTAAGGGTAAAATAGGGTGAGTGTAGGGGGTGGTAGTAACCTCAATTTGTCCCCTCTCCTGCATTTTCCGATGTTGGGGAATGATGCGGCTGATAATTTCCCGTTGTTTGGAGTAAATTCGCTGGCGATCGCTTAAGGTGAAATTTCGACCCTGTTTTAACCAAGCTTCAATTTGGGGATCGTCCCAAAACAGGGGATCTATCCAAGCGAGATTGTGCCAAGCCAGTAAATCATCGTAATCTTGTGCTTGCCAATTTGCCAAACACCAATCTTCTCCTTTTTCCTGGTGTTGTTCGTAGAGTTGGCTATAGCGGGGGTGGGGATCTATTAAAGTGTGGTGATTAGCGTCAAAGAAATGTTGAATGATAAATTGCCGCTGTTGGGGAGTAAGTTGTTCTGTGGAAGTAAGGGTGAGTTCTAAATAAGGATCAAAAGCAGTCCCAGCTACATAATCTTCCAGTTGCAAGATTAGGGATGGCACCAGATTAAACGTTTGATGCAATTGGGGATAGTTCTCCAGAATCAGCACCAAATCCAGATAATCTTTTGTACCATGCAACCTCGCCCAAGGGAGGTGATAATGCTGGGAAATAGGCTGGGAAGTGCCACTGTTGGGAGACTTGTATAGGGGCTGATGTTGATGCCAGACAAAAGCGACGTATAGGGGGTGAGACATAGGTGATAGTGAGGAGTGTAGAGTTAGGAATTAAGAATGAATTTTACACTTATAACTCATAACTCATAACTCTCAACTCATAACTCTTAACTCATAACTCCTAACTCCTAACTCCTAACTCCTAACTTTTTTATACCACTTGTTCGACTTCGGCAATTTCCGGAATCGTTTCCCGCAGACGGCGTTCGATACCCATTTTCAGGGTCATTGTGGAACTAGGGCAAGAACCGCAGGCACCTTGTAACCGTAATTTTACAATTGGACCATCAATTTCTACCAGTTCCACATTGCCACCATCAGACATAAGATAGGGACGCAGTTCATCCAAAACAGTTTCTACGTTATCACTTGTCAGTTCCATGATTTCCATGATTTGATACCTCTGTTAACACCAGTTAATGATAGTTAAGTTAATTTTGCCAGTTTCTAACTAGATCCTAGATCCAATTCCAATAGTTTGGAGTTAACAAACAAAAATAATTGCTTTGAGATTTCCTCGTTCCTCGTTACAAGGTTTTACCTTGTAATGCATCCGTTGGAGGCTCTGCCTCCAGACTTAATGGGAGGCAGAGCCTCCAACAAATGCGTTTCCAGGCTTAGCCTGGAAACGAGTTAACGAGTTACAAGGGTTAAAACCTTTACTACAAACAGTATGAATATGCCAGTTGTGTAAGTCCTAATTACCTAATCTGAGGAATCACTATCAGAATGGGAAAGCAACACAGGTTGTTGATACAGAGGTACTGTAAATGTCACAGTGGAACCAAGCCCTTCACCGAGACTGTAAAAATTCACTTCTCCTCCCATTGCTTCTATTAGCTTTTGAGATATTGCTAATCCCAAACCCGTACCCCCATACTGGCGAGTGCGAGAACCATCCACCTGAGAGAATAACTGAAACAGTTTGTCTTGTTTATCCAAAGAAACACCAATACCAGTGTCTGCTACCCGCACTCTCACCATACCGGGGAACTGCTGCTCTTGAAATGTAACTTTTTTACGCACTACCTCAGCACTGACCGTAATTCCACCTTCATGGGTGAATTTGAGGGCATTACCTAAAAGATTGAGCATTACCTGTTTTAGGCGTTGGTAGTCACCATTGATGATAATTTCATCACAAGTATCAGGCTTTTGCATTTGCAAGCTCAAGTTTTTCCCCTCTGCTTGGGGACGGATAAAGCCTTCCACATCACAAAATATTTCATCTAGTAGCACAGAACGAAGTTCTAAGTCGATTTTACCTGCTTCAATTTTGGCAATATCTAAAATATCATTAATAATTTCATGTAAATATACGGATGAACCGTAAGCTTCCTCTAAAAATTCCCTCTGTTCTTGGGGATCATCTGCCATGCCATCCAAAATCAGCTTTAAAAAGCCCATCATACCGTTGAGGGGAGTCCGCAGTTCGTGAGAAACATTAGCAAGAAATTCGCTTTTACGGCGAGTTGCTTCTTCCGCTTGTTGACGAGCTATTTCTAATTCTTGATATAAAGTTGCATGAGCAATGGTTGTTCCCAAATGATCCGCTAATTCCTTTGCCACTTTCATTTCCAAATCGGTTAATGGGTAGCATTCATCACATAAAGTGATAGCAATCAATCCATTGGGTTGCTCTTGATGACAAGTAGCCACCACCAAAATTTTTTGTGGCTGAAATTGAGGATGAATGGGAGACTCAATCACCACAGGTACTAAATTTGTTAATGCCTGGGCAAATCCTGGTTCAGAATCTAAATCTATTTCCAACTCCTGGATTGGACTCAGCTTTGGATGGTGATACTCTGCAAACCCCTTGACACTGGAGTTAGGAAACTGGTAAGGGAAAATAATACAACGCTCTACCTGTAAAGCTGATCCTAAACTGTCAACTGCTTGTTGCCAAATAATATCTAAATTTAAGGTTCGCACCAGATTTTTAGTCACTTGATTGATCAACTGCTGGTGCTTTTGCGATCGCAAAGTAGGATTTAATTGTCGGATTTGTGGTGACGACTGCTTTAGTTTTGGTTTTTGGGCACTAATTTGCAGTAGCCGTCCCATTACCAAAACTTCTGTGGCAGGGCTACCTAATTTCGGCATAATTGGACTGATGACTAATTCAAACTCCAACCAATGCTGGTGGTAGCTAAACCAACACTGATATTTTTCGGGAACCAAATTGGTCAAAATTTGCTGCAATTTTTGCAAATAGCCACTTGCATCAACGGGGACAAAGGTTTGATTGCCATTATCATCATTCACTATTTGCTCAATATTTAATATTTGGCTATTTTCTGTCGTTCCTAACTCCCTAGGAACGTCACTTTGGTGCCAAAAAAAACTGAGATAGCGCCCTGATGCATCTTGTTTGTACACCAACTCGGCTCCCAAGGTTGACAATGAGCCATCAGTGTGCGTGGTCATAGATTCAAGATTGGGGGATGATATATTTGATTTTTGTGATTTAGCTGTAATACTCATAACTCGAGTTGGATAGGAATTAGGCAACCCATAAAGTAATTAGTTTAATAAGTTCTGTGTTGGGTACGCATTGTTGCCTAAAGTTTGGCATAATTTTTTACAGCTATGCCACATTTGATGGGGTATTTTTGGGGTTTTTGGAGTCCCAGAGACAAAATTTCACATTTTTTTAATTTCACCTTTACAGTTAGTTTTGCACATCAATCGTTCCATTCACCCCGGGGTGGAACCTGTGTCCGCTTGGGGGTGCGTGTGAGTTCATCGTCTCTGGTTGTTTCACCCCGCAGCCATTGACGAATCGCCACTTCAATCACTTTACTGGGGTCATTGGTTAAATGGCGAATTTGTTCTATGAGTTCCGGATCTAAGTGAATCGCAATTTCTTCCTTATCGGCTAGTCTTGCTTGAGCTTCAGCAGCTTGATCTTTCATATTCATGGGTTTAGACGCTCTGATTGGATGTTTGTAAAATACCTCTAGAAAGCTTGATAAGGCTCCTATTGGTAGACAATTACTGGTTACAATCGTCCTAGCAGACCGCCGGACTTGCACCTGCTTCATGTTTATTGTACGCTTTTGGTCAATTAATAAGTGCCTAAGCAATAACTAGACCTTTATATATTCTTACAGGTTCATTCGTCTAGTCATACATGTTTTCGCCGGACAAATTTCTACGGGTTTCACACAAATGGAGGATAAAGAAGGTACGAAAAATATTTTCTAATTTCCATTCTTCCTTTTTGAGGGCATCTTCGTCCAGAAAGCATTAAAATACGTTAAGTAATTTCTTTATAATATCTAATTGCTGCTAAAGCTAAAAACTATATGACTGACGTTCCCGCAGCTCGCATTCGTAATTTTTGTATTATTGCTCATATCGACCACGGGAAATCTACCCTTGCTGACCGTTTACTTCAAGTCACAGGTACTGTGGAAAAACGGCAGATGAAAGAACAGTTTCTCGATTCTATGGATCTAGAACGGGAGCGCGGCATTACAATTAAGCTGCAAGCTGCCCGGATGAACTATAAAGCAAAGGATGGTCAAGAATATGTACTTAACTTAATTGATACTCCTGGACATGTGGATTTTTCCTATGAAGTGTCCCGTTCCCTTGCTGCTTGTGAAGGGGCTTTATTAGTGGTGGATGCCTCCCAGGGAGTAGAAGCACAAACCCTGGCGAATGTTTATTTAGCACTAGAACATGACTTAGAAATTATCCCGGTTCTCAACAAAATTGACCTTCCAGGGGCAGAACCAGATCGGGTAGCTGGGGAAATTGAGGAAATTATCGGTTTAGATTGTAGTGGTGCAATTCTTGCCTCTGCCAAAGAGGGCATTGGTGTTGATGAGATTTTAGAGACAATTGTAGAGCGCGTACCGCCTCCACGCAACACGGTGGATGAACCCCTGCGGGCATTGATTTTTGATAGTTATTACGATAGCTACCGGGGGGTAATAGTATACTTCCGGGTAATGGATGGGACGCTCAAAAAAGGCGATCGCATTTATTTAATGGCTTCTGGAAAAGAATACGAAATTGACGAATTGGGTGTACTTTCCCCCAACCAAAAGCCGGTGGATGAACTCCACGCTGGGGAAGTGGGTTATCTCTCCGCAGCAATTAAAGCCGTAGCGGATGCGAGGGTGGGAGATACCATTACCCTTAGCAAAGCCAAAGCACCGGAACCTTTACCCGGTTACACCGAAGCAAATCCCATGGTTTTCTGTGGGATGTTCCCCATTGATGCCGATCAGTTTGAAGATTTGCGGGAAGCATTAAATAAACTGCGACTGAATGATGCAGCATTGCAATTTGAACCGGAAACCTCCAGCGCTATGGGTTTTGGCTTCCGTTGCGGTTTCTTGGGCTTACTACACATGGAGATCGTCCAAGAACGGTTAGAACGGGAGTATGACCTAGATTTAATTATTACCGCTCCTTCAGTAGTTTACAAGGTGATCACCAATAAGGGTGAAGAACTTTACATTGATAACCCCAGTCACTTACCACCTCCCAACGAACGGGAAAAAATTGAAGAACCCTACGTCCAGGTAGAAATGATTACACCGGAAACCTTTGTGGGTACTTTAATGGAGTTATCCCAGACCCGGAGGGGTATATTTAAAGACATGAAGTATCTGACTCAGGGACGGACAACACTTACCTACGATTTGCCTCTAGCAGAGGTAGTAACGGACTTCTTCGACCAAATGAAGTCTCGTTCCCGTGGTTATGCCAGTATGGAATATCACCTAATTGGTTACCGGGAAAACCCCTTGGTAAAATTGGATTTAATGATTAACGGCGATCCCGTTGATTCTTTAGCGATGATTGTCCACCGAGATAAAGCATACCAAGTTGGACGTTCCATGGCTGAAAAGCTGAAAGAATTGATTCCCCGTCACCAATTTAAAGTCCCCATTCAGGCAGCCATTGGCAGTAAAATCATTGCCAGTGAACATATTCCGGCATTGCGGAAAGACGTACTTGCTAAATGTTACGGTGGTGACATTTCCCGGAAGAAGAAACTCCTACAGAAGCAAGCAAAAGGTAAAAAACGAATGAAATCTGTAGGTACAGTGGATGTACCCCAAGAAGCATTTATGGCAGTGCTACGGTTGGAACAGCAGTGATTTCATACTAGGGACAGCAAGAAAGCAACTAAATGAAGCACAAAGCTAAATTATCTTTCGTGGGGTCTGGGGAGCTATAAGACCCACATTCTACCCGTAGGGAGATGTGGGATACATGGACTCCCCAGCATCGAAATGGTAAAATGCAAGATATCGATACATAAAACCCACAAAGCTAGCTGTAATTGCACCCGCCGTGAGTTGAGTAGCGAAAAGTCCGTTGGCGAGGTTCCCAAGTCACTGCGTTGCGGGGGTTCCCCCCGTTGTAGCAAGTGACGCTCGCTTAAAGGAACTTTTCAAGACAGCGAAAAATTCTAAATACACGAACCAACCAATTAGTACGCCGGGACACGGCGGAATGGAAACTGCCTGTGCAGACGGTCTGCCGGGGGTTGAGATACACTCATTTCAACGGCAGTCGCTTCAAGTCGGGGAACCCGCCCAACGCGCTGCCTCATCTAGGTAAGTGTCGAAACCCCGCAAGGGAAAAACCAGGAAGCCCAAGAAGTGATTCGAGGACACGCCCACATCATAATCTCTGATTTGGTGTGGGAGGATGTCACTAAAATTCTTGTGGGATGGGCATCCCTGCCCGTCCAATTGTGCCCCCTAACGGTAAAATAATCCTAATTCAAAGCTTCAAGAGACGAATTATGACAATGCATCCGACTGTGCAACGTGCATTTACCAATCGCTGTGTCCTCAAAGTAATCAGTGGCTTAAACAACTTCAATTCCCACAGTGTAGCTGCTACCATCAAAGCTGCACACCACGGTGGTGCTACTTTTGTAGATATCGCTGCTGATACTGAACTGGTACAAATGGCGAAAAAATTGACAAATTTGCCCATCTGTGTATCATCTGTAGAACCAGAAAAATTTGTCCAAGCAGTAGCTGGTGGTGCGGATTTAATTGAAATCGGTAACTTCGACTCATTTTACGCCCAGGGACGCAAATTTGAAGCGGATGAGGTTTTAGCCCTAACTGAACAAACCCGCGCCTTGCTGCCCGAAATTACCCTATCTGTGACCGTTCCTCACATACTTACCTTAGACCAACAAGTACAATTAGCAGAGGAACTAGTCAAAGCAGGTGCTGACATCATCCAAACCGAAGGTGGAACCAGCAGCCAACCAACTCACTCCGGAACCTTAGGATTAATTGAAAAAGCAGCCCCCACCTTAGCCGCAGCTTACGAAATTTCCCGTGCAGTTTCTGTACCAGTACTGTGCGCTTCCGGCATTTCCAACGTTACCGCACCATTAGCGATCGCAGCCGGTGCATCTGGAGTTGGTGTTGGTTCCGCTATCAACCAACTTAACAGCGAAGTCGCAATGATTGCTGCTGTGCGTGGTTTAGTGGAAGCACTGGGAACAGAGTTAAGAGTTAGAAGTTTGTAGGGGCGCAACGCTTGCGCCCAAATTTAACAGTAGGGGCGCAATGCTTGCGCCCAAATTTAACGGTAGGGGCGCAACTCTTGCGTCCAAATTTAACGGTAGGGGCGCAATGCTTGCGCCCAAAGTCAGGAGTGACGAATAAAAACTCCTAACTCATTACATCACCTGTAGGGGCAAGATTTCCCCGCCCCTACAAACCTGGTGGGCGCAAGCATTACGCCCCTACAAACCTGGTGGGCGCAAGCATTGCGCCCCTACAAACCTGGTGGGCGCAAGCATTGCGCCCCTACAAACTGCTAACTTCTTTCAGACTATAAATTACTTGGTCTTGCTGTTGTTGGGAAAGTTCTGGAAACATAGGTAAGGATAAAACCTGACTACAAACTTCTTCAGATATAGGTAATTGTCCTGATGCATACCCCAGGCTTTCGTAAACAGGTTGTAAATGTAGGGGATGGGGATAGTAAATCATCGTATTTACACCCCTTTCTTGTAATTGAGTGCGTAGCCAGTCCCTTTTATTATTCAAAACACGAATGGTGTACTGGTTCCAAACACCTTCACCTCTGTCTAATTCCTGTGGGGTAACAATACCGGGAATATGACTGAGGAATTCATGGTAACGAGATGCGATCGCTTGTCTTTGTTGATTCCAAATATCTAAATAACGCAGTTTTATCTGTAGAATCACCCCTTGAATCGCATCCAAACGGCTATTGACACCAATTTCCTGATATTGGTAGCGATTTTTCTGTCCATGTTCCTTAATTACCCGGATGCGTTCGGCAAGTTTCGGTTCATTGGTAGTGATTGCACCGCCATCACCACAACCGCCTAAATTCTTTGTAGGGTAAAAACTAAAACAACCTACATGTCCAATACTTCCTACTTTTTTTCCACCCCAACTTGCTCCTGTGGACTGGGCGCAATCTTCAATTACTATGAGATTATGAGCCGTAGCGACCTGCATTAATGCCGTCATATCCACAGGTTCTCCAAATAGGTGAACTGGGATAATTGCTTTGGTTTGGGGTGTAATTGCCGCTGCTACTTGCTGTATATTGAGATTAAAGGTATTAGCATCAATATCAACAAATACCGGCTTTGCACCCACAGCGCTAATAACTTCCGATGTGGCGATAAAAGTAAAGGGAGTTGTAATCACTTGATCACCAGCACCAATATCAAAAGCCCGCAGCGCCAAATATAGTGCATCAGTTCCAGAATTACAGGCTACACATTCACTTGTAGTAATGTAAGCAGCAAACTTTTCCTCGAAACCTGTAACCGCAGTACCACCAATATAACGACCTGAAGCCAGAACTTCTAAAACAGCTTTATTCACTTCTGCTTCGATGGTAGGGTATTGCTGTTTAATATCAAATGCGGGAATAGAATTTATACTTTGAACCATGGATGTTTAACTGGGATTTGCAAATAGATACCGAAGCTAGTTTTTGACTTATAGCGGATTTTAATTGGATGGAATGCAAATCTCACCCCTTTCCTCTCTCCTTTTTCCCCTCTCCCAATGGGAGAGGGGTTAGGGAGCCAGCGCGTTGCGGAGGTTCCCTCCGTTGTAGCGACTGGCGTGGTGAGGGTAGGAGAGGGGTAGCTTTAGTCGGGGTGAGGTGTATTATTTTATTGACTTGAAAATTCTGATAGTCATATTCAAAAAAAATACTATTTATATCAGAAAAATTAAGATTAATATCCATACAAGAGGCAATATCTGTAATTAAAGTTCCCCGTGACTTGAGTTAGGAATCATGACAGAACTGATTAAACTAAATTTGGTTGACTTAGCAGCAGCTTTAGCTTTAATCGCCATAGCCATTGGTTTATCTGCTTGGGAAAGAATTGGGCTGGAATTAAATCTTGCCCTTGCTACGATTAGAACCATCCTTCAGTTAGTAGTATTGGGATATGTTTTAGATTTCATCTTTACCATTGACAATCCTTGGGCAGTTGTGGGAATTGTAGCAGTAATGCTGACCATATCTGCGATTGTCGCACGAAATCGCATCGCTCCCGACATACCTTTAGTTTTGCCTTTAGTGTGGGGTTCGATGTTATTCAGTACAGCTTTGACGGTAATTTATACCAATTTAGCTATTATTCAACCAAATCGATGGTACGAACCCCAATATGTAATTCCCCTAGCTGGGATGGTATTGGCTAATGCAATGAATGCAGCTGCCATCACTGGGGAAAGGCTTGTCAGTAATATTAACAACAGTCAGGTAGAAATTGAAACCCATTTAAGCTTGGGAGCAACTCCCCAGCAAGCTGTTTTCCGATATCGTCGAGAAGCGATACGGGCTGGGTTACTTCCCACTCTGAATCAGATGACAATCGTGGGTATGTTGACATTACCGGGATTTATGAGCGGAATTATACTGACTGGTGTTGGTTACGAGGAAAACTCATTTTCTGGTGCATCGGAAGCTGCATCGTATCAAATTTTGCTGCTGTTTATGATTGCTTTCGCCAATTTAGTGACCACAGTATTATTAACTAAGGGGTTGTGTGGTCAATTTTTTAACTCTGTCGCCCAGTTGCGAACCAAGTAAAAATTAAAAATTAAAAATTGATAACTCTTGGGCGCAAGCGTTGCGCCCCTACAAACTCTTTTTCTAACCTCTCGGTTTATGAACATAAGTTTGATTCCCTAGGTGATCGTAGATAGTTAGAGGGATACCGGCATTGTCGCTAATGACTTCCAAAGCTTTTTGGACAATTTGTAAATGATTAGTAATGGTATTAACGTTGTTTCTATAACTTTGAGTATCTGTGATATTACTATTAACAGAAATTGCTCGTGCATACTCTGGGGTAATGCGTACAGCGATGGCTTGCTGAGTGACAGTATAGGTACAAATGCGAATATTATTGGAACAGGTTTTTACTAAGTCAGTGCGGGCTTGTTGAATGCGAGTATAAATATTTAGTTGTTGTTCCGCCTGTTTCAGGGATTTTGTATAAGATTCAAGGAGGGGTTGAGCCTGACGGTAGTAAAAACTATCACTTGCAACCCGTTTGACTGCACTTACAGCCTGATTCCAGTTTGCCACCGCAGCTGACCATTGATTCTGTTTTTCGTAGGCTTTGGCACTATTGGCTGCACTTACGGCTTGATTATAAGTTTTAGATGCTAGCAGTTCTTTAGTCGCCTTTACCCTGGCATTTGCCAGTTTTGGTTTATACTCATCTAGTAGCTGTTGTGCCTCTGAATATGCAGCGCTGTTGCGAGGAATTGATATTAAAGCATTAACTACTACCTGCCAAGTAGATCGTGCTTTTTGTACCTCTGGCAAGGTTTTGGCGGAGTTTTGTCGCTGTTCGGCAACAATAGCTACGGCTTTGGCATCAGTAAGTTTTTTCTGCCATTTTTCCTCTGCAAGTAGCTGCTGATTTACTGTTTGTAAACCCTGACGATAGCTAAATAACTTTGGTTGTACTAACTTGTAGAGTTCACTTTTAGGACTAATTGCTTCTAGGGGTGTAATTGCTTGTCGCCATAGTCGTTGCCTATTTTGTAATTGTTTAAGGCTACTACTAGGATTTTTGGCTGTTTGTGCTGCTTGTTTACCAGTTTGAAATGCTTTTAGTACCAGGTTAATTTTTTTTACCCGCGTCGATAAATCTGCTTGTAGTTGTTGTGCTTGTTGATGACGGGATGACCAAGAAGGAATGGTTTGCAAAGATGTGATGGCTAATTCCATTTCTGCTTTTAAGCTTGCCAATTCTGCTTGTGCTTGGGGATTACCCTTCAATTGCTGAAAGTTTGCTTGTAACTGTTGTGCTGTTTGTATTTCCTGACACTGGGATAAGACACAGGGACGAGTTACAGCATAACCACCACCCAAAGCAGCAATCATCAGCAATACTCCACCCACAATTAGGGTTTTAAGGGGAAGTTTGTTTTTTGATTTGGGATAGGAAGTTAAATCCGGTGCATCAGCCAAGGGATCGAAAACTTCGTCCCCTGGTTCTTCTTTTGGTTCTTCTGGGGATGATTCTGGAGGTGATGGGGTTGGGGAAATCAAGTCATCGGTTGAGAAATTGGGGGTAGATATTACTTCTGCTTCTACCTCAACTTCTGCTATATCGGAAGTTTCTACCCCAGTCCAACTCAGTTTGGTTTTGCTGTAGGGAAGCTTTGTACCATCAACTCGACAGAAGAGTTCTACCCTGTGTTCACCACCAGTTAGTAAAGACTTTAGTGCTTCCTCAAGTACTGCAAAAATTTTATCAGTATCAGCACTGATACTCTGGGGGTGTTGAATTAAAGTCATTAGTCTGTCATTTTTGGCAGCGCACTTGACTTTATAGAATTCACCAGAGGAAATTTCTGCACGTAGATGTTCTTCTAATTTACTTGCTAATAACTCTAAATCTGGCTGTCCTGATGCTACTTCCATAGCCTTATTATTCTCTTTTGAGGTACTAGATGCACGACTGACTTGATTGGAATGCGGATACACAGTTTAAACCACCACCTAAAGATTCAAGTAAGCTGTTTTCTCACACAAATTATTGTAAATCAACAAATGCTTACAATTTATTTTTCCCAGCTTGAAAGAAAAAATATCAAAGATAAGTCAGAGATTTTTATATTAGTCAAGCTAGCATTTATTATCGTTTTTTGACCATTTTGATTACAACATTAAAAGTTGGAAGCTACTAGGAAAATTTTCCTCACAAAAATGGGAATAATAGTATATTTGAGTTATTTTCAATATCACTTGTGTTTATTAAAATCCTAATTAGTTACCATAATTATCTATAAAATCATTACGTAATTGTTACTAAAATATCTACAGATGCATGACAAATCAACAATTAGGTTTGATTAAATGGATTACATGTCATTGACCACATCAGAATATTTACTGATGTGAATCAGCACGCTTTGCTTACTTAGCAACAATAGGTTATTCAGACAAAAATGTCCTATGTTAACTGAATTGGATAAAATTAATTAGAACAATATAAATTTTAATAGTGCAAAAAAAGCTTGCTTTTACTCCCAGGGTATAGGTTCAATATTGTCTATTATCCCAATAGGGTTTTGGAAGTGGGAATCAAAGGTGTGGATTAATGGATTTGCTAGAGTACCAAGTTAAAGAATGGTTTCAAGAGATGGACATTCCTGTATTACCATCTCAAACAATAGACCATCCCACTGATCTGAAAAGGTTAAGAATAGGTTATCCCATTGTCTTAAAATCTCAGATACATGCAGGTGACAGGGCAAAAGCTGGTGGGGTAAGATTTGTAGAGACTACTATCGATGCGATCGCCGCTGCTCAAACTATCTTTAATTTACCTATTTTAGGTGAATTACCGGAAGTATTGCTAGCAGAAACTAAGTATGACACGGAAACAGAATTTTATCTAGCGGTAGTTTTAGATACAGCTGTGTGTCGCCCTGTACTTTTAGGCTGTAAAGAAGCGGACATTGATTGGGAATCAGCAGGACAAAACATCCAGCATGTGGTAGTTGAACAAGAATTTTCCCCATTTTATGCCCGCAGACTTGCCTTAAAAATGGGCTTGCATGGTGCGCTGATGCAGTCGATTGCTAACGTGATTGAGAAGATGTATCAGTTATTTGAAAAGAAAGACTTGGACTTGGTAGAAATAAATCCTTTGGGGGTGAATTCCTGCGGTCAACTGATGGCTCTTAATGGTAAAGTAAGAGTTAATGAGCGGGCAATTAGGCGTCATCCCGAGATAGTAGGAATGGCAGCAAAAATGCTTCATGGTTATCCCGTAATTCAGGGAAGCGATAATTTCATCACCTGGGAAGGTTCCTCATCCCAAGGGAAAATTGCTATCGTGGGTGATGGTGCTGGATCGGTAATGGCAACTTTAGATTTAATCGTTGACGCAGGTGGTAAACCAGGTATATGTATGAATTTGCGTCATCGGTTTCCTGCGGATACTTTACGGACTACATTTAAGGAAAGGCTAGAACAAGCTTTGGAAATTCTAGCTAATGATAGAAGTAATCAAGTTATACTAATTAACTTCCTTGGTAGCATTCCCGAAGCAGCGGAGGTGGCTGAAGTAATTACTAATTTTTTGCAACAGTATGTTAATAAACTTCAATCACAATTACTACGGACTAATGGTAGCAAAAACCGGCGTTCGGCTCATATTCCCCATTTAGTTATTCGGCTTGTGGGTTCTCAGTTAGATGAAGCCCAAAAATATTTAGCAACTCTCAAATCCCAAAGTAATGCACCAATATTGCTGGAAAATCTAGATGAGGCTGTAATAGAAGCAGTGCAGCTAACAAAGTCAACTGTTAACAAAAAATCTTGATTTTTGAAGGGGTGAATGGGTGACTTTTGCGTTTCCCCTAGGAGTACTTAGGGAATACCAAGAAATAAATTATCCCATATTGTGGGGTAGAGAGCAGCGCGTTGCGGAGCCAGTCACGTGCGCGGGTTAAGAGCGTTGAGTGAACTGGCGTTGGGGTTCCCCCCGTTGTAGCGACTGCGGGGCATCCTTGCCTGCCCACTCATACAGGCAAGGATGCCTGTACCACTATCAAATTTTGGGATATTTTTTTATTTGCAAGTCCCTTACTCCAAGATGCTGTCGCATCTACACCCAGGGAGGAGAAGTTGTGAGAGTACTGTAAGTCCTATTATAATTCATAATTCATACTTCAGTTATGATGAACTTAACACCAAACAGCAAAGTTTTAATTCAGGGGTTCAGTGAATTCATTTATGCGACTCATATTACCCAAATGAAAGCTTACGGTACAAATGTAGTCGCTGGAGTCAATCCTGGATATGGGGGACAGCAAATCCATGGTTTACCAATATTCGATTTAGTAGAAGAGGTGGTGGATAAATTTGGGGTGATTGACACCACTATTATTTGCGTACATCCTTATCAAGTGCTAGATGCAGCATTAGAAGCGATCGCCTCTGATATCCGCAATATTATTATTATCTCAGCGGGAGTACCACCTTTAGATATGGTACGATTGCTGCGCACAACAGAAACCACGGAAATTCTAATTATCGGACCCAATAGTCCTGGAATTATCGTACCGGGGAAAATACTTTTAGGCACTCAACCTAGTGAATTTTACATACCCGGTAATGTGGGAATTGTTAGCCGTAGCAGTACCCTTACCTACGAAATTGCTTGGGAATTGACAAAAGCAGGTTTGGGACAGTCCATTAGCGTTAGTATTGGGAGTGATGCTATTGTTGGTTCATCCTTTAACCAATGGCTGCAAATTCTGGATGAAGATGACATTACCAAAGCAATTGTATTAGTCGGTCAACCTGGTGGTGGTCGAGAAGAAGCAGCAGCACACTACATTGCAGAAGCCATTGATAAACCCGTTATTGCCTATATTGCAGGGAGACACCTACCACCAGCAAAAACTTGGCGTCAAACAGGAACTTTAGCTACAGTAATCGGACGAGATCCTAATTTTGGGTCAGTAGAAATTAAATTAAATGCTTTTCATCAAGCCAATGTACCAGTTGCTGAACGTCCTTCTCAGATTCCCAAATTAGTCAAAAAGGCACTCAAATAAATTAGAGACGCGAGATGTCGCGTCTCTACAATTAAAAATTGAAAATTAAAAATTAAAAATTGTTAAGTCCTAACTCCTAAATTATAACTCCTAACTTATAACTCTTCCCTCCTAATTTTTAACTCCCGCTGTCATCAGTGCTTTGGTTTCAGATTCTCCTGCTTTTTGCAATTTTCCTCGTAATTGGGACATCAATAATCCGGTAATAGTCCACTGACCAAGAATTGCCATAAATACAGTGATCGAATATATAGTTCCTGAGGAAGGAGACAAGGCGAAAAGTGGCGCTAACACTGAAAATAGCCAGAAAAAAGTCTGTTTTTCAGGATAGGAAAACAAGATAGATAAAATGATTGGTGGTAGTACCAAAACAGCACCAAGACTACCAATAGCCCAGAAAACTCTATGACGGGTTTTCATGAATAGTATTAACTGGGTTAAAGCAGCATAAATCATTATTAAGCTACCAGATAAAGCCAGGGCAAAAAAGGCTTCCATTTTATGTTTAGCATCATCATTGGCAAAGATAACCAAGATAATTAAAAAGGTAATTGCAATTATGGCGTTGATAGCAATTGCTTCTACCGCTGGACTTTTTTCACCCCAAATTAAATCCTTAATTGTAGAACTATTCCAAAAACTGCGTTGCTTAGAAACTGGACGGTAACGTGCCCAATCTTGTAATGCTTGTCGATGGGGACTGAGGGCTGCAATCAGATATAAAAACAGCCAGAAATCCAAAAATAATAGGCAACCAAGATTGTCATCTAATCCGGTTTTATTGGCAAATCCCAGGGTTACAATTGCAAAGTAAGATGTTAGCAAATAACTTTGCCGTTTGCTCAACATTGTAGCATTGGGGTCGCGGAAACAACGTTCTAAAGCTAACCAAATAAAACTATTTAAAATGGCGTAATTGCAAATTACAAAGGCAATAGCGGTGAAATAATAACCTCCTAAAGGTAGAGAAAACCAATGCAAAACTTCCCAGTTAGCAACATTTCTAAATGTAGCAGTCTCCGTAAAGTTGGGGATGGAGTAAAAGGGATTAAACAAAGTTAGAAAAGCTAAGGGATATTTATGAAAATCATAAGTTAGCAATTGTTTTGTAAGTAGCAGAAAACCAAGAACTACCCCGCTACCTAACCAAGCTTGAAAACCACTTAACCAAGAACCAACAAAGCTAAATAGCAGCGCTGCGCTGTAGTAAAAAGTGCAAGCGGCTAATAAAACAAGGTAAAATTCCAAAATCGAAATTAAGGATATTCCTGCTGCTAATCCTGACCACAAATGCATCGGTATTGTTAAAGCTGTTGCCAGATACAACAAAATTGGTACACCCAATATTTTGCCAACTAAAATACCCCGTGCTGATTGAGGAGTTAGACGGATAAAATTGAGAGTATCTCGACGTTCTTCTGTAGCCAAGTCGCTAATTAAAAGATAAGTTCCAGCGACTAAAATGGCAAAGCTACCGATAATACTTAACCATGTAAATAGGTCTAGATTCCATAATTGCCAGTCAATAATTACATTCCCGAAATTATCGAGTAGACATTTTGGTTCTCCGTAACGAATGGTTCCCGTACAATATTTATTAGATATATTAAAAATCGCAGAACCGGGTTCGGGAGGAACAGGTAACTGGGTTTGAAAGGACATCCAAAAAATAAATTGACCCAGCAGAGAAATCGCAATTGCTAGCAAGATATTGCGGGGTTTGAGACGACCTTTCATTTCCCGAAATAACTGGGGGTTCCAATCACCAACTTTATCTAAAAAAAGCTGCATCATCATCAAAATCTCCGATGAAATAGGGGTTAAACACTAGTTTGAGACTAAGGGAACATTTTGGTTTCAAGGTGAAGAATAGATAGTCTGGAGTAGATAAAGTAGATAAAGAATTTTTCAAAAGTTGCAACTTTTCTCACTTCATCCTTCCTCACTTCATTCTTATTATTTACTAGTACGGTTCGATGGAAATAAACCAACTATTTATAAAATGTCAAAGCTGGAGAAAATATAGGGGTTTTCACGCTTTGTGCAATACAGACGCTTACCTCACCCTGTCCGACCGACTCCCCTCTCCTTTCCCCTCTCCCAGTGGGAGAGGGGTTAGGGGTGAGGTTTGATCCTGTACCTCACTCAACCGAAAAACGTTAATAATACTTACCCTACCCTAAGGGAAATGCCAGCGGGGAAAGGGAAGTTCCCCTTGCGTTGGGTGTCGTCCCTCCAACCAACCTAGGAAATTTCAACACTTCCAAGACTTTTGTCAGTCAACCAGTCTAAGAGGGTGTTTACAAAGAAACCGGGTTTCTATAGGTGGAGAACCGAGAATTTGAGTATGTATGCCAAAACAAACCCGGTTTCTAGACCCTCACGGGAGTTTTATATTTATTTTATAAACACCCTTTAAGAAACCAGAAACAAAAATCATCAGTTTTTTGGGTGATGCACGTCCTGAATATGCAATATAAATGTGGAACAGCTTAGGACTTACCCTGGGGTTAGACACGTAGTGGTTTGGAGGAAGTAGTCGCACTCCGTGAATCTATGACTTCCAACTCAGCGGTACTAGTACTCAACCACATTAATTTTGACAAGTAGCGGGTGTTTAGATCCCCGACTTCTTTAAGAAGTCGGGGATCTGTGACCCCTCGTAACTAATGTGGTGGACTACTAGCTTGTTGTGAGTAATTTTTTTGTGGTAGATTCCCCTGCTAATTTTATCTGACGTGCTAGTTCCCAGTTTAACAATAATAAGACGGTTAATTCACCGAGGAGTGCCATAAAAACTGAGGTTGTGGAAGCATGTTCTAAACTTGCCCAAGGGAAAGTTGAAAATAACCAGGGAATTGGATTTTTCGCTGGGGATATTTTCATTAATCCCAGAATTATCGGTGGTAAAAATATCGCTGCGGTGAGGGTTCCAGTTGCCCATAATCCGCGCTTAGAATTCTTCATCAGCAATACTCTCTGGACTACTGTGGTGTAAATCATCATTAAGCACACAAACATAAACAGCCCTAATATTGCCTTGAGTCTACCGAAATCATTGATTAGCCAATTGATACTACGAGAATTGTTAACATTCAAATCTAGTGATATCACAATCCAAATTAATAGCGGAGTTGCAAATATCAAAAGATTAATCGCCATTGTTAATAAGGCTGGACTTTTATCACCCCAAATTAAATCTGATAATACAGCATTATGCCAGAAAGTTTGACGAGGAGAAAAATTATAGTGTCGATATCTTGCCCAATCTTGTATTGCTTGACGATGGGGAGATAAAATTGCCAGTAAACTGAATAAAAGGAATACATTAAACAGTATTATCCAACCAAAATTATTCGATATTTGGGTATTCAAATCGTACAAGCAATTATTTAAGTTATTGCTGATTAAAGATTTTGGAGGACAATAATTGTTTTTTTGACTTTGTAATGTAAAACCCCAGAAAATAGCTTGAAAACTAGCTACGAGTAAATAACTATTGCCTTTGGTTAAAAGGGAAGCATTGGGGTTACGAAAACGACGCTTTAATCCTTGCCATATCCAATAATTGAATAAGCCGTAATTCGCTAAATGTAAAGCAAGTAAACCAATCAAATTTTTACCTAATGGTAAATAGAAAAACTGTAATTTTTCTAGTTCTTCACCGCTATATCTCCCGTTGAATAAATTTGGAAATAAGTAATTTGTCATGTCAAAGGGACTTAGCATTCTTAACCAAGCAGCAGCATGGTTAAAATGTGAACTAGAGTTCGCAATACTCATTGTAATCATTAAAAAAACTAGAACCGCACCACTACCTAACCAGGGTTGGAAGCCACTAAATAAACGTCCAAATAAACCAAATAATAGTGCAGCAGTAAAGAAGAAGATACAGCTTGCAGCCAAAATTGTGTAAAAACTGAAAATGTGACTCAGGGAAATTTGAGCAGAACTTCCTGCTAATATATGTAAAGGTATTGCAGCAGCAACCGCGAGATAAATTAATATGGGAACTCCTAAAATTTTCCCCGTAAAAATCTTTATTTCCGACTGGGGACTAAGGCGAAGAAAATTTAAAGTTCCACGACGTTCTTCTTTTGCTAAATCATTGATTAATAAATAAGTACCTGCCACTAAAAGTGTAAATATAAAAATTACACTCAGCGTCAAAAAAATATATTCCCAGTGGTCTTGCCACCACATTTGCATATCAATTTGGTCTGGGGGACAACTTTGTTGATATAAAATATTTCTGACTTGATTCTGTTCTGTTCTTATTTGGGCTAATTGTGTTTTTATCTTGTCTACATTGTCGATATTTTTTAAGATTTGAGCTTCAGCAAGTTGGTTTTTTAGTTGATAATAAACTGAATTCAGGGATTTTAGTTGCTTTTGATATGCTTCACCTGCTAAACAGTATGAACCAGACATCGAATATTTTTCACCAGGAAAGTCCCGGAATTGAGATAAGAAAATAATCAACTGACCGATTAGAGATGCTGCAAAAGCTATTATTACAGGCAAAATTTTGAAGCGACCTTTGATTTCCCTCAAAAGTTGGGGATTCCAATCGCCAATCCTGTCTAGAAAATTGAGTTTCATCAATCATTTCTCTCCAATACAAACAAATATGTATTTCTATATCGCCACAGTTGTAGAAAAGCCCTAAAGAATAGATATGTAGCGGCTTGTTATAGACTAGTACTACCTCATATCTTGCACCATTCAAGGGCAAGACTAAAAAAACCGGGTTTCTAAACGAAAAATTAAGGTTTTGAGACTGAGAGATTTGCAAGAAACCCCGGCAGTCGCTACAACGGAGGAGACCTCCCTCCGGGTACTCGCTCCGCGAGAAGCAAGCTACGGTAGTTGTACCCC
>JASJCY010000295.1 GCA_030065825.1 Nostocaceae cyanobacterium | reverse complement strand
TAGCGCTTTTCGGTTGAGTCCAATACACCAACAACCTCACCCTGTCCTAACGGACATCCCTCTCCTTACTAAGGAGAGGGACAGAGGGTGAGGTCTTTCTTTGTATTGCATCCAAGTGAAAACCGCTATAAATCTTTATTACTTGGAGGTGTATAAATATCGAGCTTGTTACTATTAGTATTTTTAGCAAGAGATGTTAGCTTATTTTGTAAATCTAAAAATTCAGAAGTGCTATTTATCGTATCTCGTTCGTTAACAAAACTTATAATAAGAGACCTTGCTTGAACTAAATAAGAACTAATCCGCCTAAAATTTAACTCTCTTAAATTACTCTCATTGAGATAATTAAAAGTATTTTTTAGTCAAACAATAATCGAGCCTTGCTCTATATTCTTTAGTAAGAGAGATGTTTCTATATCTAGTTCAAGGGATTGGATTAAAGTTTTATCTGTTAACTTACAAAAATCTATCAGCCCAGAAAAAGCACGAAAAACACGTGAAGGATCTTCCGTATCCCTCACGAAATCTATCTTAAAACCAAAATCTGCTCTATCTGAAGAGAAAACCAAAGATTTGACTACTGATATTTAAGTAAACATACATAATATATACTAAGTCATCAGTTTTGTGGACGATTAAATTAATTGGGTGATTTATAAATTACTCTTACCTCGTGCTGTGACAATATCATTTGCAGCTGCCCATTGTGCAATATCTTGACGACTAATTGCAGCAGCCATTAAGTCAGGGAATTTATCAGGAGTACAAGCAAATGCAGGCACCCCTAAAGTAGCAAACTTTTCTGCTATATTATGGTCATACATGGGTGCGCCATCATCATTGAGTGCTAATAAGGCAATTAACTGCACCCCAGAATTAACCAGAAAAGCTACCCGCTTAAGCATTTCCTGACGGTTACCACCTTCATATAAATCGCTAATCAAAACTAAAATTGTATCTTGGGGTTGTTGTACAAATCCCTGACAATATGCTAGAGCTCTATTAATATCCGTTCCCCCACCTAATTGAGTTCCAAACAGTAAATCTACAGGGTCTTGTGCTTCATCCGTTAAATCTACTACTGCGGTATCAAAGACCACAATTTGGGTTTTAACTGCTGGTAGAGAAGCCAATACTGCCCCAAAAATCCCAGCATAGACAACGGAAGTCGCCATAGAACCACTTTGGTCAATGCAGAGGATAATGTTTTTTAGGGCACTACGTTTGCGTCCATAGCCAATGCGCACCTCCGGAATAATGGTGCGATACTCTGGCTGATAATGCTTGAGGTTAGCGCGGATGGTACGATTCCAATCAATTTCATTGTGACGGGGACGACGGTTGCGGATAGCACGGTTGAGGCTACCCATAACGGCTTGATGGGTGGGGTTTGTGAGTTTGCGCTGTAGTTCTTCCACCACGCGACGCACCACCTGACGGGCTGTATCTTTGGTTTTTTCCGGCATCACACCGCTTAAAGACAGCAAGTTGCCCACTAAATGTACATCCGGTTCAACTGCTGCTAACATTTCTGGTTCTAGCAACATCTGACGCAGATTTAAACGTTCTAATGCGTCTTGTTGCATAACTTTGACTACCGATGAGGGAAAATAGGTGCGAATATCCCCCAGCCAACGGGCAACCTTAGGGGAAGAACTACCCAAACCACCAGAGCGTTGGTCATCATATAATGCATTTAGGGTATTATCAATAGTGGTGTCAGCACCAGTTAGTTTACAGCCAGTACCATCAGCTTCTTCACCTCCGAGGATAAGTCGCCAACGGCGTAAACGTTCGTCTTTATTGTTTTGAACCATATTAATTTTAAATTTTAAATTTTGGATTTTGGATTAGTAACATCATATCTTGCACTCTTTTCAACAACCATGGAATGTATAGCGGTTTTCAGGCTTTGTGCAATACAGACACTCACCTCACCCCGGCTAAAGCCACCCCTCTCCCATTGGGAGAGGGGGAAAGGGAGAGGGGAAGGGGTGAGGTTTATTGTGTACCACCCTATGGGTATGCCGTCAGGCATTGTCGTAGACTAGCCGCTGCGCGTCTACACTCAACTGAAAAGCGCTATAGCAGTGCGTTAGGCGCTTGAAACTAACAATTTGCTTCCAAAGGCGATAACCATGAGGCAAAGCCTCCAAACCCTAATTACCAGCGTGACGCTGGTAACCAGAACATTACTCGTTTACTCGTTACTCGTTCGTTACTCGTTACTCGTTACAAGGTTCTACCTTGTAATACATTTTAGGGAGGTTCTACCTCCCATTAAGTCTGGAGTCAGCAGAGGTTTCTTATACCAAATGAAAAAATGTTGGCAACAGATCCCATTGTAGGTGCGCGCAAACCCCACCCCTACCAACCAATCATGTGTCGCATTCTTTTTTCAAATTGGTATTAGGAGGTGGGATAACTCCATTTTTATGACAAAAAATAAAATCCTCGTACATAATTTTGCACAAGGACTATATATCAATAATTCTGTTATCGAGAAGAAAAAAAACTTTTCTTATACAACTCATTATTTCATATACTCATAAATTTGTGACGCCAAATTGGCTTCAATAAAATTTAATTTTTGCCAACTTAGCGGTTTTTGATCATGCCATCACAGATAGGATAAGTATTCTAGCTAAATTGGTGTTATTCCTGCTTCTGGAGTTGTTTGCAATTCCAAATCCCAAAAATCAGCCAGAATACCAAAATAATTGATGTTAACAGCAAAATGGACATAGAACCATATCTGTCAATTAAAGGTGGTGCAGCTGCGGTAAATAACCCACCCCCTAATATTGGTTCAAATAGTAGTTGTTTGTAAGCAAAGCACTCAAAAGCACCGGAACGGTTATCTGGATCTACCATGCGCAATAATAGTATACCAGTAGCGGTAACTCCCATGGATTGTCCTAAATCTCCTAATCCTCGTTCATAGGCATAGTTGGGAATAAGACGCGGTGCTAAGAAAATATACACAAATACGTTCCAGGCAATACCCGCTACAGATAAGATCAGTAAAGGTGCTAAATTCTCACCCAGTGCAGTTAAGGATATAGTCGCCAGTGCTGTAACTATTGTCACATCTAAAGCTAGTCCACCAATGCGTTCCATGAGAGGACGACTAACCATATAACTGCGACCTACAGCCTCCAAGAGTATTTGTACCAGAATCCCGCCGATTAAAGCAATGGGGAAAAGGGGTACGTAGGGAATTAGCTTTAGTCCATCTCCCCTACCCCAGGTAAGTGACTCTATTAACTCCAGTGTTTGCAAAATCAACCAGCCAAAAGCAACAGCCACTCCCACAAAACTAAAATTAAGGGTGATGGGGTCAATTAAAAGTTCGCGGAATAATTTGTCTCTTTTGGCTGTAATATTCGCATCTTCTGGGGTATGGGTATGAATACTGTCTACATCAATTCCTAACTCAATTACAGGTTCCCGGTCTATTTGGATACGTCCGCTGCGTCGTCCCCAGTTAATCAAGATTGTACCCGCAATAATGCCGGAAACTAGTCCTACTGTCGCCAAGGTTAACGATAAATCAGAACCAGCGTCGAAGTTGAGTTTATCAAAAGTCTCTGCCATTCCAGCTGCTGTTCCATGTCCTCCTTCAAAGGAAATTTCGATTAATGCAGCAGCAATGGGAGGCAAGTTAAATATTGGTGTTAATACTGTAATTCCAAGTATTAATCCAATTACGTATTGTCCCCAGCCCAAGGCTTGTCCAAAAGCCGCTTGGGGGGAAGCTTGACGCCAAATCATCCCCCAACCGGGAATTGACTGTCCGATAAATAAAGTCGCAAAGACAATATTAATAAAAATGCTGGGAGACTGCTGCCATACTGTCAGTATCGCTTCTGGAAACAAACCGTTAGCGAAGGGAGATTCTGGATTTTGAATTATTGCACCTAAAGCGGTGGGTCCCAACAACAAGGCGATCGCACCAGCCACAACTGAACTAGGAATAAATAGCGATCGCAAGATGCCAATGCGCTGTCTGATAAACCGACCCACAAGAATTAAGACAGCGATCAGAATATAAGCCCAAAATACGTCTATCAGTTTAAACATAGCAGTTGTAAGTACTTACACCCCAATTTGCGTTCATAACTGTAGCAAATTTCACGTTTTTTACTCAAGACAATGGGGTGAAATTCAAGTTTGGGTAAATTTGATCAAGCCACTTTATTGTATGATTCTTTACTTACAGCAATCGAACTACTCCCTTGGGTGTTCTAAGATTACCTATAAAAATGTCTCCCCCTCTTCCCACTCTTCCCCCTCTTCCCCGTTTGACTCAATTCGGTAGGTAATCTTCTAGCGGGACAGGAGTATTTCTGTTTCCCCGTTCCCCGTTCCCCGTTCCCTGTTCCCTATTCCCTGTTCCCTTTAAATATCCGGTAGTACATGAAACAAACCATCTTCTCCTGCCTCAAAACCTATAACTTTAGATACAGCATCTAGATTTAAAGCACCGTAAATATGCGGAAAGCTTTCATTTTCTTCAGCAGTTTCGTAGCGAATATCAGCATGGACGCGATCGGCATCAATGACAAGCAATACCAATCCCTGTTGATGAGGAAAAAATCTATTGGCAACTTTGATCACTTGCTGGGGTGTACAACAATGGATAAAACCCTCTGATTGGAGGGTATCACCGCTATAAGTTCCTAGAAATTGGGCTTGTTGCCATTGTTGTTGTTGTGTGATATGGAGGATGGTAGTCATTCTGATTTGTGTAGCGCTAGTTCACATGCTAACTCTTCACGGGGAGACAAAGGAAAATTTTGCCACCCCGTTTCTGGATACCAAATCCATTTACCGTCTGGTTTTGTGTTTAAATCTGAGACAGCAGCATCCATCAGGTCTGGAAACTTAGCGTATTGAGAACATTCTTTTACAGCTAGGATAGCAGAATCATCAAATTCTCTAACGTTATGATTCAAAGCCATCACCACTCCTCGATATCGAAAGAATGTAAAAGATGTTACTTTGTTCATGACTTACTCCTTCTTAAGACACACCTTAAATCTGATAACTTCATTCTTCCCCATACCCAAGTAATCGGAGTGAAAATTTAGAGAATTTAGAAATATGTAGTCGGTATGTACTGACTTCTCCAGTAGAAATTGTACAGAGATATTCTTGTTTCATTGATTTGTCTAGCTACCCACAAAATGCTGGGCACGGATAATTGTAAAATAACTGTAACCGATTGAGTACTCAGGTGGGGATAATAGCAAAGAAAATCTATTGTTACAAGAGTATGGTTGATTCTCCACGCTTCAGGATTGGTTGTCCGATAATATCTTAGAAATATCCTCTAGCAGGGATTCATATTCAGTAGATTCATCAGGATAAAATTCAAAATCAATTTGATTAAGATGAGATTGAAGGGTAGATATACGAATTTCAATTTTTAGTTTTCCTGTCTGCCAACCTTGACTATAAACTTTCAGGATTTGGCAATTGGTGACGTAATGATGTTGTATTTCACTGAGAATCAAATTATGTTGCTTCAAAGATATTAAATTTAACAAATCTAGGATAGAAAATCCAGTTTCGGAGTTATTATACTCATGGACATATTGTTGTAGGTTGCACTGTATTTGTTGATGTAGTAGTTCTTTAAATCTACTGACTTGAAATGCATTTTTACCTAGCAGTATGACATCATCACATTCTAGTTGTATAATTTTATCTTTCATCTGATTGCCAGTTTTAGTTAATCTGAGGTGTACTATGTCCACCTCATAATTGAAACTGACGTTCACAAAATAATCTGCAAAGTTTTTAACATCAAATTAATTAAAATCGAAGATTGATATAGCGGTTTTCATGCTTGATAGAATACAGATGAACCTCACCCCCTTCCCCTCTCCGAACTTGCAACAGAGGGGTGTCCGCACTCAGGGGGTGAGGTTTCGAGTGTATTGGACACTCTACGAGAAGGCTAAGCCTACAACCCAAAAGCGCTATATCCCCGATTTTTGCAATAAGTCGAGGATATTGTCAGCTAATAAACAATAATTATCAAATTAACTGTAAATAATCTGGTGGTACAGTATCCACCAACCAAACCCCATTATCTGAACGGTAAAAAGTATGACCATGTTCGTGCATTGCTAGTGCATTAATCATAAAAACTACGGGTTTTCCATGTCTGGCACCAACAGTTTTTGCAGTGGTAATATCCCATGACAAATGTACATGATGGCGCGACATTTTACATAGTCCTGTTTGTAAAATTGATTCAACTGCACCTGCACCTGTACCGTGGTAAAGTATCTGTGGAGGAACAACGGGTTCTAATTGTAAATCTACTTCTATACTGTGTCCTTGATTAGCACGTATGAGAGTACCTGTGGAGTCAAAAGAAAAGCGTTTTTTATCATTGTTAGCAACGACTTCTTCTAAATCTTTACGACTAATATTAAATTGATATTTTTGACAAGCTGCTAATAGTTCATCCACGGGAACCCAACCACCGGGAGACAGTTGAATCCCTATACGTTGTGGTTGATGACGTAAATGTCTACTCAGATATTTACTAATTTTAATTAGGCGATTTTTGTTCATTAACAAAGAATAGAAACCGGGTTTCTATGGGTAGAGTATCGAATCCGCATCATAGTTAGTGTCAAACAAACCCGGTTTCTTGTGGTTTCTATGGGTAGAGTATCGAATCCGCATCATAGTTAGTGTCAAACAAACCCGGTTTCTCGAATCCGCATCATAGTTAGGTCAAACAAACCCGGTTTCTTGTGGTTTCTATGCTCATATCTTGCACCATTCTCAACAAGACCAAAAAAACCGGGTTTCTAAACGAAAAATTAAGGTTTTGAGACTGAGAGATTTGCAAGAAACCCCGGCAGTCGCTACAACGGAGGAGACCTCCCTCCGGGTACTCGCTCCGCGAGAAGCAAGCTACGGTAGTTGTACCCCTAC
>JASJCY010000294.1 GCA_030065825.1 Nostocaceae cyanobacterium | reverse complement strand
GACGCTTCTCACGACCTGGTTGCTAGATGTTTCCCGTGTTTTACGAGTACTTAAAACTATTGAAATAGTCATATCTGAAAAAATTCCTATCCTCCCAGGGAAAGCTACCCCTCATTACTCGAATCAGCACCTGGCATTTATATCGATGAATAACTACATAGCAGTATTAGGATAAATTTGTACAATCGTGATTGTAAAAATTTATGACAATTTTAAAAAATGATATTTTCCTGGCAATAATTCGATTTTTGAGAATTATTATCATTTTTGATCTCACGAGATTTCAGGGTTTACAGCAGCCTATTTTCTGCTATAATAAGGTAGTTCGGTGGCTTCTCCTGCCATTTTTTATGTCAGAGTTTCATGACATAAAAAATGTGATAGTTTAATGACATTGCTGAACAATATTTCCTACTATTTTGAGAACTCGGGAAAAAGTCATTAGATATTGTAGCCTGTAGTTTAGACTACTTACCTACGCCATGGTAGCGAGTAGTTTTCACGGAATGCCTATCCTGGGAGAAAGTCTAACCTCCGGCAGCACTAAGGGCATTAGACACCATTAGGCGGCTTTTCCTAAGAGTAGCACAGGCTCCGCGAAGGTTTAGGACAAATGGCGAACATAGGCGACCAAATCATTGTTAAGATATTTTCACCCTCCCAAAAATAGAGGTTACATACTAGGAATTTCTAGCTAAAATAGTATATCCGTTCTATTGGAATTCAACGCTCTCGAAGTCCCTATATACAGAGGTAGGAATGGCTGTTAACACCGATAATAATACTGGCAAGCAAAAGACTGATAACGCAGGTAAGCAAAAAGCGCTGAATATGGTACTTAACCAAATTGAGCGTACTTTTGGTAAAGGCACAATTATGCGCCTGGGTGATGCTACCCGGATGAAGGTAGAGACAATTTCCACTGGGGCACTTACCTTGGATCTAGCCTTGGGTGGTGGTTTACCCAAGGGACGAGTCATTGAAATTTATGGTCCAGAAAGTTCTGGTAAAACCACAGTCGCCCTTCATGCGATCGCAGAAGTGCAGAAAACTGGCGGTATTGCTGCCTTTGTAGATGCCGAACATGCCCTTGATCCCACCTATGCTGGGGCTTTGGGTGTGGATATCGAAAATTTGCTGGTTTCCCAACCTGATACTGGTGAATCGGCTTTAGAAATTGTCGATCAGCTTGTTCGTTCAGCCGCTGTTGATATTGTTGTCATTGACTCCGTAGCTGCCCTAGTTCCCCGGGCAGAAATTGAAGGGGATATGGGTGATGCCCATGTTGGTTTACAAGCACGATTGATGAGTCAAGCATTACGTAAAATTACGGGTAACATTGGTAAATCAGGATGCACGGTAATTTTTATCAACCAATTGCGACAAAAAATTGGTGTTACCTATGGTAACCCAGAAACTACAACAGGGGGTAATGCATTAAAGTTTTATTCTTCGGTGCGCTTAGATATTCGCCGGATTCAAACCTTAAAAAAAGGTACAGATGAATTTGGTAACCGGGTCAAAGTAAAGGTAGCCAAAAATAAGGTAGCACCACCTTTTAGAATTGCAGAATTTGACATTATTTTTGGCAAAGGGGTTTCTACTTTAGGCTGTCTGGTGGATTTAGCAGAAGAGATGGGCATCATCACCCGCAAGGGGGCATGGTACAGTTATAAAGGGGATAATATTTCCCAAGGTAGAGATAACGCTATCAAGTATCTGGAAGAAAATCCAAAATTTAGCGAACAAATTAAACTGCAAGTACTAGACAAATTGGATACGGGAGCTGTGGTTTCTGCCAATTCCGTTAAAGGGGCAAATATGAATGAGGAAGATGATGAGGAAGAAGACGAAGAATAAAACCTTAGGGCTTCTAATACCCAAAGAATCATAACCTTTTTGTAACATCGGGATTGGTAGTACAGTCTCATTACAAAGTTGAGATCAGCAAAAGAAGCGATTTATTTCTTGATAAATATGGCCAAATCTCTCAGCCTTGTATTTCAACATGGTGAGAAGCATTCCTCATCTTTAGTCGCTAATCGCTTTTGCCAAGTTAGGTCCCCTCACCATGTTGTTAACTGCCAAATATTCCACACAAATTATTTGCTTTTCCTATGCTCGAACAGCGAGATAGTTTGTGTAGAAAATTTAATGGGTAATGGGTGACGATAGGGGAATCCTTGTGCAATAACCCTATTCCCTATTCCCCATTCCCTATTCCCCATTCCCTATTCCCTATTCCCTATTCCCTATTCCCTATTCCCTATTCCCTGTGTTTGATTTAGCTGAAATATTGAGAATTTTGTCTGCGGAAAAAGCGATCTAAAATCTCTGATTGGCATTCTGCACTCAAGCTTTCATATTCGTATTCTATTTTCTTAATTTGCTCCTTGGGTCTAAAAATTTCTAAAGTTTTTTCTATTGGTTCTGAGATAGGGGCACATAAACTCTGTTCCCTATCTTTTGTTTGGGGTACAAGCTGCATCAGTGATTCCATAGCCACCGCTGGTAGAATTTGAGTGGTAATATTCATCAAAAATGAAAAAGTAAAGGTTCCCAAGCGAATGCGATCGCCATCTTGGAGTCGAATCGACTGATAAACAGGTTCCCCATTGACAAAAGAACCATTGGTACTACCAAAGTCAACTAAATAGAAGCTTTTATCCTCCTCAATATACCGAATCGCAGCATGGTGACGAGACATATGTTTATCATCAATGCAAATACCATTACTGTCATCGCGTCCTATCGTCCAAATCTGCTGTGGTTGTAGCAAGCGTTGTGTTTTACCTTCTGATAGATTTGTAATTACATACACTCCAGAAGTATCTATTACACCTTGGACAAAAAGCGGTTTGACTTTGGTAAATGATGGCTGAGATAAATTTTCTAACTGGAGAATGTCATCCAAAAGAGCGGTATGGTTCTCATACAATTTGAGAAATACCTGATATAAATTTAACCGTTGTTCTAACTCTGGTTCTAATAAATCAGCCATAATAGGTGAGCTTTATATTGCCAACAAATTGAAATTGCTGATATAGATCATGAATTTTAGTCTCAGCCTATAATCAGAGATAATAGCTTATTTTTAACTCATGATCCTAACATTGTGATCTTTAAGCGGCTGTTCAAGGTTAATCTTTTCCACTTTTAGGTTAAAGTTTACCAGCTGTTTCCAGAAGCCGCATTACTATTTAAAGCACATGAAATTTTTTTTTAACAATATAATTTAATATTTTTATATCTTGAGTCGTCCAAATGTATCTATTCTTCTTTACTTTCTAAAGAAAACATTAAATTGAATTACTCTTGCTAAAATACGTATTAGTATTATTATTTACTTAAAAGCTGATTTATAAAAAAAAGATAAAATTATTGTAGGGGAGTCAGTAGGTTACCAAATTTGCCAAATTTGTACTAGTAATTAGGTAACTTGGCTCCTAATGAGGCTGTGTTAGGCGCTTATTTTCGATATGATCTGTGAGTTTAAATCTAATTCAAGCCCTTAATGCATTGCCATATTCTATTGTACCTATAGCCGTTTTCCAATACTTGGACAAAGCTAGATACTGCAGTAGACAACATCAACATTGGCATGGGCTTATTATACACCAAATCTAGTGCCTTCTGCTTGGGAAAAAACCTTGTGATTTTCCCAAAAAATCTGCTGAAATGAGTAGCTTAATCAACGGTGGCTACGTCAACGGGCATTGCTAAATGCAGGCTTACGCCGTTAGGTACCTTATCCTAAGATTAGCACAGACTTGGGGTTTCTTGTAGCTTGGTTACAAGTATTGTTATTAACATTAAAACCTCGTAAACCTAACCCCCCTACTCCTTGGGGGAAACCCTCTGTTACCCTCACCCCTAACCCCTCTGTTACCCTCACCCCTAACCCCTCTGTTACCCTCACCCCTCTCTTCCGTCTCCCACTGGGAGAGGGAAGAGAGGGGAAACAGGAGAGGGAAGCGGAAAAACTTTTTATATCGGAAGTGGGTTTTCAAAGCCTCTGGACTTGTAGGAGAGAGGTTTACCCACAGAGGTTTATGGTATACTTGTTGACTTTCCAAACATCCTCTAAAGTCTCTAAAAGAGTACCATTACTCACAAAAAAATAACTATAGCGGTTTTCACGCTTTGTGCAATACAGACACTCACCTCACCCCGGCTAAAGCCACCCCTCTCCTACCCTGCGGGTAGACACGAAGTGGCTTCTGAAAGTAGCCACTCCGTGTCTATAGTAAGGAGAGGGGAAGGGGTGAGGTTTATTGTGTACTTCACTCAACTGAAAAGCGCTATATTAAAACTTATTTTTTGGTTCTGAAATATTTTTTATAGCTTCGTTAAACATCATAAAAAAATATTCACAATTTTATTTTATCGAATGTAAATTACAATAATTGAATAACCAAAAAGAGGTGATACCTTTAGTTTTGCAGGGTGTTTTGAACTTTGAATTGTTAAGTTTTAATTTTTGATTTTTTAATTTTGAACTTTGAATTTAAAATTTAAAATTTAAACTTTTGACTTCCGATTTGAGCTTTGGTATAACATGTATGCCTATATACTTTTTAAATGATATTTTAAATAAGAATTTAACTGTAACCAAAGAATAAAATTGTACAAAGAAAACTACAATAAACCTCGTTTACCATTGGGACGTACAGTCATCCAATTAGTCTTAGCTAACGCCAATTGATCATCAGAAATTTTAGCCCCGGTGAGATTTGCACCACACAAATTTGCTCCCCGGAGATTGGCATGACTGAGATAAGCATAACTAAGGTCAGCACCTCTTAAATCTGCCCCTTGTAGATCGGCATGACACAGATAAGCTTTATTCAAATTAGCGTCCCTGAGATTGGCACGGTTGAGACTAGCACGTCCAAAATCGGCGTTGTAGAGTTTTGCTTTTTGGAAGTTGGCTTGATCTAACTTAGAAGAATGGAAATTTGTTCCAGATAAATCAGCTCCTTGGAGGTTAATCAAATTCAAATTGTGTAGTGAAAAATCCCGCCTTCCCTTAAGATATGCTGTTAGTAAATTCTCGGTATTCAACTGACGCGAACCTTGAGAACCAGAAGCCAAATAAGAGTTAGTAGATACAGCTTTTGTTCTTGATGTTTTTGATGTTTTTGATGTTTTTGATGTTCTTGATGTTATAACCCCAGGACGGGTTCCTTTTGCTGTTAAGCCTCCACCTTCTTCTAATTTAGCTCTTCTGGCACGAATTGCTGCAGCTACTTGGGCAACCCCTGGGCTAGAGAAACTATTAGAAGGGCTACTAAAATAGGTGGGAGAATCTTCTGGAAAATCATCTTCTTGACTGCCAGAGGATTTAACTAGCAAGCTTTGGGACAGACTCTCCAGGTATGGTTCCATCTCTAGAGCTTTGAGTACTTCCTCTGCTGACTGGTAACGATTGCCTACGGAAATTTCTAACATCTTCCGCAGCACTCCTGCGAAGTGATCGCTGACTTCTACAAGATGTTGCCAAATCATCTCACCAGTGGTAGGATTATATTCCAAATCTTTAGGAGATTTACCAGTTAGCAGATAAATGCATGTCACCCCTACAGCATAGATATCACTGGCATAGACAGGACGCATTGCCATTTGTTCGGGAGGTGCAAAGCCAGGAGTTCCAATGGCATATGATGTTAATGCTGTATGCCCAGATTGTACCGCTGCTGTCTGAGTGACTTGATTTTTCACAGCCCCAAAGTCTATCATTACTAGTCTAGCGTCTTGGGAGCGACGAATCAAATTAGCTGGCTTGATATCCCTGTGAATCACCTTTTGCTCATGGATGTATTGCAGTAATGGCAAAATCTCGCTTAAGAATTGTTTCACTCCAGCTTCGCTAAAAGCTCCGTTACTTCTGACTTCTTGCTGTAAAGTCGAGCCACTGATATATTCTTGTACTAAGTAAAATTGTTGACGGTCTTCAAAATAGTCAAACAAACTCGGTACTTGGGGATGATTGCCAATTTTGCCTAAAGTTTCTGCCTCTCGCTCAAACAACTCCCGTGCCATCTCTAACATCTGTGGTGCTGTTCCTGATGGACGCAGTTGCTTAATCACGCAAGGAGGATTTCCTGGTAAAACATTATTCTTCGCTAAAAAGGTAGCTCCAAACCCACCCTCACCTAACGCTTTTAATATTCGATAGCGATCGCGCAACAGCAATGGCGAACCACAAGATTTACAGGTTTCGCTATCTGTCAAATTTTCTGGATGGGAACAGGTAGGATTTAGGCAGTAGCTCATGCACGGTCAACTCGCTGCTGGAATTATTACGGGAAAATTAAGATACTAAGCTCATTATCTAAATAATCATCCGTTTATACCAGGTAAATTTTGCTGGCAATGTTGTGAAGATTTTCTAAAGTCTTGCGGAATTTACTTAAAGAAATGGTAAATTTCCGAAGCTTGATTATGTTTTTACTAGATAAATTTAAGTGTAATTATTTATCTAAAAAAATATAAATATTACATCCCATCGATCCTGCAATCTGGTGACAAAACTCTGAATACTTGTTCAAGTGTTATATTAATTGCAGTGATATTTGTTAGGAGAGAAAATATGAGCGGTGTGACAATGATGAAATGTGCCTGTGAAACTTGCCTGTGCGTGGTTTCAGTTGCAGACGCCATTAAGAAGGGCGATAAATATTATTGCTCCCAAGGGTGCGCTGAAGGTCACAAGACCATAAAAGGTTGTGGACACAGCGGTTGTGGATGTTAAACCTAGTGGTTTGTCCCATAAAATATGATGGGGTTTCCATCACACCCACCTGGGACTATAAGTCCCAGTCTAATAGTCAAAGTCATATAAATATGACTATAAAACTAGCCATCAAAACTAATGGGACAGAACACTAGA
>JASJCY010000079.1 GCA_030065825.1 Nostocaceae cyanobacterium | reverse complement strand
ATCTGGTCTACTCAACTCCTCAGCCACCAGCTGTAACCGTTCAAAGTCTACATCTTGCCTCTTGCCTAAATAGCGTCGTCGCAACTTCCCCGCAATGCATCTGTAGGCATACCAGTTATTTCCATTAAGACCGTTCACAGTGATGGGATGAAACTGAGATACATACCTGAAACTCTTCACCTTCCTCAGCCACTTGTACCATTCATTGGAACCGACACGAATACGCTCTTTTGTGATGCTGGTATATACAACTGGTAGCCTAGTCTTTCTCATCCTATTCCTTTGCCTGTTATTATAGCAGTTTTCACTTGGATAGAATACAGATAAACCTCACCCCTTTCCCCTCTCCTTAGTAAGGAGAGGGGTGTCCGCAGGACGGGGTGAGGTTCCCTCGTGTATTGGACTCAACTGAAAAGCGCTATAAATACTCGTGGTCGATTCCTACCAAGTACGTTAAAAATGTACTGAAAAGTTTATTCAGTCTGATTTATCAGACTGTGTTTATTAGCCTGGGAATTTATTCCTAGGCTTCTTCTTCTGATAATACTGACGAATATTTACTGAGAAATATTTATCTAATATTCTACTAACAAATAATTAAGCAATTTGCTTCAGTAATTTTAAGTGTATTTTCTGAACCTTTCTCAGAGTTAGAACATTTATAAAGAATATATACAGGTATAAAAAAGCATTTGTAAATCCCCTTAATGAAAGGGTTCAATTCAGTCTGGTTTCAGCAGATTTGATGTTTTATTTAGCCCCAGATTTCCTGTCTGTGAGGCTGGTTTTGCCGTGCTTTTTCGTGCCTTGGATTTTATCTAGCAAAAGTATATCATGGTACTCAATTTTCAACGTACACGGGATTTACTCTATAAATTTTAGTTTGAGGATTTGTTTATAGAGGAGTTAGGTTGGTCACAAGGGACACAGAGAAAGCCTATACAGTTGGAAATTGAGGATAAAGCTTATGAATATAAGTGTATTGCGGAGGTTTCGGGGGTAGCTGTCTTTGAAGTTACCGCAGCAGATGGTGCGATTCCAGAAGCAACAATTCGCGCTGCTATTCACCAAGAAGTTACTAAGTTAAAAGCTGAAAATCTGCTGATTTTTATTGATAATCAACGCACTCGTAGTCTTTGGTATTGGGTAAAGCGGGAAAGAAATAAAAGTTTTATTCGTGACCATTTGTATGTAAAAGCTCAACCGGGAGATTTATTTTTAAGTAAGCTTGGTTCTCTCATTATTGATATTACAGAATTATTTATGTATCTGGAAATGCAAATTTGAATTGCTGAAGAGCAAACTCTAACCTATCATTTAATTTATTGGCGTTGCTGATTTGAAGTATGAATCTGGGTGTAGAGACGTAAAATTTTACGTCTCTACAATGCTTTTGGAATGATGCAAAATTATTTTCACGCCATGGATTCAGCAACGCCAATTTATTTAATTCACCTTGAACTTTCCTTCCTTTCTCCGACTTTTAATTATGATTACAAAACGAGTGTTTTTCACTAAAAGCTTCGCTATACTAATAGTATTAGCATTATCAGTGTTTGGTTGTAATTCTGCGGGTAACCGCGATCACTCAATCACCTCTACTGTGGACAGTCAATCTACAAGGGTGCTGAATACCATGAAACTAGAAAGCAGTGTTTTTGCAGCAAATGGCTTAATTCCTGGCAAATATACCTGTGATGATGTAGACACTTCCCCACCCCTCAGTTGGGATGAACCACCACCAGAAACCGCAAGCTTTGCCTTGATTGTAGATGACCCCGATGCACCCAGAAATACTTTTGTTCATTGGGTACTGTACGATTTACCTGCAACAGTTCGCCAATTACCAGAAAACATTCAACCAACAAAAACCCTACCTAATGGGGGAGTCCATGGGAAAAATGATTTTGGTAAATTAGGTTATGGTGGTCCATGTCCACCCAGTGGTACTCATCGCTACTTTTTTAAGCTTTATGCTTTAGACAAAAAGTTAACCTTGCAAGCTGGTGCCACTAAAAAGCAAATATTGGCAGCAATGGAAGGTCATATTTTGGCGACAGCAGAATTAATGGGAAAATATCAACGACAACGATAAATTCATAACCTGTAATATTTGCGCAGGAATATTTTTTGAAAGTTATAATTTACACATTTAAACTAAATCCTCCCCCCGCAGACAAAAAATTGTGCCAGGACTTACTGGCACATCATTATAGGAATTTTCTGCTTTTTTACTTGCCCTCAAACTGCCTTAACTGACATCTTGGGGGAGTTAGAACAAGCACAAAGAAAGCTCGGCAGCGCGTTCGTCGGGTACTCTACGTAGACGCATTAGACACGGAGTGGCTACTTTGAGAAGCCACTACTCTACGAGAACACTACGTGAACGTGTCTACCCGCAGGGTAGCGGCTTCTCGCAGAGTGAAGCCTTCGTCTACCCGCAGGGTAGCGACTGTCGGGGTTGATAAAGGTTCATATTAGGATTTTTGCACATCAACCCTTATAACCCGGTTTCTGACAGTGTTGCAAGATGTGAATTAAGCTCAAAATTAGCGCATTTTCACAGCAGTACCAGTGGCAGTAATTAGGATCAAAACACCAGACTGGTCAACATTAATAGTACCAGTATCAATTTCAATGCCAATAACAGCATCTGCTCCTAAAGCCTGAGCTCGGGTTTCTAATTCTGCCAGTGCTTTTTGTTGACCCTCCTGAAATAGCCGTTCGTAGCTGCCAGTGCGTCCACCAATAATATCCCGAATACTGGCAAAAAAGTCTCGCAAAAAATTGCTACCATAAACCACTTCTGCCGTTACAATACCTAGATAAGAGTCAATAATTGCTCCTTGAATGACATCAGTTGTAGTTAAAATCATCAATGAACCTCAAAAATATCAGAACAACTGAGAGAATTGCACATTTTAGCTGTAAAATTGTCTAGACGGTTACACCTTACTCAATCAAATAATTGTAGTGGGTAATAATTAATTTGTATTTTCAAATTATCAAAAAAGTATCATAAAAGACTATTTTTTTGCCAAAAAAGCTTTAAAACATATGCTTAATAAATTCTGAATATTTTCAAGAAGTAAACTTATAGAGTTTGCAAAAGCCAAAATTTTTGTTTTAATGGACAAACAATTGGAGACTTCAAAAAAAATTGAACAAAAATTCAGGGGATTTACTGTGTACAAACAGACATCATTCATCGTAAGCATTCTCTTAATGGGTAGCATTACTGCTATAGTCCCCCCCGTGGCTGAAGCTCAGATATCAATGTCTAGGAAAAAAAGTACCACAGAAGTTAAAAGGCTTCTAGAGGAAGGACGCAGACTGGTCAATGCTCGTGATTATAACGGGGCACTTGCTATCTATCAAAGAGCAGCAGCATTAGAGCCAAAAAACCCGACAATTTTTTCTGGTATTGGTTTTTTGCAGGCTCAAAGCGGAAATTTTCGCGACGCATTAATATCTTATCGACGGGCGATCGCTCTTAATGGTAATAATAGCGATTATTACTATGCTGTGGCTTATATCCATGGCAATTTGGGAGATATGAAGGCATCAAAGGAAGCTTACCGTAAAGCGATACAGTTAAACCGTAATAACGTCAATGCTTATTTGGGCTTGATGGTAACCCAGTCACGTTTAGGAAACTATGATGCTGCTAAATGGGCATACGAACAACTACTTGAACGGGACTCGAAAAATGCCCGTGCTCATGAGTTGATGGGTTCGATATTCAAAAAGCAGGGTAAACGTCAAGAAGCTATTTTACAGTTAAGAAAAGCACGGGATTTGTATGAAAGGCAACGTAAGTTTGATGGTGCTAATAGAGTGGATGGACTGCTGCGAACTCTAGGAGTTTAAAGCTTTTATCTCTCAAAAAATACCCGTATTTTTTCGGAGTAAATTAATTTAACTGACATAAAACATCTGTGTTTATTTTTATCTTTGTGATCCAAGAACCACTAGTAGTTTACGGCATTAATTATTAGGGGGAACAGATCCCCGACTTCTTAAAGAAGTCAGGGATCTAAATAAATAAAATACCAATTACCCATTGCAAATTCCTGTTAAACCAAAAAAAATCTTCTTTGTTCCGAAAGCAGCCAAAAATAGATGAGGCAAGAGCGATCACACTTTGAGGCACTCAGGTTAGTGTTTCCGAAACTTGTGCCGAATGGACTTGATATCAACTGATATTAAGAAAGCCACTTTTTGACAGATAAACAAATCAATAAGTGATTTTTTTAAAGTTTGATTTTACTAAACTACAACCTTCTCTTTCTTCTGTTTTTTAAAGACTCCTCGCTTTAATGTAAGACCAAAGCATAAGGCTGTAATTGAACCAAGGATGGTGAGAGGTTCGGGAACTTGTTCTGGGCTAACTTGGTTAAATTTAAAATTATCTAACGCTACCCCATTAAATGGGGGAGATTGTGGAGGAGGATATCCTGCCGCAAGAATATAAGAAATATCAGCTATAGGTCTGCTAATACTCACTGTTGAAAAATTTCCAAAACTTCCTAAAGAGGGGGTAATAGACTCTGCTACTAGGTTGTTAGATGAATCAAACGCTCGCAATCGCCCAAAATCGCCTAAAGCTACTTTAATAACATCAATTGAAACAAAATCAGTTGGGGTATCAAAGGAAGCCTTAAACACACTTAATACTCCCGTAAAAATTCCAGGTTCAAAGAAAGATTCATCAGGAAAAAATCCAGGAATTCCACGCCCAAATACCCGGCTTCCTGTAGAGGCTGCACTACCTTGAACTACTACAATAGAAGCAGGCGCAGCCGGAGATGATGGATTGTCATTAATCAGAGAAAGTTGAACTCCTGGAATAGCTGTGCTAATGTCTTGAAAGACTGAGAAGTTATCGGGGTCAATAGTTATTTTTGCCGCTTCAGAAGAATTTACACAAATCCCTATTGCCCCAAAAACAGTCAATATAGTTGTGGGTAAAAGTCGTTTTTTTAAGATATTTATCAGTTTCATCCCTAAAATCCCTCCGGTCTAGGTTGAACAATTTTCGCCGTAACTCATATCTTGCACCTATCCGTATAAACAACGAAAAGCTTAAAAGCGGCGCAATAAAGCTACATTATTTTACTTGGCTTTTGTCGCGCTTCTTAAGCTTTTATCCTTAATACTGAGTGATTAAAATACATCAATTTATATTGGTGCAAGATGTGAGGTAACTGTACCTACAGCATACTGCTAAGATAGCACAGTAATCGCACCCTCATATCAAACCCGGTTTTTTAGTTTCAGATTAAAGTAGAAGTTGTGAAATCTTGAGATTGGTAACTATTTTTGATCAGCCAATTACTAGCAATGGGCATACGCCAACCAGTTCCAAAAGCGCGATCAGTAATTTTTAATCCGGGAGGTGCTTGTCGGCGTTTAAATTCAGCCCGTGCCACCATCTGAATTATTCTATCTACAATCACCGGATTATGTCCAGCAGCGATAATTTCTGCTGCTGATTGATGTTCGTTAATTAAGCGTTGCAAAATATCGTCTAAAACCTTGTAAGACGGTAGAGAGTCTTCATCTATTTGACCGGGTTTTAGTTCAGCGCTGGGGGCTTTAGTAATCACATTTTGGGGGATAATTTCTCCATTGTCTTCCCTATTGCCAAAAATTCGATTTTTACCTTGTAAATTTAACCAGCGACAAAGGGAATAAACCCGACTTTTGGGAACATCAGAAATAACTGCTAAACCACCATTCATATCACCGTAAAGAGTGCAGTAACCAACAGCCATTTCCGACTTATTACCAGTAGATAAAAGCAAATAACCAAACTTATTAGCAACTGCCATTAATAAATTTCCTCGGATACGAGATTGAATATTTTCTTCAGCAATACCAAACTCTGTACCAGCAAACAATTTACCCAGGGTTTTATCGTAACCTGCCATTAATTCACCAATGGGTAAAATAGTGGTTTCAATGCCGAGATTTTCACCCAATGCCAAAGCATCGCTAATAGAATGCTCGGAACTATAGGGAGAAGGCATGAGAACACCAAGGATATTTTCTTTACCCAAGGCTGCGGTAGCGATGGCAGCTACAATGGAGGAATCAATGCCACCACTTAAACCTAAAACTGCTTTAGAAAACTTGCATTTGCGGGCATAATCCCCGACACCTAATACTAAAGCTTGCCAAATTTCTTCATCTTCACATTCATATTTTGCAGCGATAGAACCTAATACCAAATCCCGCTTTTCTGCGTCAAATTCCACAAATAATAAATCGGTATCAAATCCCTTAGCACGAGATATTAATTCACCCTGACGGTTTAAAGCAAAACTTCTACCATCAAAAAGTAAATCATCATTACCACCGACTTGATTCACATAGATAATCGGCTGTTGAAAACGCACTGCACTATGACTGAGCATTTCTTCTCGAAAATCCAGTTTACCCACTGTGTAGGGAGATGCGGATAAATTGAGGGTTAAATCTACACCTAAAATTGATAAATCAGCAATGGGATTATTAGCATAACAGCGTTTACCTAAAAATTCTTCATCATTCCATAAATCCTCACAAATTGTCACCCCAATATCGATACCATCCAAAGAAAAGTAATTTACTTCCAATCCTGGTTCAAAATAGCGACGTTCATCAAACACATCATAGGTAGGCAAAAGACGCTTATGAAAAACTCGTTGCACCTTGCCATTTTCTAGCCAAGCAATACCATTAAATAAATTTTTACCCCCGCTAATAGATGCTTGTAAATTTCTTTCGACAGTTCCCACCAATACAGCTAAATTCGGGGGTAAATCCTTTGCTAATTGTTGCAAACTCAAGCTCATATTTTCCACAAAACAGGGATTTAATAACAAATCCCTGGGTGGATAGCCACATAAAGAAAGTTCCGGTGTTAATAACAAACGTCCACCCTGAGACGCTACATATTTGGCAACATCGAGAATCTTTTGGGCATTTCCAGCTAAATCACCAATAGTAGGATTAAGTTGAGCAATAGCTATTTTCATAATGGTAATTGGTAATTAGTAATTGGTAATTGGTAATTGGTAATTGGTAATTGGTAATTGGTAATTGGTAAAGATATGATTAGTAATTGGTGAAGAGTTAGTTAGTAATTATTCTTTATTCCTGTTACCCATTACCTATTAGCAGTTATGATTAGAAACTCAAGGAACTTATGTTATTAACAACAAGATATATATCGTACCAAACTAGAATCAATATCCGACAACTTGGCACAACCACTCAACGCCATTGCCAAATCCAATTCATCCCGTAATATTTCCAACACATGCCCTACTCCCATCTCTCCAGCTACCGTTAAACCCCATAATATTGGACGTCCCACCAACACAGCTTTTGCCCCCAATGCCAAAGCTTTAAGTATATCTATACCGCGACGAATACCCCCATCCATCAGCACCTCTACTTTATCTCCCACAGCCCCTACTACTTCACTTAAAGCATCAATACTGGCTATAGCACCGTCTAATTGCCTACCCCCATGATTAGAAACAATTACCGCTTTTGCCCCATGTTCCACTGCCCGTACAGCATCATCATCCCGTAAAATTCCCTTGATAGCTAAGGGCAAAGGTGATAGGGATTGCAACCACTCCACATCTTTCCAAGTTAACCCCGGATCTAGTTGTTCGGCAAAATAGGCAAACAAACCCGATTCACCGTATTTATGCGGTAATTCTAAATCTTTTAAAGTTGCAATATTTGCTAATTCCATTTCCGCAGGCAAGGCAAATTGATTGCGCGTGTCTTTTTCCCTCCTTCCCAACAGTGGTGCGTCTACAGTCAAACAAATTGCTGTGTAACCCTTGGCATAAGCACGTTCCACTAAAGCACGAGTAAGTCCGCGATCGCGATGTACATACAACTGAAACCAACGATTTCCTTGTTGACTAACATCTGCAACTTCTTCAATACTCTTAGTAGCCATTGTACTTAAAACCATACCAACTCCCAACTTAGCGGCTGCTTTAGCTGTAGCTATTTCTCCTTCTGGATGCGCTAAACACTGAAATGCCGTCGGTGCAATTAATATGGGTAGCTGCTGGAATTGTCCGAGAATTTGCGTACTTAAATCTCTTTGACTAACATCCACCAGCATCCGGGGACGTAACTTCCAGCGTTCAAAAGCAGCACGGTTTTCTCGTAATGACACTTCGTCCCCAGCACCACTGGCATAATAATCCCATGCCATCTTTGATAAGTCTTGTTGTGCTAAGGCTTTATATTCAAATACATTAATGGGTTTGACTGGGGAATTCATGAAGATTTAGCCCTGATTGTACTTGTTGCTGTTGTCAAAATTGCTTCACGGTTTTGCAAGAAACCGGGTTTATATTGTTAGAGTGTCAAATAATTTCGAGAAATCCGGTTTCTCCAACAGAATTTTAAATATTTAACTGATATTTTCGGCACATATTAGATCATTTTCAGTAACTCTACCTACTTTTTCGGTAATTACAACGTTATAAGTTGTAAGTTTATGACCAAGTATCCTAACCCAAGCTAAGGAAGTACAACCTCCGGGTGTTTACGGTAAGTTCCAATTAAGGATTGGGGATTTCTAAATACAACATATTTTATATTCATAAAGCCCAATTGTATGGGCAAGGATTCCCATCCTACAATAATTGCAAAATTTATCTTTGTACCTCATTTACGTGCAAAATGCTGTAATTTATAGCAATCCTAAATGATTCATGAGAAAATACGGATATATTTAACATACTTTATATAACTATTTTTGGAACTATGTATTACGCAATATATATAATTTTAGCCACAAAAGTAGGTTATCAATCAGTTTTAAAAGTTACGTTTACAAGTTAAGTATTTTCTCACAACTGATTCCGGATTGCTATATCAGTTATCAGTATAAATTGGAGACTCTTCATTGCAAAAAAATCGCTTTTAACTGTTCTCTATTCCCTGTTCCCTATTCCCTGTTCCCTATTCCCTTTTTACTATTAGTTATAATTCCTCCATTATCCAGTTTTAGTAATAATTAAATAAACAGTAAAGGCTTATCTTTAAAAGGTAAAAAAGCATCTGCATCAAATTTATACAAACTAGCCGGACGACCTGCACCCCGACTTACTTTAATTCCGGTGTCAAACAAAAAACCTAACTTCAGTAAACGTGCTCGAAAATTAGAATAATCGGCAAAGTTTTCCCCCAAAATTGTGGTGTAAAACTGATATAAATCGTTTAAAGTAAACATTTCTGGCAAGACTTCAAAAGCGACGGGACTGTACTCTAATTTATTGCGCAAACGTTGATGTCCATAGGCAAGAAGTTGGTTGTGATCAAAAGCCAATTGTGGTACATCTTTGACAGGATACCAAGCGATACCACTAACTCCATCTGCAATTAATTCTGCTTCCTCAAAACGCACTAAGGCAAAGTAACTCACAGATAGATAACGAACTCCATAACTCTCGCTATCTTCACGGGGATCGCGGTGAGGTCCACCGAAAGTATACAATTGTTCTAAATAGAGATTTTTTACCCGAATTTTTTCAGCTAAAATGCGATATGCAGCATTTTCCAAGGATTCTCCTTGACGTACCAAAGTACCCGGTAGACTCCAATGATTTAAAAATGGTTCTTGCTGTCGCATGATTAGGAGAACTAACAACCGATTTTGGGCTGTATCTACAGAAAAAATTACATTATCAACGCCAACTTTGAAATCAGCCAAAAGAGGTTGATTTAAGGAATAGGTAATCTTTTTTGGGTTGCGTCCTGCCATTGGTACAAATGCTGTTGATGAATATAGTCAATTACAAGGGGTGTGAGAGTTTCGCCATCGCCACTTTTTCGATATGCTGTGGAAGAAACATCTAAACCTACAAGATTAGCGATTGCAATTTTTCCTCCCAGTTGTTTAATTTTTTCTAAACTGGCATCATTAATTGGATATCCTGGTCGTGGCACCACCAACAGTTGCACTTGCTGCAATAAATCTTGAATACGATACCAACGGGGTAACTGGGTAAGCAAATCGGAACCAACTACTAAAGTAAATTCCGTGTTCCCACCCCAACGCTGTTTTGCTTTTTCCAGAGTTTCCAGGGTTCTATAGCTACTCAACTCTTGTTCTAAAGTAATATTGTCCGTGGGAATATTTATGTCACAAATCAATAGTCGTAGCATTACCACCCGATGTTCCAAAGGTGTTTGTTGGGATTTGAAGGGATTATTAGCAGCCCAAACTACCACGCGATCATAATATTGTGATAACCATTTTATAATTGCCTGATGTCCAGCAGTGGGAGGATCGGCACTCATTCCAAATAAAGCTATTCTCATTCTTAATTCTTCATTCTTAATTCTTCATTATTAATTCTTAATTCTTAATTATTAACTCTTAATTCTTAATTCTTAATTCTTAATTCTTAATTCTTAATTCTTAATTCTTAATTCTTAATTCTTAATTCTTAATTCTTAATTCTTAATTCTTCCCCCTACCCTTATTGCTGCATCTGGTGGATTTTTTCCCGCGTTTTTGCTGTCAACTGTTGCAGTGCATCAGAAATTTTCACCGTTACCGATACTGGATTATCCAGCCTTCTTGTTTCCTCTGGTAAACTTGCCACTGAGGCTGCAGTACGTTCGCGGATTTCTGTTAAACTTTCTGGTGGTTGTACCCTTTTACCTGACTTCATCACCACCTGTAATAAAGATTCTTCTTCTACCGCACTTTCAGTAATTAAACCCAATCTATCAACTTTTACCTTACCACCAGCAAAAGAGCGAAAAATCTGTTTGCGTCCCGGATAAGTCACCTTACCGCTAGACTCCTTCATCACTGGAATTCCTTCAATATCCACCAGCTTATAAACCCCATTTACAGGCTTTCCTGTCACCAACCTCGTTCCCACCCCATAAAAATCAAATTCCCCCCCAGCTGCCTTCATTTTGGCAATTTCCGACTCATCTAAATCGCTACTAGCAATAATAGTTACCCCAGGAAGTAGCGATCGCACTTGTTTTGAGAGTGTGACTAAATCTCCAGAATCCAAACGCACTCCAGTTAATTCCATTTCCCCCGAATTTACCTTTACCGCTAATCGTTCGGCAGCAGCAATAGTATCATAGGTATCAATTAACAATGGTGCCCCTGGAAAATAGCGATGAAACGCTGCAAAAGCCTCGTCTTCACTACCTTCCATTGCTGATAATGCCATTACCAAAGCATGTGCCATCGTACCACTAGGTTTTTCTCCCATCTGTAGCGCTGCCAACACGTTGGATGTGGCATCAAAACCCCCTGCTAAAGCTGCCCTTGCTGCCCATAGGGAACCTTGGGGACTAAATGCCCTTCTAGTCCCAAATTCCAGCAATTTTGCCTCTTTACCTGCCACATCCCTAATCCGTGCTGCCCTAGTAGCAATTAATGTTTGATAATTCAGGGTATTTAACAGATAGGTTTCCACCAACTGTGCTTGCCAAAGCGGTGCTTCCACCCGTAATAATGGCTGATTGGCAAACACCGCAGTTCCTTCCGGTACACCCCATACATCCCCCGTAAAGCATCCCGATTCTAGCAAAGACCAAAAGCGATCAGGTACATGGGCAAAAATACCCGTTCTCTGTAAAGCCCCAATCTGGGAGGCATTAAAGCGGAATTTTTCTAAATATGCCAGCCCCTGCGTCAACCCCATAGCTATTAAATAGCCAAAACCTTCTGGTAATTTCCTGACAAATAACTCAAAACTTGCCCGTTTTTGTTCTACACCTTCACCTGTATAACAAGCTGCCATCGTTAACTGGTAAAGGTCTGTCAGCAAGCTGTAATCCTCAGCAGTCATGGTCATTTCCAGGTTTTGGGCATCTGCGGATTCTATCCCTGGTAATGTTGTCATTAGATAACCCCTCTAGAAGAATGCTTCTAGTTTTATGGTAATTTTTACCATAACTAATGTCAATGATTTTGGTGATTTTTTTTAAACCTGAGAAAAATAACCTCGGGAGGAAAAAGGCTTAACCAAGTAGCCTGGTTATAAAGGAGGGAACTGAAGTAGGGGCACGGCATTTAAAATTTATCAATGTATAAAATAATCTGACCTACGCCGTGCCCTTACTAATAGCCAAAATTATTTCCCCTATTTTTCAAGAATCAGAGTGAAAAGGACATTTTCCTGCGGTTAATTTATTGAGAAAAGCACTATTATCAAAGAAATGTTCTACAGATTCAATCTTTAATTCTTCTGTGACACAAGCCAGACTTAAACCAACTATTTCTATGGTTTCACCTGTAGGAGAAAAGTCTTTAAAGTTTCCCTTAAATTGTCCCCAGTGTCTCCACTTAAAAATGACATTAGGAGGAGGTGATAAAACTTCAATTAATTCCCAATGAAATCCTTCCGGAAAAGCTGTATGAAATAGGTTATAGGAGGAATCAAAGGTTTCTTCTGAGGAACGATAATATTCTGTATCACCTAGAAAGAGATTGTAAGTTCCACCGTCAATTATATCTTGTGCTGTATATTGTTTTCCGCCATTAGTACTCATGCGAAATTTATCACTCACAATAGAAAGCCATTGCTGTGGATTGGTTTTGTGGGTGGCTTCCATCTCAAATGTTCGTACAAGATTATGAGCGATCGCATTCAAAGAACCTTCAGCGTGATTACATTGACGCTCTTGTGCGAGAAATTGATTAGTATGAGAATAATCGGGTCTTCCTTCACGCCATTCAACATCTGCATCCGCTACAATTACTTCTTCTCTATCTTGTACCCAAAGAGGTAATTTTGTTGATTGTGTATCAGTCATAAGGATTGTAAAGATTTTACTAATGCGACATCTGATTATCTCATGGGAAGCGGTATCTAGTTAAACTAACTGAGGCAAATATAATCATCTTTAAAAATAAAACTTTGACTTTTCTTGAAAATATAAAGGATTGCAAACAACCATAAAAAAATATTGCACATAGTGTAAATATATTGAGAATAAGAGACAGTTTAGCAGATTAGAACTAGAGTAATATACATCCCTATAAAAGCAACGAAAACAAAACGGGAGTCTGAATATTATGGACATCTCCAAACTGATCTCTAGAATGACACAGTATATTTCTGAAGCTGTAATGCGGATTTTTGCTCCTAATGATGATGCTTATCCTTTAATTGGTGTACAGCCATTTACAGGAGATATTTATCACGGAAAAACAGCCGATAACTGGTAGAACAATAAATTAGATGAGTTTCATAAAATTAAAATTGTGGATCGAGAAAACCTCAATCCACTGTTTTTTGCTTTTGTTTGAATTATTTCTGATTGACTAAGAAATATCTTTTACTTTCCAGTAGAAGACTACGGTAAACACTGCTAGCCTCTTAAGAAACACAGGTAATAGGTAATAGGTACTAGGTAACAACTAATAACTAATAACTAATAACTAATAACTAATAACTAATAACTAATAACTAATAACTAATAACTAATAACTAATAACTAATAACTAATGACTAATGACTAAATTTGTGAAAGTTTGTAATGTGGAAGACCTTCCCCCTGGCAGTGGTAAATTGGTAATGGGACTTTATGATAAGCCCATTGCTTTATTTAATGTTGATGGTAATTTTTATGCTACCAATGCTATTTGTCCTCACATGGGTGGTCACCTGCAAAGTGGTACTTTAAGGGGAAAAGTGATTTATTGTCCTTGGCATCAATGGAGTTTTTGTGTTGATACAGGGGAATCAGATCATCAAGGTGGACATCGCATTTCTACCTATCAACTCCAGATTCAAAATGGAGAAGTGATGGTAGGATGGCTGTCTTGAAAATTGTTAGCAGGCGCAAAGTTATAAGTTAGAACTTAGTCAACTGCTAAGAGACCATTTATAAACTAAATATTAAGTCTATGGGTGTAGGTCCAAACCGCGTTCCTATGGTTGGAGTATTGAATCCGCATCGTACTTAGTCTCAAAGAAACCCGGTTTCTTGGGTCTTAAGGTTTACTTTATAAATAACCTCTAAAGAGCGGCAATCCTGAAAGTCACCCATTCACCCATTCAAAACTCAGAAAAATTTTCATCTGACAGCTTGATTAGAAATTTTTTGTTAAAAATTCAAAAAAATTCAAAAAATAATACTTTCCTCCCAAGCAAACAAATTTTTGAGAATCGTTATCATTTTAGAGTAACGGAATTTCAATAGTTAAGGCGGCATATTTTATGCTATGATGAGGCATCCCTAGGTTTACCATGACATTTTTTTTGTTATGATTAATTGACATTGTTTTTTCATCATTTCATTATATTTGTTCAGAAGATTTTCAAGTTTTTTTGAGAAGGTTATAAGTCCCTCATCTAATTTGACTGTCTTGAAAATAAGGAATAGGCAATAGGGGCTAGTTTGAAAAAGGGATTGGGGAAGCAGGCAGTATAAATATTTTGCTAGACTAGAAAAAAATATTTGTTTATTTAATCTTTTAAGAACTTTAAATTTAAAAACAAAATACTAACTCAAAATATGTCTTCGGATAGATTTTTAACTTTTTGGTCACATATGGTGAAGAAATGAAAGCTTAAAAATCACCATAAAAATCAATCGCAAATAATTGTGAGTGGTGAATTAATTGCATTTGTCCCCCTGGTTGACTGACAAAAGTCTTGGAAGTGTTGAAATTTCTTAGCCCCTCCACCCAACGCAATCGGTTGCGGTTGTTGGGTTACTCTGCTCAAAGCCGCACTTCTAGCCTACGGCAATGCTTACGCATACTCTAAGCCATGACCTGTCTTGCGCGTCTACATGCTACCCCTCCGCTTAAGCAAGCTACAACCCAACCTACATCAAAAAGATTTGTCACTCAATCAGATTTGTCCCCTCAAGCTAAAATTGCCAATAGAATGGACAATAAATAATCCCTGTTGCAGTTAGCAGAGGCTAGTTTTTGCTCCCTCCCCTACTTACACCTACAGCTTTAACCAAATTTTTCAGGTGAGTGCGCTGTGCTGTTAACAGCTAAGGGAAATTTTAGCTTACTCCCTTCTCGTTCTAAGATTACCCATAAAAATCTCTCCCCCTCTTCCCCCTCTTCCTCCTCTTCCTCCTCTTCCCCCTCTTCCCCCTCTTCCCCCTCTTCCCCCTCTTCCCCCTATGAATGGGTCTGACTCAATTCGGTAATCTTCTAGCTCGACAGGAGTAATCGTCCTTTCCCAAGGCAGAAAAACTACCGTTGGTCACATCCCTTGGGATGTATGTCAAGTTTTATTGAGTGCTTAGAGGCGGTCTGGTAAATATTTCTTCACACAGCTTTATAAAGCCTTTATGTCCCCATAAACTATATAAAGAAGTGCTGCTACTTGAACAAGATGAGTTAAATATTTTACAGTTTGACTATGGTAATCTTTTTGCTACCTTACTTTGATTTACAGGCAAGCAATGATCCTGGAATGTAATTTTGTATTTTGCTATGCTGTTTTACTCTAAGTAGGTTAATATCGATGATCTTGACTGTCAAATCTTTTCTGGATTGATTAAAATATCCTTGTATAGAACTAAGAACTGCTTGTCAAGTTTCACCGACTGTTGAATTTTATTTAAGTGCGCTAACGTGAGAACAACAGCAAATTAATTAAATCTAAATCCATTTGCCATCTGGCAGATAGCACCAATACCTCAACTTCCCAGTTAAGGTATTCAAAACAACAGCATTGAGCGTCAGTATCAGGAGTATCACTATTTTTCAATTTCCTTCTCCAGTGATTATGCCATATATCATCTCAGATAACGGCAAACTTCCAACCGCAATTTCCCAGATGCTTTTGCTGTCTAGCTTTTTTTGCCAGATTGGCACTCATTTATTTGTTTTGGCAACAAACACCTAATTTATACTGAGTAAAGAGATGAAGAAAATGTAAAAATAGCTGCTCTACAGTATATTGCCCAAGCAAAATAGAGATCCAGTTTATCAGCATCATGTTTCTGAAAATACCGGATACTACATACAAACAACTGTACTCAAATATTAAGGTATTGAAAATGTCACCAAAATTCCAAGAAGTTTTGGAGAAAAAATCAGACTCCGACTACCATCCCCCTTATCTTTTTGCTACAACAGGCTGTACAGTACCGAATTACTTCATGATTAGGATATAAAAGGGGTGCAATTTCTGTGAAACAGGCTACAATCGGAACAGTCTTTACAAAAAAATATGCCCGTAGTCATAGTTTTTTTGTATGGAATGGTAATTTTTTCACCAGATGAGTCTGAATTAAATTACAGACAAATCGGTCAAAATATATCTGCACAAGCAACATTATGGCGTTGTCAAAGTTCAGGAAGTTAGATTCACTTGCGTAGGTTAGCACCTCAGGTCTAAGCCAAGACCTAATTAGGAAATAAACTTCCAAACTACAAAAGACAAGCTTAACAAAACCCTCTTAACTAGCTTTGTTATTAGCTCAGTTCATTTAAGAGCGGTAAAAACATCTTGAGTAATTGATTCTGCAAGGAGCATGAGGAACGCGGCATGAACCAGGCTAACAACGTACTCGAAAATATTTATCAGCCTGACCTGGGAATGATTAATCAGCCTGAAATAGAGTTAGAAGAACTCTTAATCGAGTCAGAAGAGGACTTACTGATTAGCGATGAAGGTGAAGTCGATGAATTTTTAGAACCCCAGTCTGATGAAGACGACGCAAAGTCTGAAAAAGCCGCAAAATCGCGTCGTCGGACACAAACTAAAAAGAAACACTATACTGAGGATTCAATTCGCCTTTATTTGCAAGAAATTGGTCGAATTCGCCTTTTAAGAGCTGACGAAGAAATTGAACTGGCAAGAAAAATTGCCGATTTGCTGGAAATGGAACGAGTGCGCGAAAGACTGTCACACCAGTTAGCACGAGATCCTCGGGACAATGAATGGGCAGAAGCAGTAAAACTACCTTTACCACAATTTCGCTATCGCCTCCATGTAGGACGCAGAGCAAAAGACAAGATGGTACAGTCCAACCTGCGGCTTGTGGTTTCAATTGCTAAGAAGTACATGAATCGGGGTCTATCTTTCCAAGATTTAATCCAGGAAGGCAGTCTCGGTTTGATTCGTGCCGCTGAGAAATTTGACCACGAAAAAGGTTATAAGTTTTCTACTTATGCTACTTGGTGGATTCGTCAGGCAATTACTAGAGCGATCGCCGACCAATCCCGCACCATTCGTCTTCCAGTTCACCTCTACGAAACAATATCACGAATCAAGAAAACTACCAAGCTACTTTCTCAGGAAATGGGTCGTAAACCTACAGAGGAAGAAATTGCTACTAGAATGGAAATGACCATCGAGAAGCTCAGGTTTATTGCCAAGTCAGCCCAGCTACCAATCTCCTTAGAAACGCCCATTGGTAAAGAAGAAGATTCCCGATTGGGCGATTTTATTGAATCCGATGGTGAAACACCAGAAGACCAAGTTTCTAAGAATCTTCTGCGGGAAGACTTAGAAAAAGTACTTGATAGTCTTAGTCCTCGGGAGAGGGATGTTCTTAGACTACGTTATGGTTTGGATGACGGTCGCATGAAAACCTTAGAGGAAATTGGACAGATTTTCAATGTTACCCGGGAACGCATCCGCCAAATTGAAGCAAAAGCACTCCGCAAGTTACGTCACCCAAATCGTAACAGTGTCTTAAAGGAGTATATCCGCTAGGACATCAAATTTTCCATCCGAGATTTCCCTGATTTCACTCGGCAATCAAGATTAAGAAGTCAGTAATAATATTTAATTCTGGCTTCTTATTCTCCCGTATAACCCGTATAAATAGAGCTTAGGTGGTAGGGTAACTGCTCCTGGCAATCATGATACTGTTGGCGAATTAATGAATGGTCTAGCCCCTCATTTCTCGTTCCTTGCCTCTTTTCAGGAATGCAGCGATTGAGGCTCCCGCCTCAAATCCTAGCGGTCGCTGGGAGCCTCTTGTGAGTGTATTTCCAGGCGGTCGCCTGGAAACGAGAGAGACACTCAAAGTTGGGGGTGAAACCCATCACTAATTGACCAACAGCATCAATCATTTGGGGGTGAAAATTCTCCCTAACCTTAGCACTGGTGTAAACTTCCCCAACCCCAAGCATTACAAGAAACATTACCAGTAAATAACACATCAGTAGTATGCTTAGAGTCAAGCAATCAAAGCTCAACCGCATCAACTAAACTTAGTCCCAAACCTTTTTGTGAAACACAGCAAGGCTTTTTGACAATAGTAGAAGTACATTCGTTTTTACCATATAGCGGTATCAGCACCACGAGCAAGGTTATTTTTCACACCATTGAGGTTTACCCCTATAGTACACCGAGAGATTCTAGGAGGTGTCCTCTTACCACTTTTTTTGTATTTTGTCAAATGCAGATATTTATGAGGTGATTTGGCAGATTGAAAATTGGTCTTTCTTGATGTTATGAAAATTTGACTTTTAGGTTAGCTGCAACGATAAAAATAGGCTTGTAGCTGTTTTGGCTGAGCAATGGTCAGGGAAAGCCCAAAATCACTTTTTTCTAATATAGCACCAAACAACGTAAATAGGTGAATAATTTTTTGAGAAAAATTCCACAAAAAATGATTAGCTATTTGAATTGCAAAACTAAATTAATTTGCATATAAATTTTGATTATAAGGGTTGAGGCTGACTTGATGCAGATCCTGAATGATCAACAAAAAGCCCGATTTGTGAAATAAACCGGACTTTTTGTGATTAGAGGTGTAAATTTTAACTGAGAACTGTTGATTTATGGAACTCCTGTTTTCATGTAAAATTACAAGATTCCCCAGAAATGCAGGAAGCCTTCACCTGTAAACAATTCGATCAGAGCCGCAGCTAAAAAGCCAATCATTGCTAAGCGACCATTCCAAATTTCTGCTTGTGGGGTAAAGCCCCAGCGCCAAGCATTGCGATCTTCAACTGCAGAAGCGTTAATTTTTGTTACGTCTTGCATAATTAGTACTCCAAAATGAGTTTCTTTACTAAGAATTATTACCTTATGTAAATAAATATAACAATTATTATTGATATTTGCAACAGAATATGTACTTATGTTGCTTTATGTTGACTTTGGATATATTTTCAAGTTAATTCAAAATTTATTTTTTGTCGGATTGCAATATTTGGCGCATTACACGGGATAAACTTGACCGAAGGTCTTCGACCTTCAAGGAAGAAGGAAGAAGGAAGAAGGAAGAACCAAGAGTGCTAAAATATAGCTAGTTACAAATCTTCTAACAACTCAATTGGATACAGGTTAAGCGTCGTAAAAGACGGGTAAAGTTTGGTAAGAGTGCAAGCTTCAACACAAACATAAAACCGCTCAAACCCTCTTGTGCTCAAACCCTCTTCCTTCCCTTTAACACTTGTGTAAATCCTGTTAAATGTACCGGGTTGATTGAAAATTACTAATGGTAAAAGCTTAAATTTTGTGTTTATAAACCCGTTTTTTTTGCTCTTGTTAATAATAGTGCAAGATATAAATAAACTTTAACAATTATCTATTACCGCAACGGGGTAACTTTCCTCTACACCCACAAGAGGTTTAGCATCCCCGTCGCTTTGGTAAATTTTTCTTGAATATGCGAAAAATTTTCACAAAAACTAATTGTCTTTGGCGATATAAAAAGAAGAATTAACCGTAAAATAGCATTTATAATTCTATTATCTGCTATCCAAAAAACTACCACATAAAATTCACAATTCATCAAAAAATGTTAGATAAAAACCATTTTGATTCTCCCTGGCAACCCATGAGTTTATCTCCAGTATTTCCCTATATAGCTTTGCTATTATGGACAATTCCATTATTGCTATTTAGTTCTGGAAATAATAGCTTGATGGCACATGATGAAGGGCTTTACGCTTGGAGGGCACGCAGGATGTTTGAGTCTGGTGATTGGATACATCCCTGGGAAAATGCTCATCATAAAACCCCTGGTTTCTATTGGTTAATCGCTACTTGTTATCGGATTTTTGGTATTAATGAAATAAGTGTGAGATTCCCAAGTATGATTCTTGGTATTTTCAGCATATTACTATTATATGAAATTGGTAAACTTCTGCTTGGCAACAAAATTGGATGGCTGGCAGCTGTAATTTTCACTGTAGAATTTCTCTGGCTACAATATTGCCGTTTGGGTACACCAGATGTGACCATGATTTTTTTGATTCTGTTAGCTATTTTATCTTTGATTCAAGCAGAATTAAATTTTAAATATCGCTATATCTGGGGCTTGATTGTTGGTATTAGTTTTGGTTTAGGTTTCCTAGTCAGAAGCTTTATGATTTTTTTGCCAATGATAGCTTTATTCCCATACTTATTTAGAGAAAATACTCGTCATCGTCATCTGCTAAACCCAATGTTATATTTAGGATTTATCATTGGTTTAATCCCTACATTTATCTGGCTATGGCAAAGCTTTTTACACTATGGTAATGATAGCATTAGCGAATTATTTAACTTTGTCTATCGTTTAAGTTCTAATCAACGTCAAGGAAATGGTATTTTATTCTATTTTTGGAATGTGCCCATCAAATCTTTTCCTTGGTCATGTTTAGCAATTTTAGGCTTAATTTTGACTATCCGTCGTCCCCTTACTCCCCACCGATTAATATTAGTAGGATTTCCAATCACTTTATTTTTTGAACTCACGATTTTCTCCACACGACTATCTCACTATAGTCTTTCTTTATATCCATTTATTGCTTTACTCGCAGCGGTCGGTTTAGACTGGCTGGGTAAAAAAATTACAGGAAAAACTAAAAGTAAACTCCTGGGGAATATTAGTTATTTATTTTCCATCTTAGGTATTGTACTTTTGTTAGCAGCTATAATTGCTATAGGTAATGATGAAATTCGCAAATATACAACTATTGCTTTAGTAACAGGATTAGCTTGGTTAATTTTACCTATAGTGTGGATTTTGCGTTATCACTGGAATAAAAATTTTATTACATCTGATGACTGGATAGCAGGTTGGTTAATTCCCCCATGGTTGGCTTTAGCTGTAGCAGGTAGTAGTGGTTTAATTGGTGACTATAACCCAGAAGTCAAAGCCTTGTTTACACAGCCAGAAATTCAGCACATTTTGCAAAATAATCAAGTTCAATTTGTTGATGTCGGTGGTAAAACTGGAGTCTTGTTAAACTTTTACACACCTAAACTTGGGAAACATGTGAATACGGTTGCAGAACTTTCTACTAATAGCTATGCTTGGATATCTAGTCAGCAAGGGGCTAATTTATCTACTCCCTATCGTCTTTTAGGAAAAGTGAAAAATTATCAACTAATTCAACTGTTGTCAAAGCGAAGGAAGAGGGTTTGAGCACAAGAGGGTTTGAGCGGTTTTATGTTTGTGTTGAAGCTTGTACTCCTACCAAACTTTACCCGTCTTTTACGACGCTTAACTTGAATCCAATTGAGTTGTTAGAAGATTGGTAAAATCATGATTAAATCAATAGAACAACTCAATACAATATAAACCCTCATGAAAAAGAATTCTAAATTGTCAGCATGACTCTATTCATTGTTTAGCTAAAATGGGTTTGTCAAACCTTCGTGCCTAACCATTAACTAAAATGATATATAACCACAGCGATTACTATATTGCACCACAAGACTATTTAGAATCGGAAAAAATAAGTCTGATTAAACATGAGTATACTGATGGACAAGTATATCAAATTTCTGCTGGCAGAAGTGATGCCCATGTTACTATTGCTTTAAATTTATCTGTAACTCTCCGATACCATTTACGGGGTACTAAATATCGGGTTTTTATGGCGGATATGAAAGCCCAAATTGAAGATATCAACCGCTATTTTTATCCCGATATCATGGTAACTAATAATCCCAGAGATAAAGAGTATAAATATTTTAAACGCTATCCTTGTTTGATTGTAGAAGTGTTATCTGATGCAACAGAAGCTTATGACAGGGGTAAAAAATTTTCAGATTATAGAGAATTAGATTCGCTACAAGAATATGTACTCATTTCTCAAGATGTAATGAGTGTAGATTGTTTTCGTCGCAACGAAAAGGGACGTTGGGAACTTTTCCCTTATGTCAGAGGTGATGAAGTCTATTTAGAAAGTGTTGATTTACGGTTTGATATTGCAGATATTTATGAAGATGTACCCTTGATAGTTGATAGTATGCCTTAAAGCTTGGTTGGTAAATGGTAAATGGTAAATGGTAAAACTATTACCCAATAATAAGTAATAAGTAATAAGTAATAAGTATTTTGGTTCTCCCACACATTTTTCCCTTCACCCCCCATTACCGATTACCGATTACCGATTACCCAATAATAAGTAATAAGTATTTTGGTTCTCCCACACATTTTTTCCTTCACCCCCCATTACCGATTACCGATTACCCATTACCGATTACCCAATAATAAGTAATAAGTATTTTGGTTCTCCCACACATTTTTTCCTTAACCCCCCATTACCAATTACCCATTACCGATTACCGATTACCCATTACCAATTACCCATTACCAATTACCAATTACCAATTACCCAATAATAAGTAATAAGTATTTTGGTTCTCCCACACATTTTTTCCTTCACCCCCCATTACCGATTACCCATTACCAATTACCCATTACCAATTACCTATTACCCATTACCTATTACCTATTACCCATTACCTATTACCCATTACCTATTACCCATTACCGATTACCCAATCAAATTGCACTTGTACCTGTCATGACTGTTTCTCCAGTAGGTAATGATAACCCTTCCTTTGGTTCAATAGTAACAAAAACATTAGTAGTAGTTCCCCATCTTTTCAAGGGAATTTGCAGCATAACTCTACCTTCCAAATCCGGTGTAAATTTAGCACATTTTATCTTTTTACTGCCCACAAATGCCCAAAGTCGATAAACTTTATCTTCAGGTATGGGAGGTAAATTTTGCAGAGTTAACACCGCTACTTGGGAGTTAGGTGCAATCACTAAACTACCAGATGAAGCTATATTAGGAGTTGTACCCTTGAGAGTTAGCAACCGATTGTTGGGCTGTTTTAATAGGTCTATAGTTTGTTGATAGCGAGATAATTCATTCCTGGTTTGTGCGAGTTCTTTTTGTAACTCAGATAATGCAATTTCCTGACGGTAATGCGATAAGTCTGCTTGGGCGATCGCTAATTGCTTTTGTAATTGATAATTGTATAATCCTAAAGTGGCGATAAACACCGCTGCTACACCACCCGCTAACCCCAACCAAGTAAAAGTAATTCCCTGGGGTAGTCTTTTGTGCCAACGGGGAGTAGAGATACGTCTCGGGGCATTCCTGGGAAGATGTAAGCTATGGGGGGCTGTCGATAATTCTTTTTTAGCCACTGACAAGATTTGCGATCGCAACTTCGGAGGTGGTGAAGACTTGGGTAAAGATAGGGGAAACAATGCTAGGGTTGCCTGCAAGCTGTTTACTTCATCCGCTAACTCAGGATATAATTCCAAATATTGCTTAACTGTGACCACATCTTCTGGGGTTAAATCACCCAAAACGTACCCTGCTAGTAGTGCTTCCCAGTCTTCGGGTAGTTTAAGACGTTCCATAATTAATCTACTAAGTCCTTCAATAATTTTCTGAGCTTTAAAAGTCCTTGGCGCGTCCGTGTTTTCACGGTTCCCAAAGGTATATTTAATTCGTAAGTAATTTCCGATTGGCTGAGTCCTTGATAGTAAGCCATCTTTAGAACTTGACGCTGATTCTCTGGTAGTTCTTGTAGTGCTTCACTAACTATATGGGAGATTTCTGTTACAGAAACCTTGTCCATCAGAGTGTTTTCAGAATCAGTGGGGATACTACGTTGACATCTTTGTAGAAGTTGCTGTTGCGATCGCTTCTGACGCAGACGATTAATTGCTCTGGATCTAGTCATTGTCAACAGAAACACAATCATCGACCCCCTATTTGGATCGTACTTAGAATTGCGCCAAAAGGCGAGAAAAATCTCTTGTGTTAAATCTTCAGCTTCGGTAGCATCCCCCAAAATTCGCAAAGCCAGACGGTACACAGCTTCACCGTAGCGATCATATACAACACCCAGTGCTGATAAATCCCCCAATTGCAAAGCTTGAAATAGTTTTATATCAGTCTGATTTGATACGCTCATTTTTAAAACTTGTTCACCGATTGCAAGTCCCATTAAATAAACCAGCGAATGCCAGTAACCAAGTAATACCCTCCTGCGAGAATCAAAAATGCACTTCCCAAGCGAATTATCCAATCAGATTTAGTTAATAATAAGCGGCTTTGTTTTACCAATCCGGTGAACAAACTGGCAAGAAAAATTACGGCAGTATAACCTATTGCATAAGTAATCATTGTCATTGTACTCAGGATTTGAGAACCCGTAGCTGCCGCAGCTGCTAACACTGCAAATAATACCGGACTAGCACAGGGAGAAGTTACCAAGGCAAAGGTTAAACCTACACCATAGGGACCAGCAACTGGTATAGAAAATTGTTTTTGAGGCAAAGGTAAATGAATTAAGCCTGCAAAACTCAAACCCATCAATAAAATCACCACACCAACAACTATATTCACATGTCCCCGAAATTCCACCATAATTCCTGATGCCAAAGATGCAAATAATCCAAACATACTAAATACGGTTATTGACCCCAAAACAAATAATCCGGCTTTGACAAATGCATCGCGACGAGAAGCAATTTTCAGGGTGCCAATGTAACTGAGGTTAACTGGTAGTAAAGATAAAATGCAGGGAGAAATACTCGCAATTAAACCACCAACAAAAGCCACAGGAATTAGAACTAAGGGATTATTCTTATTCTGACTTTCTAACCATTTATGGAAAGGATTTTCGATGACAGATACAAGGTTTTCCATGTTGTCATACCAGCTTTGAAACTGATTGCCGAACACTATTAAGATAATAGTGCCAATAAATAAAAAACCGGGTAATAGGAACTTTTGCAGTTTCACTTTAGCTTTATTTGGTGTTGGTTGGTATTGTTGTTCCTGTGCAACAATACTTTTTTGTTCGTAATTTGGTTCCGAATTCAACGTATTTCTCCTCTATAATCAACTATTAATAATTCATGAACAATGAAGGATAAATTTAAAAATTGTAGTTTGACAATTCATCCTTAAGCTTTTTCCTAACTCGCATCAGGTACATCAATTCTAGCGACTCCAATAGGGATAAATTGACCGAAAGTCTTCGACCTTCAACGAAGAAGGAAGAGGGAAGAAGCAAGAAGGAAGATTGCTAAAATATAGCTAGTTACTTCAAACATCGCATCAGGTTATGGACGAAGAATGAAGGAACAATGAGTATTTTCGTTTTCTTCAAATAGCTTTAGCCAGCTTCAGAGAACTTGATACACAACGCTCTAATTGCACGCATGAGTTGGTTTAGAAGCGTGAACCTCAACTATTTTCGCTCAGCAATGAATGAAGTTGATCAAATGCAAAGAATAATGGTTTCTTTGCCCAATAAATTGAACAAATCTTCTAACAACTCAATTGGATACAGGTTCCTCATCGTAAAAGACGGGTAAAGTTTGGTAGGAGTGCAAGCTTCAACACAAACATAAAACCGCTCAAACCCTCTTGTGCTCAAACCCTCTTCCTTTCCTTTGATAAACATCCTCTAATACTTTTGACTTTCGACTTTCGACTTTTGATTTTTGACTTCCCCGCAGGGGTACTAGTTATGCAAAGTTTAGTAATTGGTACTTAGTAATTGCTCATTGTCAATAATTTATGACCCATTACCAATTACCCATTACCAATTACCAAACAACTTTATCTTTGCTGTATTTGGTCTATAGCCGAATTTAACACCGCTACATAATCACTCTTATTGGGATTTTTTTGAAACAATTTCAAGACCTTACCCGTACCGGGGTCAATAATACCAACCGTGGCAGTTTTAGACTTATAAGTTGTAAAGAAATCTTCCAGTCCTAATTGTTTAGCTTTTGCTTGTGCAGCTTGAGTTGTCCCTTTATCTGTGACATCTAAAACCACAAAATTCGCAGTGTCAGCATAATCTTTCTTGATAGCTTCCAAAGCTGGCTTAATTTTGCGGCATCCTGCACACCAAGTTGCATAAATATCAACCAATACAGGCTTACCTTGCAATTCTTGTGCTAGGGGCTGTACATTTTCAGCATTATTAACTGAAGCAGTCTTGACCGGAGTCTCCTTATTCTGGTTAACATTTGCCACACTGCCCTTATCGCTACAAGCAGCAAGCACCGTTACCATGCCTAAAGTAGCCGCTAAGCTCAATTTCGTCAGTCGTGGACCTATGTTGCGGTGCTGATTCATGGCTATCTATTCCATCCATTTTTAGGGTTCATCAGTTATACAAACCCCAAACCAAAATGGATTTACTTTTCCTGAAAAAGTTTATCCGATTCACCCAACAAGCTTTCTGTCTACCAGCAAATTGTAAATTTTTGTAAAAGTTATAAACAAGTCCTTTACTCCGCAAAATTCTCAAATTGTTGAGAATATCTCTCATCTTGCTCACGAGATTTCAATGGTTAAAAGCTGCGTTTTTGTGCTAAAATAGGGTATTCGTCTGACTTACCCTGCAAATTTTTATGTGACGATTTCTTGACATAATCAATAACCAGGTAGACATAGTTAAATATACTTACAAACTATTGTAGGTTGGGTAAAGGCGCATGAAAAATATTTGCAGCGAAACCATAAATCTACATTTGTCCCGTAACCCAACATTAAATTCTATGTGACCAGAACGAATAGACCTCTTTGAAAAAGAATATAAAATCCTTGTGCAATCAGGATTAATATATCATTTTCAAAAAGGTCTAATAGTATTGCTAGAGTAGTATTTGGAGAGTTTACGGTGTTACTAGTTTAGGAATAGTCACCGTACCATCCCGAGCAATTGTAAGAGCATGATTAGTTGCATTAGACGAGGGAGTGTTTATGAAAAAGTTTCCGTCTTTATCGATGCCCAAATCAAAGAAATCGCTATTGCCATTTTGCCTGATTCGTATCACCCTTCCCCAAGTCGTACTTGCTTGAAACTCTTCAGGAGTGGTCGAACCATTGACTATCAGTGGTAAAGTATCACCAACTACGTCTTTTCCATTAATTATAGTCATATTTGTTTGTTCAATAACCTCAGTCAATGCTGGTGAAGCCATAAAAAGGATTGCTGCAAATACAGCGAATATAAGTAATATCATTCGTTTCATATTTGTCGCTCCTAATCTTTAGAATTTGACAACGAAGTGGATTTCTACTCATAGGTATAAGCTATAAGTAGAAATCCATAGCTATAAATAAAACAAGCATTAAAAAACTATGATAATTTTATTTTTTCTTATAAAAACTTAGGGATTAATACTGAATGATTATCCCTGTTTTGTCACTCTCCGAAAACAAAAATCACCTCTCTATATTTAAAACTTAGACTAGGGTTGGGTTTGTGACTTTATTTTCTAGTAACCCATGCTAGTTATGCGATCGCCTAATTCTACTACCGCTCATCTTTACATTTCGAGTTCTTTTTCCCCATTACCAAACCCAAATGTTAAATTTCTGTGAATTGTGCAAAAAAGTGCTTTCCTTTAGAAATATCCTCAAACCGGTCACGAGATTTCAATGGTTAAAAGCTGCGTTTTTGTGTTAAAATAGGGTATCCGTCTGGTTTACCCTGCAAAGTTTTATATGATGATTTCTTGACACAATCAATAACCAGGTAAACATAGTTAAATATACTTACAAATTATTGTAGGTTAGGTAAAGAGACATGAAAAATATTTGCAGCGAAACGATAAATTGATATTTGCGCCGTAACCTAACATTTAATTCTGATGATTTTAGCAAGATAATTCAACCTGTAAAATAAATGCACAGGTTAATTTTACTCGTTGAATTATCTTGCTAAAATCATCAGAATTAAATGTTAGGTTACGGCGCAAATATCAATTTATCGTTTCGCTGCAAATATTTTTCATGTCTCTT
>JASJCY010000078.1 GCA_030065825.1 Nostocaceae cyanobacterium | reverse complement strand
CCCAATTTTTCCCGAGGATTTACCAAATCCAATCCCAGTGGCTAATGATGATAATGCTGGGGTTAACCCTGGGGAATCAGTTACCATTGATGTCCTGAATAATGACATTGATGGTGATGGAAATCTGGAACCATCTAGCATCATCGTTGACACTAACCCCACAGAAGGTACAGTCACTGTCAATGCCGATGGCACCATTACCTACACACACACAGGAGGGGGTAGCGATAGTGATAGCTTTACCTATACAGTAGGGGATAATGATGGAAACACTTCTAATATCGCCACCGTTAACCTCAGCATTCAAGCCAATCAAGCCCCAGTAGCTAATCATGATAGCGCAACCCTTCAGCTTGGGCAATCAGTCACCATTAATGTTCTAGCAAATGACAGCGACAGCGATGGCACCCTCAACCCATCCAGCATCATTATTCATACTAACCCAACTCAGGGTACAATCAGCCTCAATACCGATGGCACCATTACCTACACCCACACAGGAGGAAATACTGGCACTGACAACTTCACTTATACAGTAGCAGATAATCAGGGACAATTTTCTGATATTGCCAATGTTAACCTCTCTATACTTGAAACACTAGAAGCCCCTCAAATTGACATTTGGTATGGATTGGATCAAACATTTGGTCACATTGGTGAACCACAAAAATGGATAAATATTCTTGGTAATGTATATGATTCCGATGGTGTTGCTTCCTTATCTTATTCATTAAATAATAATTCTCCAGTCACTCTCTCAATCGGATCAGATACCAGAAGACTACATAATAACGGTGATTTCAACATCGATATTGACTATGCTGATTTAAATCCTTCATCAGTGGATGATGTCGTTGTAGTTACTGCTGTTGACACCCTGGGAAACACTTCTACTCAAACAGTAACAATTAATTATGAATCAGGAAATGTATGGCCAGAACAGTATTCAGTAGATTGGAATACTGTCACAGATATTCAAGATGTAGGACAAGTCATAGATGGTTTCTGGGGTTTGGAGGGAGATAGTGTTCGTATACTCCAGCCTGGATACGACCGTTTGCTTGGTATTGGTGATATTTCTTGGGACGATTATCAAGTAACAGTTCCCATTACAATCCATGACAAATTTTTTCATGAACGTGATGGTAACGGTATTGGCATTCTGATGCGCTGGACTGGACACACCGATCAACCCAATTATGTTAGCAATTGGCAGCCTAAAAGTGGCTGGCAGCCTCTAGGTGCTATTGGTTGGTATCGTAATGATAATTTGCAAATTTTAGGACAACAATCATTAGCATCCAGCACCAAAGACCTGAATGTAGGACTAACTTACAACTTTAAAATGCAGGTCGAGACAAATGACATCGGAGGAGTGTATAGTCTCAAAGTATGGGAACAAGGAAATAGCGAGCCTATACAGTGGGATGCGCAGCTTCAGGAAACATCTTCCGGTACCCAGTTAGGTTCCCTAGCTCTTCTTGCTCATTACTACGATGCTAGTTTCGGTGATGTTACAGTAACCCCCATTTTTACAGGAAACAACACCATTATTGGTACAGAAAATAATAATAATTTGATAGGTGTTGATACCCATGAAACAAATCCAGGAAGCGATGAGGTAGATACATTAACAGGGCTTGCAGGTGCTGATATTTTTGTCCTAGGAGATGATGCCCAGGTTTATTACGATGATGGAATGAACGATTATGCTTTGATTACTGATTTTAGCTTTGCTCAACAGGACATCATCCTACTTCATGGAAATGCAACCGATTATCAACTGGGAACTTCTCCCCAGGGTTTACCAAATGGAACAGCTATTTTCCTGAAGACTACTAATGAAGATGAGTTAATTGCCATTGTTGAAAATACTACTGAAATGGATTTGAATAGCTCCTCTTTTAGTTATACCTAATTCCCGCAGTAGTTTCTGTGCTGCTTTCAAGAAACAGTCTTAACAGGAAACAGGAAACAGGGAATTCGTAACTGGTTTCTAGGCTCTACCTGGAAACCCATACCAGGATAACTGGTTTCTAACTGGTCTAACTGGTTTCTAGGTTCTACCTGGAAACCCATACCAGGAGGCTCTGCCTCCTTTTCTAGGTTCTACCTGGAAACCTATACCAGGATAACTGGTTTCTAACTGGTTTCTAGGTTCTACCTGGAAACCCATACCAGGAGGCTCTGCCTCCTTTAAATCTGGAGGCAGAGCCTCCTGATATGCATTACAAGGTAGAACCTTGTAACGAGGGAACGAGGGAAGGAGGGAAACGAGGGGACGAGGGAGGCTCTGTCTGCGTAAATGGATTACAAGGTAGAACCTTGTAACGAGGGAACGAGGGAAGCTTGTCATTCGTCTTGGTGTCTTAGTGGTAAAAAATATTTTCAACTACCTAAAACCAAGAATGAGTGGTGATTCACAAAAAATTTTGCGAAAATAAACTTATGCAGAGTGTAGTTGTTAATGCTGTACTGTAAACACCTGACATCAAAGCGATTAACATTTCTTGCAATTCAAACACCAACATTTAGGAGAAAATAATCATGCAACCAATTCGCCAAGGTGACGTGATTTTACTACCTATGCAGCAAGTCATTGCAGCAGCAAGTAAGCCTTTACCACACCTTACCCTAGCAGAAGGAGAAGTCACAGGACACAAACACCGCATTAGCGATGGACAAGCACAACTGTACGAAAAAGATGGTACTCTTTATCTCAAGGTGCTATCCCAAACAGCAACTCTAACCCACGAGGAACACAAGGCAGTGCAAATTCCCCAAGGTAGCTGGATGGTACGCATTCAGCGGGAATATGAGCCTGAGGGCTGGCGTTATGTCGCAGATTAGTCACCTGACACCGCAACAAGAAGCATTAATTTCCACCTACCGGGAGAAATGGCGAGATGTCGCTATTTCTACCCAACCAATAAACCGTCAGCAAGCTCAGATGGCGGTTGAAGCCCTGTATACTGCCGTTGATAAACCCAAGCCCGAGATTCTGTTTTTCGACGGTCCTGAGGCATTAGAGCAGTTGCTGAAGCAACATTCCTTGAAGGACTTAAGGCAGCAATTTGGGATGCCCGAGTTTTTCATGGTACCGATTGCCGGAAAAATCATCTCACCAGTACAAGAGGCGATTGAACCATCCCTGTGGCAGCAGTTGCAAGAGCAATTGATGGATCAACAGACACAGCAAGTGTTTCTTCAACGTCGCGTAGCTTTGACTGGATTATTGGGAGAAATAAATACTTCCGATTCTGACACTGCACAAATCCTGGCACAAATTCCCCAAGACTTGCTAGCAATGTTGTGGGAAAATCAACAGCGGCAATGGCGCTCTAATTTGCACAAGCAACCCGGTGGAGATATATTATTAGGGCTAGGAGATTGGTTTGGGCAACAGTGGCAACCCATAGGGCAACAGTTAGATAATATCTTCAAGCCGCTGGTACAACCGACTTTAGAGCAAATAGCAGCAACCTTGCAACCATTTCTGGTGGGAACAGGGGCTATCATCGCTGGTTTTGGTGTATTAATGCAATTTGCTCAAGATACTCCAGTTGCTCTGATTGACTTTTGTACTCAAGTTCTTGGCTGTAAGTATGATTCCCAACTGGGGAATGCCATCAAGGCTGTTACCCAAGAATGCGGTGACATTATTCCCTGCGAGAAAGTTTGTTTGGTAATTGAACGTCCCAGCAAACTGTTGCTAGATGAGCAAAATCGTCTCCACGGAGAAGGAGAACCAGCAATTGCTTACCCCGATGGTTACCAACAATATTTCTTTCATGGTGTCAATTTACCTCCAAAATACGCTGGTGTTCACCCCCATCAGTGGCAAGCAAGTTGGTTACTCACAGAAGAAAATGCTGAACTGCGACGTGCTTTAATTCAAGGTATTGGTTATGCACGTATTTGTCAGGAACTAGCTGCGGTGGAAATTGATTCTTGGCGGGAGTATACTTTGTTACGCATTGACCAAAATGTCGATATCGAGTCAATTTATCTGTTAAAAATGACTTGTCCCAGCACCGGATTTATCCATGCAACCCGAGTACCTCCCTCCATGGAATCTGCACGGGAAGCCATTCGCTGGGTAAATTGGGATGTCGATCCCCAAGAATTTGCGGTGGAAAGTTAGTAATGGGTAATGGGTAATGGGTAATGGGTAATGGGAAAAATCAATTAATAATTATCACCTACCCACCAATTCAAATATTCAGTGATTTGTCGGACTTGACATCAGGGAAGATAAAAAAATAAATTATCCGGTAGGGGCACGGCATCCACAATCTCTCAGTTTATAGAATAATTTTACCAACGCCGTGCCCTAATATTTTGGATATTTTGGCGTTGCTGATTAAGGGGATGATTTTGTCCAATTTGGAACGAATTTTCAAAGGTTTCAATCGCCAATTCATCCCGCATTTATCCAATGCCGATATTTTTTTAATTGGAAGTCCCTAATTTGTAGGAGTGGGATTACCCACCCCGCCCCTACAATAATTGAGATAAACTGGTAAAATGGTTGGTCTCCATCCTACAAATCTTTCCAAGTACTGTGGAAACTGTGGGGAATGACACTGGGTAATGCTAATCTGCAAATCGGTTCTGCGTCTAATCTGTCGGCATCAAATACCCAAACTTCGCTACTATGGGAGTTACCATCATAAATAACGGTTAAAATCCAACCTTGTTCCGGGTTTTCTGGATTAGGAGTATAAATGGCTTCAGAAGGATAACGATTTTCACCCAAGTCCGCTTCAGTCAGAGTTGCCGTTTGATGGTCAAAACGAGCGATCGCATTTAATATTTCTTTACTAATATCTGTACCTTGTCGAGATATAGATAAATAAGTATGTGGAGAAACTTTCCCTAGGTTTTGGGGTGGTACGATGGGAAACTCACAGTTTCTGTCTAAAATTGTCTCAATATTTGTAACTTTGGCAGTTTGGGGATTTAACTGTACTCGTGTCAGAGTACTTTTAGCTGCTGTATGAGTTTTCCCTGTGGGTACTTCTTCAAGAAACTGGTTAGTGGTAAAATCACTATAAGCAGCAATATCTACAACTACTGTACCGCTATCATCCACATAACCGTTAGCGAAATGCCACTGAAACCAAGGTTCTGTGTCACCACGACTGACTAGGGATAAGCTTTCTCTATCAAATACTAAAATCTGTGTTCCTAGCTGGGGTTTCCATTGCAGGGAATCACTATAACTACCAGTTCCCAGAATCACAGGAAACAGTTGTAACCGCAATGGAGGAGCAAAAAATACTAGATATTGTCCCGCTAGCACAAAATCATGAATCAGGGGTATACCGTCTAATTGGTGTTTAGCTTTTTGGACAATTTTACCCGTAAAATCACTCTTATACAGATTCAAACTGGCTTGACGTCCAATAGAAATACCAAAGTTAAAAATCTCGACCGTTTCTGGGTCAACCTTGGGATGGGCAGAATAGGACGCTTGTTTCTCCAATCCTCCTAAATCATCTAAACCATAGGTTTCCAAGGTTTGGAGATTTAAAGCATGGGGATTTCCACCTTCCCATAATGCTAACAGTTTATCAGATAATGCCAGCACCGAAGTATTAGCAGTATTCTTAATTGGCTTTAACCATTGATTCCAAATTGGTCCGGGTGCAGTCATGCCATAGTTGCCATAAAGCAGTTTACCTGCGACTGCTTCTTGTTGGTAACCAGCAGTTTGCACGTAGCGATACACTCCCGTTGCACCATCATTGGTAAAATGCACCGCCAAAACTGCACCATCCCCATCAAACCAATGTCCTACATGGATACCACCCCTTTCCAACCTTGCCGGACCGTTGCAGTATAGAGTACCCCGTAAACCTGGAGGTATACCTCCAGAGATAACTGATAGGGGAGTAAGGGGAAATTCTTGTCCCGGTTGAGCGATCGCACCTGCCCAACCTGGATTTATTGACTTTTTATCAATTTTATGCATATATGTAAAAAGCTTGCAAATAACCTCTTTACATTTTCCGGTTTGTTATACCAATTTCAAAAAAGACTACTACACATCAATTATTTTATCTGAATCTCTTGCCTGTTGCCCCCCCTAACCGAAGTGTAGCCTTCTTAAATGAAATTGGTATTACAAGCGTCAGAGGAATTATTCAGGCGTAACCACAAAATTTATGCAATGACATCCCAAGTTAAGAAAAGTATTGTCGGATTAACGGTGATTATTTGCTCATCTTTACTGGGCTGCACATCACAGGTACAAGGTAACGGTGACTCCCGTCCAGGAAATGTCATATTTATTCACCCCGATGGCACTAGTCCATCCCATTGGGGTGCAGCGCGGATGCTACATTATGGTCCGGATGGACGGCTAAACTGGGATAAGATGTCCCATCTTGGTGTCTACTTGGGACATATGAAAAATCAACTTACCGCTACTTCCAATGGGGGTGCGGTGACTCACGCTACAGGGATAAAGGTAAATGCAGACTCCTTTGGTTTGGATGAGAATGGTAAACCCTTGGTGGCAGCTTCTGGAAAACCAGAGACTATTATGGAATCAGCCATAGCTGCTGGAAAAGGAACGGCGATTATTAACTCTGGCATTATTCCCGAACCGGGGACGGGTGCCTTTGTTGCTAAAGCAGCTAATCGTCGCTTATTTGCAGATATTACTAAGCAAATCGTTGAGTCTGGGGTAGATGTGATTTTGGGTGGAGGAGAAATATTTTATCTTCCCAAAGGAACAGCAGGAAGACACGCTAGTGCAGAAGAAACTCAACGCACGGATGGAGTGAATTTAATTGAGTTGGCGAAAAGTAAGGGTTACACCGTAGTTTATACGCGAGATGAATTGTTGAAGTTATCTGCAAATACGAAGAAAATATTGGGAATTTTCGCCGCTACCGATACCTACAACGACGAAACAGAGGAGAACTTAAAAAAGCAAAATTTACCCCTCTATGTTCCTGGTGCACCTACTGTCAGCGAGATGTTGGATGCAGCTTTAAAGGTTGTTTCCCAAAATCCCCAGGGTTTCTTCGTGGTGTTGGAAGAAGAAGGCAGCGATAATTTCTGTAATTATAATAACGCCGCAGGTTGCATTGAAGCGGTGAAACGGGCTGATGATGCCGTTGGGGTGGCGATGAAGTTTATTGAGAGTAAACCCAACACTCTGTTAGTCACAGCCGCAGATAGCGATGCTGGAGGGTTGGAAGTTGTGGGAGATGTGAATTTACCCTCCCCAGTACCGGAAAGAAGTAAAAATGGTTCTCCCTGGGATGGTAAGGAGGGGACTAAAACTTTACCCTTCGTTTCGGCACCAGATAAACAAGGCAATCGCTTTGCTTTTGCTGTTGGTTGGACTAGTTTCGGGGATAATACTGGTTCAGTTGTGGCAAAAGCCCATGGTATGAATGCTGATAAGTTACCCACAACGGTGGATAATACTGATATTTATCGGTTGATGTATCAGACGTTGTTTACTCAAGAATTACCACGGGATTAGTATATTTGGATAGCACACATCTTCCACCTTGAAATACGCAAGAAAGATTTTGCACTGTCGGCTTATTTGTTAAGTTTTATTACACGTTTCTCAAATGGTATTTTTATGTCAAAAAGTTCGAGCATGAGAATCATTCTCATTTTGGCGCGGACGGAATTTCAGGGTTTACAGAGCCAAAATTTTCCCTTATAATAAGGTATCGGTGGGTTTACCCTGCGATTTTTTTTTATCATGATTTGTTGACATTGCCAAATCATCATTTCATTACATGTTGGTGGAGTTAGGAGTCGATAATTTTTTTGATGTGATATTGAGTCTGCTTAATCAACATTAGTTATTTATCGGCAACGCGCTGCCTTGCCTAGGCAAGTGTCGAAAATCCGTGCATGAAGCAACCAGGAAGTCCAAGAAGTGATTTTTGGGGCGTTGCTGAATCCCGCTATGAATCTCGAATAAAAACCTCACCCCGTCCTGCGGACACCCCTCTCCTTATTAAGGAGAGGGGAAGGGGGTGAGGTATATTTTGTAAATTCATATTCCAATTCAGCAACGCCATTTTTGGGAGAGCAACACATCATAATCTCTAATTTGGTATGTATAGCCGCACCCTTTTAGGGTGACGGTGCAAAATTGGGACATTTGTGTGATTTGTCTTTGTTACGTTATTGTTGCTGCACGCTAGTATAAGGATAATTAACAGGTTATATTCGTCCTTTTGTATACAGTGCTGTGTTAGATAAGCTAATTGAGGCGATCGCCAGTCCTATAATCAAAGACAAGTTTCAGCGTCATGAAACTGTTATCAAGTTATTGAAGCAATTTAACCTGGAACCGGAACATCCACCGGCTGATTTTAGTGGAGTTTACGCCTACGCTTTGGTAGAGTATGGTGTTGGGAAGCCTCTGCCATTTCTGCGACTGTTCCAGCAGGAAGTAATTAAAAAGGCGTTTCGCAAGGCTTTTGACCATAATAATCCTTCTATTTTGCTTTCCGAAGTGAATGATTTTGTGGAAGCTTATGCTTTGGGGGATGAAATCAAGGGTTTGCAAATTGACATCAAACGGGAAATTGCAGCGTTTTACATTGTCTTTTCGGAAGTTGCTAAACGTACTCGCAATCCTGCAGATACACTGATGAGTCAGCAAATCGGTTCGTTACATAAACGCATCGCCATTCTTCAAGCACAAATTGACAGATTACCAACCCTGGAAGGAATTCGCACAGAAATGGCACGGTTGGCGTTACCAGGGGATGTAGAGACGCGATATATCGCGTCTTCTGTGCCAGAAAATCAATGTCGTGCTATAGCCCTAGCGCAACAGATGCGGGGCTGGTTGGAAACTTTGGATTACCGCTTTGAAAAGCATGAGGTATGGGAAGAAAATTATTTTGAGTGGATTATCCAAATTCCAGTGCGACGTAGCCGATATGACAGGATTCTGGTGCGTGGAATTGAGGGGGAAATTGGGCTGAGTGATGTGATGGCTTTACGTCAGTCGGTGGAAGCGCAAGGGACGGATGAAGGCTGGTTGGTGACGACTAGACGGATTTCCAGGGCAGCGCGGGATGAGGTGGATAAACCGGAAAATCGCCATCTGGACTGTTATACTTTTGACGAACTCATCGACCAAGATGCGGATTTTAGCGATTATCTCGACTGGCTGGAGGGGGAAGTCAAAGGTCGGAAAATTGATACTAATTATGTGCCTCTTGCCTGTAAGAAGGAAGAATTTGACCCAGTTAGTAAGCGTCCCATAGGTGTGAGTCGCTACGATGAACGGGACGGTTGGATTGACGGTTATATTGATTTATGGGTAGATGACCCTGCAAAGGAGCATATTTCCATTTTAGGGGAATTTGGCACGGGTAAAACTTGGTTTGCCTTCAATTATGCTTGGACTGCGCTGCAACGCTATCGGGAAGCACAGAGACGGGGTATTGAACGTCCCCGACTTCCTTTGGTAATTACTTTGCGGGACTATGCCAAAGCATTGAATGTGGAGAATGTATTGGCGGGTTTCTTTTTTACCCAGCACAATATCCGTTTAACTAGCGAGGTATTTGACCAGCTGAACCGCATGGGGAAACTACTGCTAATTTTCGATGGTTTTGACGAAATGGCAGCGCGGGTAGACCGTCAAGAAATGATTAATAACTTTTGGGAACTGGCAAAGGTAGTGGTTCCCGGTGCCAAGGTGATTCTAACTTGTCGTACCGAACATTTTCCGGATGCACAGCAAGGAAGGGCTTTGTTAAATGCCGAATTGCAGGCATCTACCGCCAATTTGACGGGGGAAACACCCCAGTTTGAAGTGTTGGAACTGGAGAAGTTTAACGAGGAGCAAATTCGCCAAGTTTTGTCCTTCCAGGCAGAGTCTACCACAGTTGAGCGGGTGATGGGCAATCGGCAACTGTTGGACTTGGCACGTCGTCCGGTGATGACTGAGTTGATTTTGGAAGCTTTACCGGATATTGAAGCGGGTAAACCAGTGGATATGTCGCGAGTGTATTTGTATGCGGTGCGACGGAAGATGGAGAGGGATATTAAAGCGGAACGTACCTTTACTTCTCTAGCGGATAAGCTGTACTTTTTGTGTGAGTTGTCCTGGGAAATGCTGTTAACTGACCAGTTAAGTTTAAATTATCGGCTATTTCCAGATAGAATTCGCCGGTTGTTTGGTTCCGTGGTGCAGGAACAAAAAGACTTAGACCACTGGCATTATGACATGATGGGGCAAACTATGCTGATCCGCAATGCTGAAGGAGATTATACTCCCGCGCATCGGTCGCTGTTGGAGTTTTTTGTAGCGTATAAGTTTGCGGCAGAGTTGGGGGTATTAGCTGATGATTTTACAGAATTAGCCCAAGGACAATTTTTTTTGGATAAAACTATAGCGCTAGAGTTTTACACTTGGTCTAGTTATTTTGCCAATATTGCGGTGATTCCTGGGTTGCAAGGGTTTGTCAGGGAGTCGCTAGAGGTGTTGCGCGAGAGTTTCGGTAAAGCACCACTGACAAAAGCGGTGATCGATTTGATGAGGGGAATGGTAGGCGATCGCCAATCCCTTGTGGATGTGATTGAGGAAACGCGGGGGAGAAGTTCCGATGAGGTTGGTTATGTTGGCGGAAATGCGGCAACTTTAGCGGTGCAGATGAATAAGAGTGCGTTGGAGGGGAGAGATTTTAGTAGTGCGTTGATTAAAGGGGCGGATTTTAGTGGTGCGAGTTTGCGGGATGTGAATTTTGCTGGGGCGAATTTGACTGATTGTGTTTTTACGAAAGTCTTCGGTACTATTTGGTCAGTGGCGTTTAGTCCTGATGGCAAACTGTTTGCTACGGGTGATAGTAATGGTTTGGTTAGCTTGTGGGAAGCCACTGGTAGAAGAGAAATTTTGACCTTTAAAGGACACACCAGTTGGGTAATGTCTGTCGCCTTCAGTCCTGATGGTCAAACCCTTGCCAGTTGTAGTAATGACCAAACGGTGCGATTGTGGAATATCAGCAGTGGTGAATGCTTCCACACCTTGCAGGGGCACACCAATAGGGTACGTTCCATCGCCTTTAGTCCTGATGGTCAAATCCTTGCCAGTGGTAGTGAAGACCAAACAGTACGACTGTGGGATATCAGCAGCAAAAAATGCTTCCACACCTTGCAGGGGCATACCAATAGGGTACGTTCCGTCACCTTTAGTCCTGATGGTCAAATCCTTGCCAGTGGTAGTGAAGACCAAACAGTGCGACTGTGGGATATCAACAGTGGTGAATGTTTCCACACCTTGCAGGGGCATACCAATAGGGTATATTCCGTCGCTTTTAGTCCAGATGGGCAAACTCTTGCCAGTGGTAGTGTTGACCAAACAGTGCGGTTGTGGGATATAAGCAGTGGTGAATGCTTCCACATCTTGCAGGGGCATACCAATAGGATATATTCCGTCGCTTTCAGTCCAGATGGGCAAACTCTTGCCAGTGGTAGTGCTGACCAAACGGTGCGATTGTGGGATATCAACAGTGGCGAATGCCTCTACACCTTGCAGGGGCATACCCATTGGGTACGTTCTGTCGCCTTTAGTACCGATGCTCAAACTCTTGCCAGTGGTAGTGACGACCAAACGGTACGGCTGTGGAATATCAACAGTGGTGAATGCTTCCACACCTTGCAGGGGCATACCAATTGGGTAGGTGGCATCGCCTTTAGTCCAGATGGGGCAACCCTTGTTAGTAGGAGTGGAGAGCAAACGGTGCGATTGTGGAATATCAACAGTGGCGAATGCTGCCACACCTTAAAGGGGCACACCAATTGGGTAGGTTATGTTGCCTTGAGTCCAGATGGGACGACCCTTGCTAGTGGTAATGATGACCAAACGGTGCGGCTGTGGAATATTAATAGTGGCGAATGTCTCTGTACATTGCAGGGGCACACCAATTGGGTAGGTTCCGTCAGCTTTAGTCCAGATGGTCAAATTCTTGCCACTGGTAGTGATGACCAAACGGTGCGGCTGTGGAATATTAACAGTGGTGAATGTCTCTGTACATTGCAGGGGCACACAAGTTCGGTACGTTCCGTCACCTTCAGTCCAGATGGTCAAATTCTTGCCAGTGGTAGTGGAGATCAAACGGTGCGATTGTGGAATATTAACAGTGGTGAATGTCTCTGTACATTGCAGGGGCACACCAATAGGGTACGTTCCGTCGCCTTTAGTCCTGATGGTCAAATCCTTGCCAGTAGTAGTGATGACCAAACGGTGCGACTGCGGGATATCAGCAGTGGTGAATGCCTATACACTTTGCAGGGGCACACCAGAGGGATAAATTCAGTCGCCTTTAGTCCCAATGGTCAAATTCTTGCCAGTAGTAGTGATGACCAAACGGTGCGACTGTGGGATATCAGCAGTGGTGAATGCCTATACACTTTGCAGGGGCACACCAGAGGGATAAATTCAGTCGCCTTTAGTCTTAATGGTCAAATTCTTGCCAGTGGTAGTGAAGATGGCACAATAAAGCTTTGGGACATCAAAACAGGGGAATGTCTCAAAACCCTGATAAGCGACAAACCCTATGAACGCATGAACATCACAGGTGTGAAGGGTTTAACTGAAGCAGAAATTGCCACCCTCAAAGCATTAGGTGCGGTGGAAGATGGGGAAATGTAAAATTAAAAATAGCAGATCATCAAATTTTTCCGCACATGGAAATAATAAAAATATCAAAAGAAGGACAAGTAAGTATTCCCGAACAATTACGAAAATCTCATGGCTGGGAAACTGGTCAGGAATTAATAGTAATTGATACAGGTGACGGAATTCTTCTCAAACGGAAACAACCTTTTATAGAAACTACCTTGAATGAAGTCGCGGGTTGCTTAAAATATCAAGGCACAGCAAAATCTTTAGAGGAGATGGATGATGCTATCCGACAAGGTGTAGAGGAATCATGGCATGGTGGCAGTTGATACTAATATAATCGTGCGTCTATTAACTCAAGATGATGAACTACAGTATCAAAAAAGTCTAGAAATTTTCCAGACACAAACTATTTTTATCCCAGATACTGTCATTTTAGAAACTGAATGGGTGCTGAGGTTTGCCTATAAGTTCAAATCAGCTGAAATATGTGCAGCTTTCAGAAAACTTTTTGGTTTGTCAAATGTTCATTTAAGTAATCCTAACCTGGTTTCTCAAGTATTGCAATTGCATGAAGCAGGTTTAGATTTTGCTGATGCGTTTCATCTAGCTCAAATTCAAAACTATGCTGAATTTTACACCTTTGATGAAAAGTTTGTGAAAAAAGCGAAGGGACTAACTAGCTGTGAAGTAAAACTACCTTGAGAAAGTGATCCCCATTTTGAATCTATCTAGTATCTCCATCTCCACAGTCTCGCCATCCAAACCTTCACCACGCTCAAGTTCTGCAATAGCAACATCAACTTTTTGACGGGTTTCTTCTATCCAGTCATTATAATCAGAATGCAATTTTTAAAACAATCGAAAGGCTACATCAACTATTTCCTCAGCCGAATTATATCTACCACTTTCAATTTGTGTTTGAATTAGTTTTTCTTGTTCAGGTTTTAGTTGGATATTCATAATTTTTTCCTCTAATTAATTGAACCAATAAATATAAAAACCATTTTTATAGCCATCAGATAATTCACCCTCTTAGATATTTATGATATCACAGGCATAAAAGAGATTTATTAAAATACCAAGGAACACCAAAATCTTTGTCAGATATGGATGATGCTACCCTCAATATATGAATTTTATCTTGGGGTGCATAGGTGAATATAGCGCTTTTCAGTTGAGTCCAATACACTCGAAACCTCACCCCGTCCTGGGGACACCCCTCTCCGAACTTGCGGAGAGGGGAAGGGGGTGAGGTTCATCTGTATTCTATCCAAGTGAAAACCGCTATAATTTATCAGATGAGGAAATTTATCGGGAAGTTGGGAAGATAACAGCAAATTTTCAACAGTATCAATGCTAGTGCAAAAGTAGTAATGCTGTAGTTGAGGAAATACCAAAAAATAACAGTAGATTTGTTGTAGGGGTGCAATGCTTGCACCCTGAATATGGGATATTTGAAAAATTGGAAGTCTCTGAAAGAAAATGCTGTTCAAGGAAAAGTGATTCTGATTAGAACTAAAAATATTACCAAACTTTGACTCCCCCTCCTATCCGAAATTAACCCCACCCGCAGTGTATTTAATCTCTAGAGAGCATTTTTACACTCTTTCTTTACCATAAAATGGTAATTTCTGTAGTCAAATTAACGACAACTTCGTAAAAAATAGCATAACCTAGATATATAAGACCTTCCAGAAAGAAATAGGAAGGTAGGGGGAAATTCTATGCAAAAAGTCTTACATTCCACAGAATTAGAATACGCTTTTCTTTTTACCTTAAGAAAGGTGAATTCCATCAATACAGAAGGTTTCAAACCTTTTTTTAACAATCTACCAGTAGACCCTTATATAAAAGGTAAATATCGTTACAGAAGATTATCTAGATTTACTGTTTCAGGAAATAAAATAATCAAGCTACCCCATGGTTGTTTCTCTCAAAGCAAAACATATAATCCTTTAATGGGTGATATTAAAAGAGAGTTTGCAGAATTAGAGGATGCACTTGTAGAACTAGATATATTTCAACATCTGGTTCTAGCATTTAGCGATTCTTGCAAACTACATCCAGAAGCGGAAATAGGGGTACACCAAATTAGAATTACTTGTTCATCTAATAGTTTTGGTAATCCCGCACCGGAAGGTATCCATCAAGATGGTACTGATTTTATCGGTATCTTCTCTGTAGATAGAAACAATATTCAAGGTGCTGCAACCCATTTATACACTGCGAAGAAAGAAAAACCAGTGTTTAACAAAATCTTGTATCCAGGAGAATTATTGTTACTTAATGATCGTGAATTTTTCCACTTTACAACTCCCATTAAACCCATGGATGAAGGTGAGGGAACAAGGGATGTTTTTGTATTAACTTCTCCTAGTTTACTGTCAGATTAATAATTGTGGCGTTGTTGTTAGAATCTGACAATTAAAAAATATCCCAAAATATAGCGCTTTTCACTTCAGTCCAATACACTCTTGTGGGATGTTGCTCTCCAGCCCGTACTAAATAAGATGTTGTGCTTTTAATTTGTATTATAGGGCAGGCAGGGATGCCCCGCAGTCGCTACAACGGGGGGAACCCCCGCAACGCGCTGCTCTCTACCCCACAAGAGTTATAGCAAAATTTAATATGTAATTTAAACTCATATCTTGCACCATTATCAACAAGACCAAAAAACCGGGTTTCTGAACGCAAAATTTATGTTTTCAGCATTATTCATTCTCAAGAAACCCGGTTTTTAGCCCCGGTGCAAGATGTGTTTTAAATGCACTTTAGCTGATTACAAATCTACTTTGTATTGCAGCCAATTGAAAAGCGCTATATGCCAAAATATAGCGCTTTTCAATTGGGTAAATTGTTCCCTATTCCCTATTCCCTATTCCCTATTCCCTATTCCCTGTTCCCTATTCCCTGTTCCCTATGTTTTGAAGTGACTTGTAAATTGCACTCAGTTGTGCTTCTATTTGTGGTGGTTTGTTAGTGAAACGAATATAAAAACTTGATTGTGTAGCTTTTTTTTCTATAACCTTAGCATAGATATCTTCACAGCCTGCTTCGGCACAATCAGGCAAGAAGAGGTTCATTTTCAGATTAGTTAAGGGCTGAGGAATAACCATATTTGCTGATATTTCTAGGTAAATTTCTGCTCCCTTTTCAGACATTTTGACTAACTTACCTTTAATTAAATTGCGGTCAATATCTTTACCATCTAACACTGCATACATTAGGGAAAAAGGAGTTGGCAAAGGAAAGAAAATTTCTTCTTCTTGAGTAATATAAAGATTATAATCTCCAGCAATTCCTCCTACTTCATAAATATTGATTGGTTGTTTAACACCTTTTGGTTGTACTTCCCTCTCTCCCAGAATCTTTACTATATCTCCAACTTCTTTTAAAGTTGATTCTGAAATTAAAATTTGTCCCCCAACAGTATAAGATTCAATGCGATAGGTGAGATTGACTTGGTTCCCAACAATTCCATATTTAGTACGCTTATCTGAACCAATATTACCAACTACAACTTCACCAGTATTAATACCAATACCCATTTCTAATTTTGGCAATCCTAATTCTTGCATTTTTTCATTTACAGGCTGCATAGCTTGTTGCATAGCTACCGCACAAGCAATTGCTCTGGTGGGGTCATCTTCTCTAGTTGTGGGAGCACCAAATAAGACTAAAATACCATCTCCCATAAACTCATCAATAGTTCCTTGATACTTGGTAATTATATCTGCCATATATCCCAAATAAAGGTTAAGAATTTTAATTACTTCCTCCGCTGGTAATCTTTCAGATGTGGATGTAAAACCCCGCAAATCGGAAGTAAGAATGGTAATTTTGCGTCGTTCTCCACCTAATTTTAAACCTTCGGGATGTTCCAATAAGTAAGCAACTACTTCATCATTAAGATAGCGACCAAAGGTTCTGCGAATCGAACCCGCTGTTCTAGCAATGTAAGAAGTAACGGTCAATTTAGATGCAATAAATGCTATTAATAATGGCACGAATGGAATCCACCAACCGTTGAGAAAAGCTAGATAACTAGTGCTATATAAACCAGTAGTTACTATTAAAGTAGTCATACCTCTTAGAGGATATCGTTTTTGACTAGCGTTGTTGTGTCTTTGTAACCAACTTGAAACTGCTCCCAAAATAGCAGAGGCAAAAATTGACAGCCATTCTACTGGTTCACTCCAAGTCTTAATTAAGGGACGATTATTTAAAGTTGCACTCAAAATTTGACTGACAGCATTAGCATGAATTACTACCCCAGGCATTCGTCTAGGTGCCCTTAAAATGCTACTGCTATAAGGGGTGTAAAATAAATCTTTTTGACTTTCAGCAGTTGTACCAATTAAAACAATTCGTCCTTTGACAAAGTCCTGGGGAATGCGATTATTTAAAACATCTATGAAGGATATAGTTGGGAATTTTTGAATTGAACCACGGTAATTGATTAAAACTTGGTAACCCTGGTCTTCAGCACGAATATAACCCCCATCATTGCTATGAAACAAGGGAAATATTACATCTCCTGTTTTGACTAAATAATTTTCCGTTTGACCAACAAGAATACCTCGTTTATTCAAGTACTGATAAGCAAGTTTAAAGGGAAAACTAAAGACATTTTTGCCATTTTTATCGCTGACATAAAGCAAGCTGCGACGAATTTTACCATCTCCATCTAACGGTAAGTCATTAGCACCAACTTGGTCGCGTTTCTTGAGTGCTGGTGGGGGAGCAACAGTAAAACTATCAATACTTTCACTAACTTTTTGAACGCCAATTAAATTAGGTGTAGACTCAAACACTTTGACTAACGATTTATGACCTGGTTCTACAGGTAAATCCCGATATATATCAAGACCAATAGCATGAGGCTTTTGTTTTTTTAAATTCTCTAAAGCTACTGCTAAATCTCCATCTGGAATCGGCCATTTACCAATTTTAGTAATGTCTTGTTCGTCAATTTTCACAATCACAATGCGTTCATCTGGTTTTTCCGGTTCTGCTTTCAGTCGCAATAAAAATAATTGGTCAAAAGCCGCTAATTCTAACATTTGTAGCAATCCGACAAAGCGCAGCAACAGCACAACAGCAGTTACACTTGGAGCAGCAATTAAAACACCACGCCATTGCCAAAGTTTTTTTTGGAAATTATTACACATATATTCTATTGTTGATATATTTTGATTTTAAATATTAAGGTAGGGATGGGATTTGTTACACCCCTACCGCTGATTTAGATGTTGCAAAAATTTGGAAGTTTGGTATATTAATGCACCCAAATATAGGGATTTAATTCTTCACTAGTTTTTAAGCTTTGATTGCTTGTGAAATGCATGGCTATTCGTTAATAATGCCAGCGGAATCTACTTATTTTTGCTATTGTTGCCCCTGTTGTGTTGCTTGCTTCTCTCGAAGGAAATTGCTTAAAGATTGGGAAAATGGAGAAACAGAAGAAGATTGACTAATTTCTGTTTCTGGTTTATCTTTTGGCAATTTTTCCTCAACAACGCAACTATTAAGTAAGGGTTGTGAAACTAAATCTTGAAAACCAACAGAATTCAAGAATTTACTCCAGTTACCTTTAACTGTAAAATCATTGGGATTATTGCAACGTAGCTGGGCTAGAGTAGCTATACTTTCATGCCAAATACCAGCTTGTGTATAAATCGCTGATTGCTTGGTTGAATCTGCATTTTCCAGCTGTTTTTTAACAGCTACACTAGGTTCAATTTTCTCTACCCAACCACCTACTACTGGTATTTGATTGAAGTCAGAGGAAGTGCAATTTACTTCCAGAAACCACTGATAAAGTTTACCAGATTCTAAGGCTGGGGCATCAGCAGGGAGAGTAAATGCAAAAATACCCCCTTTGTCGGGCAGTTTAATGCTAGTTTGATAAACTTGCTCACGATCCTTATTTGCTAGGAAAAATTCAGCGGTTGTTCCTGAAGATTTAGTCTTATGCCAGAAAAAAGTCGGGCGATCGCTCAATGTTAAACCCAAGTTTTGTTCGGGCATTAAGGGTTTAATCACCTTATTGACTTGACTACAGGAAACATAACCATCACGGGTTGCACCTCCAGCAGCAGTTTCGAGTCTTCCCCGATCTGGTGGATTAAATGCCTGACTGATTTTGAATGTTTGGGATTGTTGTGCAAGTTTCAATTCTAGCTGTGACTGTGCTTTGACTGGTATCGTTAAACCAGAAATGATGCCGAATCCTACTGATATGGAAATCCCTCCACGATACAGGGCATTTTTACTCAATTTCATGGTTACACTTTTTGTTAGTTTATGCTATGTCCTGGTATGAATGCCCTCGCTATTATGCAAGGGCAAAAATTACCTGAACTATCTGTTTTTAGTATTCCCAAAAATAATTTCAAAATCTCTTTTTTTCAATAATATTTTTGCAAGTTATCAACCAAAATAACCATGGTTTATTGAGTATAAATTCAGAATATAGATGTGATAAATCAACTCATAATACGCAATTAATTTTACCTAAGTATTGTTTGATTTATGTTTACATTAATCAAGTTGTATTTCCGAGAAATCTACATATCAAGAAGATATTTCAGTAGTTTTACTCGTTTTAACTCCTTTCTGGGCTGCTGCCTGGAAATGCACCCAAAGCAGGCTCTACCTAACTCGTTTCCAGGCTCAGCCTGGAAATGCACCCGTTGGAGGCTCTGCCTCCAGACTTAATGGAGGTAGAGCCTCTCTAAAATGCATTACAAGGTAGAACCTTGTAACGAGAGTCTAGAAGCTAATAACTCGTTTCCAGGCTCAGCCTGGAAATGCACCTAAAGGAGGCTCTGCCTCCAGACTTAATGGAGGTAGAACCTCCCTAAAATGCATTACAAGGTAGAACCTTGTAACGAGAGCCTAAAAAGCTAAATAACTCGTTTCTGGGCTGTTGCCTGGAAATGCACCCGTTGGAGGCTCTGCCTCCAGACTTAATGGAGCTAGAACCTCCTTAAAATGCATTACAAGGTAGAACCTTGTAACGAGAGTCTAAAAAGCTAAATAACTCGTTTCTGGGCTGTTGCCTGGAAATGCACCCGTTGGAGGCTCTGCCTCCAGACTTAATGGAGGTAGAACCTCCCTAAAATGCATTACAAGGTAGAACCTTGTAACGAGAGTCTAGAAAGCTAAATTCATATTAAGAGGATATTTCAGTAGTTTTACTGCATATGAATGTTAAAATATAATTTTTAAATCCGTAATTGCAAGTATAACGGAATCTTTTATTCTGTATTTCCACACTTAGATATCAGCTATGAAAAAAATATTAATTACTGGAGTTAGTGGTTTTTTAGGATGGCATATTGCTAAAATTGCTAAACAAGAATGGGAAGTTTATGGAACCTGCTTATCCCATAATTTAGAAATACCTGGAGTTAAAGTTTTAAAAATTGACTTAACAGATTTTTCAGCTATTCAAGACATATTTAGTGATATTAAACCAGATGCAGTAATTCACACTGCTGCCCACTCAAAACCAAATTTTTGTCAGGTACATCCTCAAGAATCATATGCAATTAATGTGACTGCATCTTGTAATCTTGCCGGACTTTGTGCAGATTATTCTATTCCTTGTGTTTTTACTTCAACAGACCAGGTTTTTGATGGTTTAAATGCACCCTACAAAGAAACAGATGCCGTCTGTCCTGTAAATATTTATGGCGAACAAAAAGTCATGGCAGAAACAGGAATGTTAGAACGTTATCCCATGACCGTAGTTTGTCGGATGCCATTAATGTTTGGTCAAGGTACACCCACTGCTAATAGCTTTCTTCAGTCATTTATTCACAGCTTGAAATCAGGAAAAGAATTAAATTTATTTACAGATGAATTTCGCACGCCAGTTAGTGGAACCACTGCGGCAAAAGGGCTATTAATGACAATAGAAAAACAAGTTACAGGGATTATACATTTAGGTGGAGGGGAGCGAATTTCTCGCTATGATTTTGGTAAATTGTTGGTAGATATTTTGCAAATTTCCACCGATAAAATTAAAGCCTCTCGCCAACAAGATGTGAAAATGGCTGCACCCAGACCTGCTGATGTTTCCTTGGATAGTTCTAAGGCTTTTGCACTAGGATATTCACCTTTATCTCTAACAGAAGAATTAGTTAAATGTATCAATCATGAGGATTTTGCTAATTGAAATTAACCCCGCAAAGTTTGCTTGACTCCTAATAAATACAGGGAATAGGGAACAGGGAATAGGGAACAGGGAATAGGGAACAGGGAATAGGGAACAGGGAACTCTTAGAGGGTGTTTATAAAATAAATATAAAACTCCCGTGAGGGTCTAGAAACCGGGTTTCTTTTGGCATATATACTCAAATTCTCGGTTCTCCACCTATAGAAACCCGGTTTCTTTGGTCTTCTCAATATCTTGCACCACTGTCAGAAACCGGGTTTATTACGAATATTAATCTATAACAATCCTAATATGAACGTTTATAAACCCGGTTTCTCTGCGCTTGTTGCAACTGGTGCAAGATGTCAGTCTTTACCTTTTATTTATAAACAACCTCTTAACAAGGTAAGAGAACTTCTTGCAGGTATGGGTAACTTACCCCCGATAATGTTGGATTTGGCAAAGCCTCAACCCAACCTAAACCGTAATTTAAAAATAGTTCCTAATCTTGCTTTTTACCCATAACCCGGAAAAATAACTTCTCTAATTCAATCCATACAAACATCAAAGCACTAAAGCCCAAACAGATTCCTAATTCTTCCATACTCAGTATGTGAGTGCCAAAGAAATTACGTAGGGGAGTGACATAAATCAACATCAACTGTAAAATTGTCGTCAAGACTACAGCAGCCAGGACATAGAGATTAGAGAAGAGATTCATCTCCATAGTCAGTTGGTTATTAGAACGAACAGCCATGGCATGACCCATTTGGGCAATACACAATGCAGTAAATACCATGGTCTTCCACCGTTGCGGGTCTAATCCTGATGTATTATCTCCCTGGGTATGGGAATATGCCCAGTACATGAGAATAATGGTGATAATAGCAAAGATAATCCCAATCCGTACCATGTAAGAACCCAATCCCCGGGCAAAAATACTTTCCCTGGGAGTAAATGGAGGACGCTTCATCACATCTGGTTCTGCGGGTTCTACAGCAAGGGCTAAAGCTGGTAAACCATCGGTAACTAGGTTCATCCACAGAATTTGCAGTGGTGTCAGGGGTACATCTCCCACCGGAAGTAAAATGGGAGCAGATGCAATGGTTAGTACTTCGCCAATGTTACTACCGAGGATGTATTTAATAAAGCGGCGAATATTGGTGTAAACTACTCTCCCTTCTTTGGTAGCAGCAACAATGGAAGCAAAGTTATCATCTAGAAGTACCATGTCACTGGCTTCCTTGCTCACATCGGTGCCTGTGATGCCCATGGCGATGCCGATATCCGCTTGTTTGAGTGCTGGGGCATCATTGACTCCATCGCCGGTCATAGCCACAAATCTGCCGCGCTTTTGTAATGCTTTGACAATGCGCAATTTGTGTTCTGGGGAAACTCGGGCATATATACTTACCAAATCTACATTTTGCTCGATTTCCTCGTCACTCATCCGTTCTAACTCTTGACCAGTTAAAGCGCGATCGCCTTGTTTGGCAATTCCCAATTCGATGCCGATCGCCTGTGCTGTTAACTGGTGGTCACCAGTAATCATAATTGGACGAATTCCGGCTTCCCGACATTCTTGCACCGCTGCTTTTACTTCCGGACGGGGTGCATCTAACATTCCTACCAATCCCAACCAGATTAATTCTTGTTCATGGATTTCTTCTGACTCTTCTGGGGGAATTTCCGTCAGGGGTTTATAAGCAAAACCCAGCACCCGTAACCCTTTAGATGCCATTTTGTCATTTTCTGCGAGAATTTGCTGGCGTTGTTCATCGCTTAAGGGATTGGTGCTATTCCCAACATACATCTGGGTACACCGTGCCAAGGTTAATTCTGGGGAACCCTTAGTAAACATGAGGTAATTTTCGGAGGATAGCAAGTTCCTCAGAACCGGGTCTACATCTCCATAGGGTGACATCCCCGTCTGTACTTCTTCCACCTGACAAATAACGCTCATCCGCTTGCGTTCGGAAGAAAAGGGGAACTCCCCTACCCTGGGTAATTTACTCTGCCATTGGTCTTGTTCAATACCAGCCTTTGCTGCTAGGGTTACTAATGCCCCTTCTGTAGGGTCTCCTAAAATTTTCCATTCCCCACTCTCCTGTTGTAACACCGCATCATTACAAACGGCACAACCAACTAATAGGGGTGGTACTTCTGCATGTTCGTCTAAAGAAACATTGTCCTCTGCCAAGACAAATTCACCGTTGGGGGCATAACCCTCTCCTGTAACCCGGAAAGATTTATCATTGGTGTATATTGACTGTACCACCATTTTATTCTGGGTTAAAGTTCCAGTTTTATCAGAACAAATGGTAGTCACAGAACCCAGGGTTTCCACCGCTGGCAATTTGCGAATCAAAGCATGACGACGTACCATGCGCTGGGTTCCCAAAGCCAAAGTTACCGTAATCACCGCAGGTAAACCTTCTGGGACCACAGCCACTGCCATACTCAGAGAAACTTCCAACAATTGCTGTACCTGGCTTAATCCCCCAGTGCGGAGAATACCCCCGACGACGACAAAAGCCACCAAAATCAAGGAACCAGTCACCAGCACATTGCCCAATTGGGTCATCCTCTGCTGCAATGGTGTAGGTTCATTTTCCACCGACTGCAACATCGCGGCAATTTTCCCTAGTTCCGTCCCCATCCCGGTATTGGTGACCAGAACCTTACCCCGTCCTTGGACGACTTCCGTACCTTGAAAGACCGAATTTTTGCGATCGCCTAACCCCGTTTCTTCAGGCAAAACCATTTCTGCCTGCTTATTTACAGCTTCGGCTTCTCCTGTTAGTGCCGATTCCCGCACTTGTAGGTTAGATTCTTCAATAATGCGTCCATCTGCGGATATTTGTACCCCTGCTTCTAATAGCATCACATCTCCGGGTACAATCTCCTTAGCCACCACTTCTGTTAGTTTTCCCTCCCGCAGGACGCGCACGTTGGGAGAAGCGAGTTTTTTCAAAGCTGCCAGGGCTTTTTCGGCACGCACTTCTTGGACATAGCCAAGGATGCCATTGAGAATCACAATCGCTAAAATGGCGATGGTGTCTTTAAATGGCACCTCACCAGGGGGTTTGGTACCCGCTTGTAAAGCCAGCAGGTCCAACACCCCGGAAACAATAGCTACGGCAATCAGCATCAACAACATCACGTTTTTGAACTGATCCACCAGAATTTCCCAAGAACCGCGACCAGCAGTTTCTTCCAGTTCGTTAGTGCCGTACTTTTGCAACCGCTGTTGCACTTCTGGGGGTGTTAAACCCGTGTCTGCGTTACTAGATAGCAGTTCTAATGCTTGATCAACTTCTAAACTATGCCAAGGGGCAGCTGAATCAGGGAGGGAATTAGCAGACATCTTTAGTAGATCACAGGAAATGCTTACAAACTTCGATCATAATTGAGTGATGATGGGAAAACCATCCACTAGAGTTACATTAGGGTTATTCCCAAAAGAGGTAAAGTTGCTTGGATATTGCCATTTTTACGTTTATATTTTTCATTTCTATGTATTATTGCCATATCAAACGTGACCATAAACACGACCAACTCAATTAAGGAGTAATAGTTAAGTTAAAAGTCATCATACAGGTTACATCCAACAATAGATTCTAGGTGTGCTAAACCGTTGAATGAATAAGTTTAATATGAATGTTGCGCTACCCAGTTTGACAACCAGCCAAATGTTTGGGCAAAGGACAATTCGACCAGTCAGTGCTGCCACTATTCGTGGCATCACCTTTATCAAAGATACTCTGATTGCCATTGACTCTACTAAGGGACATTTACTGCAAATTGACCCCATCTCTGATAACAGTAAAATCCTCAATCCCCACCAAGTCAAAGAGTTTACTGATGTCACAGGTATAGCAGTTTGGCAAGATACCCTCTGGGTAACCCGGGGACACAGCGTTTATTTGTGCAATCTCAACTCTTTAGGTTTAGAACATTTTGTCACCTTACCTTATCCTGCTTACGGCATTGCAGTATGGGAATCAACCATCTATGTTAGTTGCCAAAAGTCCAGGGAGATTCTCATTTTTAACCGCGATACCCGCAAAGAGATTACCAGATTTTATGCCCCAGGGGTGGGAGAAGAAAATTTAACTGTCAATCAGGAACATCTGTGGGTTTGCGACGACATTGAACAAACGGTTTATTGCCTCGACAGAGCTACAGGGGAAGTAAAATTTAATGTACTCACACCCTTTGATTCTCCTTCAGGCATCGCCATCCATACCAATGCCGAAACTGGGAAAGAAAGTATCTTTGTTGCCTATGCTTCCGAAGAAGCATATATTCGGGATAATCCCAACGCTGACCCCAGCCACGAACTCACATACCGCGATCGCACATTTATTCATCCCCTACATTACCATTGGCAACGGGATGAACGCTATGCCCTCTCTAATGGCTATCTTCTGGAAATGTCCTATGTGGAGGAAATTGCACCCCTAGAAGAGATATACTTACCAGAGGTAGAATGGCGCATTGCCTTGCCTTCTGATACTAAACGCCAAAAGCTAAGATCCGTTGAACCCATTGGAATGCCCTTTACAGAGGAAATTATCGACGGACAGAGGGTAGCGGTGTTTAAATTTGATGCCCTCACTCCCGGAGAAAGACACATATTTGGCTGGAAGGCAGTCTTAGAAGTCAGAGGTATTAAATATCGCCTCACTCCCACGGATTTGGAAAACATTCCCGAACTCCCAGGGGAATTCCAAAGTCGCTATTTGGTGGATGATGACGACTTAGCAATGGATACCACTATAGTTCGTCGTGCTGCTAGGGATGCGGTGGGTACGGAAACTAATTTATTGCGGAAAATGTACCATATCCGTAATTATGTTTACGACCAATTATCCTATGGCATTAAACCTTACATCGATACTCCCGATATAGTCTTAGAACGGGGAGTGGGTTCCTGCGGTGAATATGTGGGGGTTTTACTTGGCTTGTGTCGTTTAAATGGCATTGCCTGTCGCACCGTGGGAAGGTATAAATGTCCACCATATCCTGAACATCAACGGGTTCCCCTACAACCAGATTTTAATCATGTGTGGTTGGAATTTTACGCACCCGGTTTTGGGTGGTTACCCATGGAATCTAATCCCGATGACTTGGGTGGATATGGTCCCCATCCCACAAGGTTTTTTATGGGATTGGCTTGGTATCATGTGGAAATTGGTAAAGGCATATCCTTTGAAACCTTGACAAGTAAAGGGGTGAAACTGACAAAAGAAGATGTTTCCATTGGGGAGTTAGCCATTAACCATATTCGGTTTACGATATTAGAAGAATTGCCAGATTTTTAGATTTGTGCTAATTATTCTGCCTGGGAATTAATTCCCAGGCTGATAAACAAAGTCTGATAAATCAGACTGAGTAAGGGTTCCAGCGCATTTCTTCTCATTCTTCTCGTTTCTCGTTACAAGGTTCTACCTTGTAATCAATTTTAAAGAGGCTCAGCCTCCTGTCAAGTCTGGAGGCTGAGTCTTGGGTGTATGGGTTTCCAGGGTGAACGAGTTAAATTAAATATTTTTTGATTAAATATAATAATTTAGTTAAGTTTATTTTTCACTGCATAAATGAAATAAAGACATACAAATTATTATGGTTAAATAAGCATTAATTATTACTTTAGGAGTTATCTATGAAGGTAATAAATAATGCTTTTGCTGCAATTATCTGTAGCGCTACAATCTTATCACCAATTGCAACTTTTGCTCGTGATGGAAACATAACTGCAAGATTATTAGGACATTCTATAGCACTGGGAGCTGACGAATACAAAGTAAGTCAAGACTACAGAGTTTATTATAATTGGCTTTCACCTAACTATTATCACAAACTGACCTATGATTTGCGTTCTAGAAAATCATATATCATAACCGCTACCTGTGATGAGAATTGTTCAGATATTGACCTAGAGATTTACGATGTCAATGATAACTTAATTTATGCAGATAAAAATGCTAATAAAGATCCAAAGATTAAAATGAATAAAGGTGGTAGATATAAGCTACGAGTAATTATGCAAGGTTGTAGGGCATCATCTTGCGAATATGGAGTCGCAGTTTTCGATAAACAGATTGTAAACTGATATAGCCTTTCTCAGTCTGATGAAGTACAGATGAAATTACTAAAATTATTGTGGGGTAGAGAGCAGCGCGTTGCTTTGGTTCCCAAAGTTGTAGCGACTGCGGGGCATCCTTGCCTGCCCTTTTGTACTTCAGCAGATTAGGAAGCGCTATAAATTCTAAATAAAAAATATTGGGTGCATTTTATTATTTATTATTCTCAGGACTTAAGTAAGTGTCACACTTGAAAGTTAATTTTTCGTTTTTCTTGTTTCTCGTTACAAGGTTCTACCTTGTAAGGAATTTTAGCTAAAGTACCCCAACTTTTTTTATTTTTTTCTCGAGAATAAACCCAGTTTATATTGCCTATAATTACAATCATAGGAAACGATAAACAAAGTCTAAAAATATGTTTAAAATAAGCTGGCTATTCAATCAATTTCTTTTATATGTTCTTGAAGTATTGGATATAATTTCTCTTTAGATATTTCACCCTTCGCTACTTTTATTGCTAGTTCATAGCCAAAGCAGAGCGTGTGGGAGTATGTCATATTTGTGCTAATTATTTTGCCTGGGAATTAATTCCCAGCCTAATAGACAAAGTCTGATAAATGTGATAACTTGCACCAGTTGCATTTACTGCCTAGGAATAAATTCCCAGGCTGAAAGACAAAGTCTGATAAATCAGACTGAGTAAGGTTTATGTCCTACGGACAAGCTGCGCTAACAGCGCGT
>JASJCY010000077.1 GCA_030065825.1 Nostocaceae cyanobacterium | reverse complement strand
ATCGCAACCTGGGGCGGAAGTACGTCCCAAGGGTTGGGCTGTTCGCCCATTAAAGCGGTACGTGAGCTGGGTTCAGAACGTCGTGAGACAGTTCGGTCCATATCCGGTGCAGGCGTAAGAGTATTGAGAGGAGTCCTCCTTAGTACGAGAGGACCGGGAGGGACGCACCGCTGGTGTACCAGTTATCGTGCCAACGGTAGACGCTGGGTAGCCAAGTGCGGAGTGGATAACCGCTGAAAGCATCTAAGTGGGAAGCCCACCTCAAGATGAGTACTCTCATAGCATAAGCTAGTAAGGTCACACCTAGAACAGGTGTTCATAGGCGGTAGGTGGAAGTGCAGTAATGTATGTAGCCGAGCCGTGCTAACAGACCGAGGGCTTGACCTCATTTATTGATGTTTACAATTGTGTCTCTGTGCAGTCTTCAGGGCTTCTGACCCTACAGCTTTTCCTGGTGCCTATGGCGTGGTGGAACCACACTGATCCCATCCCGAACTCAGAGGTGAAACGCTACTGCGGCAACGATAGTTTTCGGGTAGCCGAATGTGAAAATAGCTCGGTGCCAGGGTAATATTAAAAAAACAAATGCCTCCCATGGTATAGGGAGGTTTTTGTTTTTATTGTAATTATATTTTCAACCTAGACTTAGATTCATACTTCAAATTAGTAACGCCTTATTTTCTTTTCACTTAATACCTTACGCAGAGCTTTAACTGCATTATCAAGTCCTGTTTCAGCAATACTTCCACCTGTAAATTGTACTAAATCAGCAGAATTAACTATAACTTTTATGCTATCATTTGGTACCGTTATTCTGAAAAATTGTGCGTGCTTCATCAATTCACCATTTGGTAAAGTATAGTTAGTTGCTTCATCACGAGTTGAAACAGATACTACATCTTGGTAGTAAAACTCATCGTCTTGTTCATTAAGAGGAACACCTCTGATAGAATTATAATCACACTGATAAGAACTAAGTTTATGCTCAGTTAAATGTACTATTGTTATAGCATTAGCACTAAATCTGATACCCTTGTCTTTACCTTTTTTCCAAACAATTTCATCATTGGGAATTCCATTTGTATTCCAAAGAATAGGTCCTCGAACAACAATAGAATCTCTAATTAGTTCAGATTCATCTAGATTAAGTCTTTCTAATGAACGCTTCTTAAGTTGTTCAATATCATCTATTAACCAAGCATCTATGGTCTGATCTCCTGGTGTGCCTCTATTAAATATGAAAAATAGCCATATTCCTGCAACAGGCAAGAAAATCATGCTCATTTGCGCTAATTCCGTAAATAAAGTGAATATTCCAATAAGAATTAGTCCTATTGCCCATATTAGATGTGATTTTGATTTAGTAAAGTAGTTCCGAATTCGCTTTCGTTTATTATCTTCTGAAGAATTCCTAGATACTGTTTTCATGCTCAATTTATCTAACTAAAATAGTGCTCAGCAAGCGCTGCGTACAATTTGTTATCATGCATAGGTAATCTCACAAGTAATGCTCGTAACCTATTGATATTTGTATTACACGAAACAGCAGTTTCAATAAGATTATTAATGGATGGTGGTGGATATTTGGTTATTCCATTACCGTGATAATAATCATCACGAAGAAGTACACGAAACCACTGAACAGTACCATCTGAATCACCCATAGTAGTAGCTGCATTTAGTAGTTGGTCTATTTCTTCTACTTCACGACTGTTTAATACCTTTGGTCGCTTTCCTTTGAGTAATGCTAGTGCCAAAAGAAAGTAGGCATTACTAATTGAAGCATCTATTGTAATGACCCTTCTAAATACCTCTATTGCTTGCTGATAAGATTTTGCTTCGAGTAATTGAATCCCTTCGTTCAATAATTCTTGAGGATCTGGATTTGAATTAAGATCAAAATTAACATTAAACTGTTTACCAACATTTTGATATTTTTGGTCATAGATTGTCATAATTTTTAGTGGGAATACAGCTACAAAGGAAATATTTAATTACTAGAATAAACTCTGAACCAGTTCGGCAACTTTCAATAAAGCGGTAACCATACCGCTAGCTTGAGCGACTCCAGTCATCAGGTCTTTTGCTGTACCGATATGATTGAGTATAGTTTTCTTATCTGGTTCAGATTTACTAGCTTGCTGAACAGCCTTGGTTATTTGGTACTCAACGTCTGTGGCTAATTCAGCATCTATAACTTCTGCTTCTCTGGCTTTTGCGATCTCAGCTTTGAGCTTTTCTATTTCACTCACAAGGTCTGCACGATTTTGCACATCACTGAAATTGATGTTTCCAGCAGAGTTGTACTGATACGTTACCTTCTGACCACGCTGATCAAAAACTGACATAGGTTTGCCTCCTTAGAAATTAACTTGACCGAGACATTTACTCATATGTGTTTTTCTGTCTAATCTCAGTGTAAATATTTAAAATACTAACTAACACCTGATATACATCAGGAATAACGCTAGAATTACATCAGTAATATTGCTGAATTTTATTTATGGTAAGTGACGAACAGTTTAGCCAAGCGGGAAACCACTGGGACTTAGAAACTCTGTACACAGATTTGAGTTCTGCGAAGGGAAAGCGTATGACACCAGCTGAAAAGCGGCACTTGCGGGGATTGCTTTGTGGTTATAGTCCGGTTGAAATAGCGGAAAAGTTGGGTAAGAGTGCTAACGGTGTTGAAACTGATTTATCCGCTACCATCTACAAATACGTGAAAAGTTTGCTTGATAAATATGATGAAAAAATAGAAAATTGGAGAAATATTACTGAATGGCTTGAGGAAGCAGGTTATAGAACTCAATCTAATAAATTTTCAGTTGGTGATTTTTTACCAGACAATAGCATAGTTAATATTACTAATATAAATATTGAAAAAAATCATATAGAATTTCTGATCAATTTAAAAATACCAACTTCACAAAACCGAGAAATACCTGAAAAGTAAGAAAAAATATGTAGAGACGCAATGTATCGCATCTCTACAATTCTGTAACATCGAGTTATCAAAGTTAGTATTGTTTAGAGTAAATAATACTAACAAGGACAACTTAATATAAAACTTTGCTAAATACTCATCTCCAACATTCTTTGAATCGGACGCAACGCAGCTAACCGTATTTCTTCTGACATACTAATCTCTGGTTCGCGATTTTTCATACACAAATACAGCTTTTCCAAAGTATTCAACCGCATAAATGGACACTCATTACAATTGCAATTATTCGTCGGCGGCGCAGGTATAAAAGTTTTCTCCGGTGCGGCTTTCTGCATTTGGTGAATAATTCCTGCTTCCGTTGCCACAATGAATTCTTGCGCCGAACTGTGTTGACAATATTTCAGTAATGCTGCGGTGGAACCGATGTAATTTGCGTGACGTAATACAGGTTCCTCACATTCTGGGTGGGCAATTACCTCAGCTTCGGGATGGGCAATTTTTAACTGGACAATCTTCTTTTCCGAAAAGGTTTCATGGACAATACAGCTACCTTGCCATAGTACCATTTCCCGCCCCGTTTGTTCCATGACATACCGTCCTAAATTGCGGTCTGGTGCAAAAATTATTGGCTGTTCTGGGGGTATTTGCTGAACAATTTTCACCGCATTAGAACTGGTACAAATAATATCGCTCATCGCCTTAATTTCGGCAGAGCAATTGATATAAGAAATTACTAAATGTCCTGGATGTGCTGCCTTAAAAGCTGCAAACTGGTCCGGTGGACAAGTATCTGCTAAAGAACAACCAGCATCTAAATCTGGTAACAGCACCATTTTATTTGGATTGAGAATCTTTGCTGTTTCTGCCATAAAATGAACCCCAGCAAAGACGATTACATCTGCGTTGGTATCCGCTGCGGCTTTGGAAAGTTGCAGGGAATCCCCAATAAAATCCGCAATATCCTGAATATCCGGTTCTTGATAGTAATGCGCCAAAATCACAGCATTGAGTTCTTTTTTCAGACTCTCAATGGCTGCAAATAAATCTAGTGGTAATGCACCAACCTGGGTGTTGTCTTTTTGAACGAGTGCAGTTGTAAACACAGTTAGGAGTTGCTTAAAGTTGCAAGTAATTTTTTGGTTTCATTAATTATAGTAGTTTTTACCAAAAATGTGGGGTAACCAATGTTCATCTCCACAACTTATTTCCAAATCTTCATGAGTTTCTTATGCTGGAAACATATGGCAAGGAAAATGGCATGACCAGTCAGACAACTAATTCACAAACGCTGAAAATCGCTGTAGTTGGAGATGTTCACGACCAGTGGGAAGTGGAAGATGGCATTGCACTCAAGGATTTGGGTGTGGACTTAGTGCTGTTTGTCGGGGACTTCGGCAATGAATCGGTGGAAGTGGTGAGAGCGATCGCTTCTTTGGAGATTCCTAAAGCGGTGGTGATGGGAAACCACGATGCATGGTACACTGCCACGGAATGGGGACGGAAAAAGTGCCCCTATGACCGCTCACAAGAGGACTGGGTGCAGCTACAGTTGGATTTATTAGGAGAAACCCATGTCGGTTATTCTAAGCTGGATTTTCCGGACTTTAACTTAACCGTGGTTGGAGGTCGTCCTTTTAGTTGGGGTGGTCCGGAGTGGAAATTCGCCGAAATCTGTGACGAACGCTACGGGGTGAAGGATTTAGACGAATCTGCTGTGCGGATTTTTGCAGAAGTCAAGAATGCAACTTGTGAAAATATAATTTTTCTCGGTCACAATGGACCTTCCGGGTTAGGCGATCGCGCTGAAGATCCCTGTGGTAAGGATTGGTATCCCTTGGGTGGTGATTTTGGCGATCCGGATTTAGCAGAAGCAATTTCCCTGACTCTGACAGCGGGTAAAACCGTCCCTCTGGTGACATTTGGGCATATGCACCATACTTTACGACACACGAAGAAAGAACTGCGTAAGCGGCTATTTAAGAGTCCAGAGGGGACAATTTACTTAAATGCGGCAAGTGTGCCTAGAATTGTCCAAAATGGCAAGGAGAAGCAGCGGACTTTCTCCATTGTGCGTATGGATGCTGGTGTGGTGACCCAAGTTTCCCAGGTATGGGTTGGGGATGGGTATAGTGTGCTTTCGGAAGAAATTTTGTATAAACTACCCCATCCAGTAGTGCAAACAGCGTAGATAATGCGTTATAGTATTTTATTGACGGCTGACGGCTTAAGTTCGGCAGCTTTTTTGGAGAGGTGGCAGAGTGGTCGAATGCGCTCGACTTGAAATCGAGTGATGTGAAAGCATCCGTGGGTTCGAATCCCACCCTCTCCGTTGGAGAATTAAGAATTGGTGTACATTGGTATCCCGAATTCATACTTAAAATCAGCAACAGCGCTTTGGATGAGTGGACTGATTTGGATGTTCCCATGCTTTTAGGTGCAGTAAACACGGGGGATATGTGGTGGTTTGGGGTTTTTGACTCTCGATAAAGGCAGATAAAGCAAAATTTGGGGTTTGACAAGATTCCGGCAGATTTGGAAAGTTTGTTCGACATTTTGGTAGAGTGGAGGATAAATATATTATCCTATGATTAGCAACTATAATTATTAGGGTTATGTTACTCAGCTAAAAAATTATATTGTCTTAAAGTCGAAATAGAAGATCATTTTTGCTAAGTCAATTTATATACCTAATAAATCATTAATATAAAATAGATCATGAAGGTAGAGATTTCCCAATTAGGTGTTATTAAAGAAGCTTCAATTGAATTGAAACCTCTAACTGTATTTATTGGTGATAATGGTACAGGTAAAACTTGGACAGCTTATACTTTAGCATCTATTTTTGGAAAAAATGGATTTGAGAGATATTTCAAAGCATATATAGAAGGTAATACCATACAGAAATATTCAGCATTAGATAATGCTGTAGAAGAATTGATAGAATCAGGTAATTCTCAGATAAATATAAGTGAGTTTGTAGACAAGAATGCTGAATTATATATTAACGACGTATCTTTTCTTGCTAAAGGATGGATGTCGGAATTTTTAGCAACAGAAAGAACTATTTTTGATGATTTAGAAGTGAAAATAGACCTATGTGAAGCTAAAGTTAAAATATTGGAAAAAGTAAAAAAATATGAATTAGAGCGAGAAACTAGCTTTATTTCTAAAGCAACTAAATTAAATGTATTAAAGGAAAAGGATGAAGACAACATTTATTTTTATTTTATTTATCAAAACACGAAGGTTAGTAATGAGGATATAAAGGTTCCTAAAGCAGTATTAAGAAAGATTGTTAAAGATTTTGTTTATGGAGTTATTTTTAATTTAATTCATAAATGTTTTTATTCTTATTTGTATATATTCCCAACTGAAAGAACTACTTATATAGGATTCCCATTTGCACTGAAAAATATAAATATTAATATTCGGCAAGAGGTAGAAAAAATTATTGAAAGCGTCAATGAAAGCAATTTAGAACAAGATAACGAATTTACAAAAAGTAATAATATTGACCAAAAACAAGAGAATGAAGTTAAAGTAGAGAGTGCTGAAGAAAACTTATTGGGAGAACAATTGTTAGAAAAATTTATAGAAATTATAAAATTACTAGGAGAAGAAAATGGTGAAGCAAGCCTAGAAAAAGACAAACAGCAAAAACGATCGGGAAAAGGATTTGCTGTACATAGTTTAATAGAAATAATTGGATCGGCTTCCATGAAAACTGAAGCAGAAAGGCAGGAAGAAATAAAAGATAATCCAAGAATAGCAGATTATATTAGTTTGGCAAATTTTTTGTCGAATAATATTTTATACGGAAATATTAAATTTGATAAATCCAAATTACAGAATGAAATAATTTTCCAGCCATCAGAAAGCACTAGTTTAGAAATGCAAGTTGCATCTTCGATGGTTAAAGAACTTGCTCCCCTGTATTTGTGTTTACGGTATCTTGTAGAACCGAATGAATTACTAATCATCGATGAGCCAGAAATGAATTTGCACCCTGCGGCTCAAGTAGAAATTATTGAGTTTTTAGCGATGTTAGTTCAAGCTGGCTTAAACGTCTTAATTACAACTCATAGTCCCTATATTGTGGATCATCTGGCTAACTTGATGCAAGCAGCTAAACATAATGATAAAGAAGGTATTAAAGAAAAATTTTATTTAGAAAGAACAGAGGCTTTTATCCCTGAAGATAAAGTGTCTGTATATTTATTTGAGAATGGTACAGCCAAAAATATTTTGAATGAAGAAGGACGAATAGATTGGGAGACATTTGGCAATGTTTCGGATGACATTTCCCATATTTTCCCTTAATTTATAAGAGAATGAGGAGTGGATATTAGATATTATAGATAATGCCTTTCAATACCTTACTGTTAACAGGTTGTTTTCTACCCGGCAAAACCAGTTTTAAGGAAAATGGAGTGGAGATAAAAGTACAACCAGAAAGTGGTGAAACTATCCTCTTCTTTTCTATAGATGAGCAATCCAACCCTAGTTGTAAATTGCGTCAAGTACTAAAAATAGATCGGCAAAATATGAAAATTTGCGATCTTATCGTTTTTTATGGTAAAGATAATCATAGAGTAATATGCTTTGTGGAATTGAAAGGTAGCGATTTAGAAAGAGCTGTAGAACAAGTTGAGAATAAATATAAATCCTTAACAAATATATTATCATCTCGCTGTAATAGCTTTATTTCAAAGGCATACATTAAAACTAATAGTTCTGCACCACAAGAAATTAAGCAATATCAGGAACAATTATCCACCACTTTTGGGAAAAATAACTATGATATTAGCAAGAACTCAGATTTGGGAGATTTTATTAGAGGTGCAACTCGAAAAGCTAGGGGAAAACGAAAAAAGAAGTAACTAATAAATTTCTCCATCAATATCTTTATTATAATAAGTGATCGCCTGCTTTCTCCCCTCTCTCCTCCATAGCACCCAAATCCAAACCATCTCCAAACTTTTCTACACTCAGAGCGATCGCACAATTGTGGCTCTTGATTCTTAAATAGAAGTATTATTAACCAGATAACTACATACCTTAGTAGAGAATATTTACTTAAACAAAAGTCGAATCCTACTATTACCTATCCGTATATATGCACTGGTAGCTAACCTTTACTAGGTGCTAGCTTGGCTCTATTACTAATAATCTTTTTGTCAAAAATTTAACACAATCAAGGCTTAACATGACAGTTGGGATAGAAGAACAGGGGAGCAAATTTATCACTACCGAACCTCTGCAAGCTGATGCTGAAGAGGGTGAACAGAAAGTTTGGGATGCTGTCCGTAGTGCTTTTGCCGATAGAAGTTGTATTGGCTACTGGCGATATCCGATTTTCTCCCAGGTTGGAGAAATCCGTAAAGAGCCTGATATCTTGGTTGCAGACCGGGAATTTGGTTTACTGGTTATTGAAGTACTCCCAGTTACCATTGAGCAAATTGACACCATCAATGAGGAAAATTGGCAGCTACAAAACTTTAAGAACCCAGAAGCTAATCCCCAGCAAAATGCAGCCCATCAACTGCGAGCATTAATCGCATATTCTGACCGAGAACCTGCAATTTGGCGTAAAGTTACAGGTAGAGCCATAGTTGCATTACCTCTGATTACCCAAGAACAATGGCAGCAAAAAGGCTTTGACCAATTACCTAATTGCCCTAGTATCATTTTTCAAGACCAGTTGGGCAAAGGAAACTTGTTAGAACGGATACAACAAATCTCTCCCGTAGTTCCCGGAGAAAACTTAGAAGATAAAGACTGGGAATTACTCCTATCTGTAATTGGCGGAACTCCCGTATTACGCAAACCTCCCCGCGCTACAGTCTCTACCACAGGTAAAAGCCGCGCCAGCATTATAGACAGTTTGCGCCAAAGCCTGTATGAAATAGATTTACAGCAAGAACATATTGGTAAAGAAATTCCCCCCGGACCTCAGCGAATTCGCGGAATTGCAGGTTCGGGGAAAACCGTACTGCTATGTCAAAAAGCTGCACATATGCACCTCAAGCATCCAGATTGGGATATTGCTTTGGTGTTTTTCACCCGTTCCCTGTATGATTTGATGATTGGGTTGTTGGATCAGTGGATACGTCGTTTTAGTGGCGGTGAGTTACACTACGACCCAGAAACTAACCAGAAATTGCGAGTATTTCATGCTTGGGGTGCAAAAGACCAACCGGGTTTATATGGAACTATTTGCGAATACCACGGTAAAAGACGAGGAACTCCCAATAATACCAATGAGAAACAGCCCAACCGGGGGTTAATAGACTTAAGCAAACGGCTATTGGAAGAGATTGAAATTGAGCCGATGTTCGATGCTATCTTGATTGATGAAGGTCAGGATTTGGTGTCAGCAGACGATTTAAAGTATCAAGATAAGCAAGCCATATATTGGATGGCTTATCAAGCTTTGCGACCTGTAAGCGAGGATAAACCCCAAGAGAGACGCTTAATTTGGGCTTATGATGAAGCTCAAAGTTTGGATAGTTTAGCAGTACCCAAAGCCAAAGAGGTATTTGGGGAAGAATTGAGTAATTTACTGTCTAAACAACCCCAATATCCAGGAGGTATCAAACGTTCGGAAGTTATGCGTCGTTGTTATCGTACTCCTGGACCAATTCTCACCGCAGCCCACGCTATTGGAATGGGTTTGTTACGTCCAGAGGGAATGCTTTCTGGTATTACTAATAAGAAAGATTGGAATAGAATCGGTTACGAAGTCAAGGGAGATTTTCGTCGGTCAGGAAAGCCAATTACTATACAACGTCCCTCCAAATATTCTCCTAATCCAATTCCCGAACTCTGGGGTGAACCAGTATTAGAATTTCAAACCTATAGTTCTCGCCAAGAAGAATTTAATGCTTTGGCAGAGAATATTATGCACAACATTGTTTATGATGGTTTAAACCCCAGTCGGGATATTTTAGTATTGGTTTTGGGTTCCAATAACGAAGCCATAGAGTTAGAAACTGAAGTTGCTGGCTTTTTGATGGATGCAGAAATAGATGTCTACGTCCCCACAGCTTTGAGGTTAAACGATTTATACCCCCAATATCCCCATCACAATCCCGATAAATTCTGGCATGATGGCGGTGTGACAGTTTCCCGGATTACCCGCGCCAAAGGACATGAAGCTGATATGGTTTATGTGGTAGGTTGCGATCGCGTTGCACGGAATGAAAGTGATGTTAATTTCCGTAACCAGTTGTTTGTCGCTTTAACTAGGGCAAGAGGATGGGCTAGTTTAACAGGTGTAGGTAATTATCCCATGTATAAGGAAATTCAGCAAGTTCTAGCAAGTGGAGATACTTTCACCTTTACCTATAAGCGTCAACCTAAGCGCGATATTGGCGATGGGGAAGAGATTTAGGGGAGTTTGATTTTTCACCTCACCCCTAGGGCATGTTTTCAAAGCCCTAAAACCCTCACCCTATAGACGCAGAGCGGCTTCTCGCAGAGTAGGGTGGGGCTATACAAACCAAGCCCACCTGCGTGGGCTAAAAACCTTAATTTTTCGTAGTCCGCGTAGGCGTAAGCCTTCTCGTAGAGTGAAGCCGCTACTCTCCGAGAACGCTTCGCGAACGCGTCTAAGTACCTGTCTTTGAACACACCCTAACCCCTCTTGTTGTTAGGAGAGGGGAAATTTATTGAATTTTGGTGTTCATATCTTGCCAAGCTATAGCCCTACCGATAATAAACCTGTCTTATTATAGGGAGCAAGGCGATGCAGGCAAAACCGATTACCACCCTTAGGCATATCGTGTTACTGAGTATCTATTGACTCGGCTGTCTCAACTTGTCCGCACCTTTGACAACTTTGGCAGATTGAATCCTATCGCCTTGTTGAATTTTATCAACTACATCCATACCTTCAGTCACATAACCAAATACAGCATATTGACCATCAAGAAAATCCAAATTAACTAAAGCAAAATAAAATTGTGAGGAAGCGGAATCAGGCATTTGCGATCGCGCCATGGCAACTGCACCCCGTTTATGGGTCAATTCGGGGGTTTGTGAGATGGTTTTGCTGTAAATAGGTGTTTGTGCACCTTTTGGTTTAATTTCTAAGGGTATACGCCATTCTTGCCCTGTTTTCGGGTCTCTATAACCCCCTGTTCCTAAGCGACTGACGGGCACTTTGGGATCTTTACTTTGGGGGTCGCCACCTTGGACTACGAAAGGTTGGGGTTCTCGGACTACCCTATGGAAAACTAATCCATTGTAGACACCCTTGGACACTAAATCTACAAAACTACCAGCGGTGATTGGAGCGTTAGTTCCGTCTATCTCCATGGTAATTGTCGAGTCATTAACCTGCATCTCCACAGTAGCTTTGCCTTCTAATCTAGGTAAATTATTGAAGTTATTACTGGATTTTGGAGGAGATGTAGATGTAGAGTTAGTTGGAGTTATAACCACCTCTGGGCTTTTAGTCTTAGTACTGGGTTGATAAGTTATAGGTTGAGGACGCTGTGTGGCTAACCACAAACCCATAGTGCCTGTAGCGATAATCGAAGCTGCTGCAACTATCAAGATTTTTGGTAAATTTCCTGATGTTGAACTTTGTTTTGCCCCTTGTGGTTGTAGAGTAATTGGAGGATTAACAGGAACAGTTGGTGGTATTGGCTTTGAATTTAAAGCTTGTAAAACTTCCTCTGCTGAATGATAGCGCTGCTGATAATTCTCTTTGAGTAACTTATCAATAATCAGCCCTAATTGCTGACTTACTGGTTGCTGTAAATGCTGTCTCCAATTTCCAACCCACCCATAACCTTGACTTTTCCACAACTCCCAAGGATGAATCCCACTCAACAAATGAAAGCAAGTGGCACCCAAACTATATAAATCGCTTGCTGGATAAGCTTCCCCTCCCTGCATTTGTTCTAATGATGCATAACCAAAAGAACCAATAGTAGTTCCTTTTGTTGTCATTACTGTTTTTGTGAGTTGCTTGGATGCACCAAAGTCAATTAAAACTAGTTTCCCATCATGACGGTGAATAATATTCTCTGGTTTAATATCCCGATGAATAACTTTGTGCTGATGCACAACTTTGAGAATATTTAACAAATCTTCCAATAAATCCCGTATCTTTCTCTCGCTGAAAGTTCCCTGTTGTTGCAATTCCTGTAATAAATTCTCACCATCGATAAACTGCTGCACCAAATACAACTGACTATTTTCTTGAAAATAGGCTAACAGCGCCGGAATTTGCGGATGTTCTCCTAATAGTTCCAATCGTCTAGCTTCTTGTTCAAATAAATCTGTAGCTTTTCGTAGCGCACCAGTTCCTTGAATCTGTGGCGCAAATTGCTTAATAACACATTTTTTGTTCAATTTGTCAATATCTTCTGCCAAATAAGTTTTGCCAAATCCCCCACCACCCAAGGATTTAATTGGACGATAGCGATTCCTCAACACAACTAAAGGAACACCGCAATTAGGGCAAAACTTTGTACCATCAGGTGCAGATGGATTGTGACAGGCTGAGTTCAGACAACAAAGCATGAATGTACATCCACTGGCAGATATATTTATTATTAACTATTTACCAAGAATTTTAAGTAAAGCTACGGTTTATTTTTATTTCTGGATTATAATTACACCTAAACAAGACAATCTACAGATTTTTGATTTCAGGTGATTGCTCATTTTAACTATTCTTGTCACATCTTACACCTACTTGTCAACCGCCAAGAAATTAATTTCTTGGCTAAAAGTCAAAGTCACCTCAAGCTGACTAAGCAAATGTTTTAGTCCGTTTCAACTGAAAAATTGCACCATTCTCCTTGAGCCATCACAATCACCTTCAAATTTATTTCAAGGAACCCATAGACTAAATAGGTTAAAAGTGATAACTTGCACCAATGTCAGAAACCGGGTTTCTAAACCAAAATGTAGGATTTTACAGGTCAATAATCTTAAGAAACCCGGTTTCTCTACACTTGTTGAAAATGCTACAAGTTGTTAGCTAAAACCCACTCTTAAGCTTACCCAGTCTTATTTATAAGACTTCGTCTATGAGACTGGGATTTTAATACGCACGGCGGTTATGGCAACTGATGCAAGATATAAGTAGATTAATTTGAATCGCCTATTCTTCTACCACCTCAACCAAATCCTCAATCATCACATCAAAAGTCCGCGCTAACTTCTGAATAGCAGTAAAATCAACAGTTGCAAGTCCAGGCGATCGGGCATAGGTTCTGAGAGTACTGTAAACTACCCCAGAACGATCTGATACCTCTTTTAAAGTCCAACCCTTCTGTGCAGCAAACTCTCTAACCTTTAACCTAATCATCCCCATAATTTACTTGACAATTGACTGATATGAGTCTTTAATAATTAATATTACCTATAAAACAATCGCCCTCCGGTATAGGAAACTGAGAGAGCGATTAGATTCAATTCAAAATCCCGTAAATGCGGGAAGTACATACCATGTTAACATCACTCAAACCAAAAACGCTCATCATCCGTGAATCAAAAATTATTCACAAATCCCCCATCATTAATCCTCTAGCACGATTCGTCACAGAAAAAGCAGTTTGCTTGATGTTCAATATCAAACTAGAAGATATTTACGACCTACGATGCTGGCGCTACATAGTTTACGTCCACGCCAAGGGTTTGAGCAAATTTGTCAGCTACGCCGATTTTCCCCCGATTGTGGGAGTTAACGATAGAGTGCTGAAAAACTGGTAATTTCCGGTCATTCCTTCCCTTGTACACTCAAAGCATCTATCAATTCCTCAATTACTTGAGTGATAGTTTTATCATTCTCAGTCGCGTACTGCTCTAACTTCTCTTTTCTCTTAGGGGTTATACGAAGACTGAGTCTAACCTTTAAATCTTTTTTCATACCTGGGTGTGCATTGGATACCCAATTATGCTAACATCAAGATATCAACATTCCAGGGTTGAACAATGCTTTTATCCATCAAAACCAAGCTAAATCTCACACCAGACCAAAAGGTACTTATGAGTAAACACGCCGGGATAGCAAGGTTTACTTACAACTGGGGTCTGTTAACCTGGGATAACTTGTATAGAGATGGGTTGAAGCCTAACAAGTTCATCCTCAAGAAGTTCTTTAACAACTATGTCAAGACTGAATATGCGTGGATTAAAGAAAAGGGTATCTGCCAAAAAATAACTCAATACGCTTTTGACCATCTAGGAACAGCTTTTGACCGCTACTTTAAGAAGTTAGGCGAAAGACCTACCTTTAAGAAAAAGGGGAAACAGGACAGTTTTACTATTGACGCTAGCGGAAAGCCAATACCCGTTGGTGGAACCAGGGTTAAGCTACCTACTATTGGATGGGTCAAGACCTACGAGGGGCTGCCTCACACAACCACACAAGCAATTACCATCTCTCGCACTGCGGATGATTGGTTTATAGCCTTTGCTTATGAGGTAGAAACTAGTCCATCAGCCCATCAAGTCGATGTGGTTGGTGTTGATTTGGGGTTAAAAGCCCTTGCCACTCTTAGCACTGGTGTAATGTTCCCCAACCCTAAGCAATATAAAAAGCAGTTGCGAAAACTGCAACGATTATCTAGACAGTTAGCGCGTAAGGAAAAAGGCAGCAATAACAGATATAAAGCCAAAACCAAATTAGCCAAACTTCATGTTCGCATTGCCAATATCAGAAAGGATACTCTTCATAAAATCACTACTTACTTATGCAAGAACCACGCAAGGATAGTGGTAGAAGATTTAAACGTTTCTGGTATGGTCAAGAACCGCAAGCTAGCCCAGTCTATTGCTGGTAGCGGTTTCTATGAGTTTAGAAGGCAGCTTGAATACAAGTGCAAGAAGTTTGGTAGTGAATTGATAATTGCTAACCGTTTTTACCCATCCAGCAAAACTTGCTCCAACTGTGGGCACAAAAAGGAAGTACTAAGCCTTTCAGAACGAACCTTTAACTGTGATAATTGTGGCTTTAGTTTGGATAGGGATTTAAACGCAGCATTAAATTTAAAGGCGTTAGGATGTAGCGCCTAAGCTTGCTGAGGGATAACTGCTCCCATGCTCCCTATGAAGCAAGAAGTTATTGCCGGAAATTACTAGGCTTGACCAGGTACTACCAGCAAATAACACATCAGTTGCACCACCAACAGCGAGAGAATGTGTTAAATGGCGTAGACGTTGGAGAAAGCAAAACAACCCCCCATACACAAACCAAGCACCCAAATGGTGGGTAGATTTTTTCGCCCATGAATTTTGCCAATCTCTCTCCAAGTCAGCTTTGTATAATTGGGGTAAATTGGTTGGGTTAATTAAATTTGCTTTTAGTGAAGATATATTACAAGAATTGCGAAATAGCTATCGGCAAAAGTTGGTAGTAGTCACTTGATAGATGAAGATGTACGTAATTTAGGGTATGTTACGGTGCAAGTCTAACACACCGTTGATTGAGTTATGGGAGTTAAACTTTGTTGTAAATCATAACTTGCACCATTCTCAACAAGAGACAGAGGTCTCTATGTTCTAGTTACCAGCGCTCTAGTTACTAGGCTCAGCCTGGTAACTAGGGAAAAGGAGGCTCCGCCTCCTGGTTATCCTTTTTGGAAGTGCAAGTTGTTAGTTGTAGTGCACCCTACCCTATTCCTAACTCCTCTAGGGCGCAAGCTTTGCGCCCCTACGAACTCCTAACTTTCTTCAGCTTGCTTTTTCCGAGCTTTTTCCGCACGGGTTTGGGCATCAGCCATCACTTCGTCCATCTTCTCCAGCATTTCCCCAGGGAAATTCTCCAAACCCCTGGTAGAAAGGGCTACCCTTCCCTTACCTTCATCTAAGTCTATGATTAAAGCTTTAATGGGTTGACCAATTTGAAACACCTGTTCCAGATTATCAATAAACTTCTGGCTAATCTGCTTGATGTGTAGCAAAGCACTAACACCATTCACATCCACAAATACCCCAAAAGGTTTGATCCCGGTAATTTTTCCTTCTACCAAGTCACCAATTTGCAGGAGGCTAAAACTAGCAGCACGAGTTGCTTGACGTTGGGAGAGTATCAGTTTTTTATTATTGGGGTCAACTTCTAAGAAGCCGACAGTCAGATTTTGACCGATGAGTGCTTCTAGGTTATCCCTCTCCAACAAGTGCGATCGCGGAATAAATCCCCGTAAACCCAAAACATCAATGGTGACACCACCTTTATTCGTACCCGTAACTCTCACCGACACTGTTTGACCATCATCTTGCATTTGTGCCAGTTTGTCCCATATTTGGCGAATTTCTAACTGGCGTCGAGACAAGGTAACTTGACCTTCAGCATCTTGTTCCCGGATAATTAAAAATTCTAATTCTTCGTTTAATGGTAGCACCTCTGATAAATCGGTTACTGTTCTCAAACAAGCCTCATCCCGGGGAAGAAAAGCCGAAGATTTGCCACCAATATCAACAAAAGCACCATCGGGATCTAGTTGAAATACCTTACCGTGGATTACTTGCCCTTTTTGAAAATTGTAATCGTGTTTGTCTAGTGCCTTAGCAAAATCATCCATTGTAAAGGACGAATTGGCTTCTTGAGAAAGTTTAGCGTCGGAATTCATGACTTTTGAAGATTAATTGTTATTAAAAGACGTGCCACGGTTGCTTTACTCAACGTGAACGTCCGCTGAAAATTTAGAGCTACTAGGAGTTTTAGTTTAAGACGCCTGTAGTTGTGCAAATAATTGCTTTACTTGCTCCCAAGCATCAGCAGCAGCTACTGGATTATAGCTGGCACGATGGTCACAGAAAAATCCGTGGTCAGCTCCATCGTAGCGAAACAGGCGATGGGGTATTTTATATTTTTCTAATTCTGCTTCAATTTGGTCTACTTCCTCTGGGGGAATACTGGCATCTTCCATACCAAAGAAGGCGTAGAGAGTACCTGAAATTTCTGGGGTAAGAGCAAGGGTAGGAGTGTCACTTCCTAGGGTAGCAGTGGTAATTCTGGCACCATAGAAGGAAGCAGTAGCACTGATATCATCAAGGGTAGCAGCAAGATAGGCTACATGACCGCCGAAGCAAAAACCGATACAACCAAAGCCATCTTTTTTCACTTCTGGCAGGGTTTTGAGGTAGTCAATGGCGGCTTGAATATCACTTAATAACTCTGATGCTTTAGTTTGCTCCCAGGCATAATCTTTACCCACTTGTATATCTTCTGGGGTATAGCCAGTTTCAAATCCAGGAGCGATACGTTGAAACAATGCCGGAGCAATGACTACATAACCTTCCCTGGCAATACGTTCTGCAACCTCCCGAATATGAGCATTAACACCGAATATCTCCTGTAATAGCACTATTCCTGGGTAGGAACCTGGGGTTTTGGGTTTTGCCAAATACCCGTCAATTTGTAAATTTTTTTGCGAAATTTTAATTTTTGTGGTATCAATTGTTCTCTCTGTCATAATAATTCTTACGATTGCCGTGTAATTATTTAGATATACCTATGGCGGTATCTCAAAGCAACTATTTTCTACCTCAGGATTAATTATCAAAAATGAAAGCTAAAAAAAATCCCCCAAAGAAATTTAATCTGTAAATAAAATAACTTACATGTAGTAGATGCAGCTGGTTGCACCCCGCTAATAGCACCTAGGAGATTTGGTGATGCTTCAGTTCCGTATTCAGCCAGATAGTGATATTCCTGCATCAACCCAGTTGTTTAATCAAATTCGCTTTGCGATCGCCTCTCGGCAATATTCACCTGGTTACAAATTACCGAGTACGCGGGCGCTAGCAATGCAGACAGGGTTGCATCGCAATACCATTAGTAAAGTTTACCGTCAATTAGAGGAAGAAGGATTTGTTGAAAGTCTTGCTGGCTCCGGTATTTATGTCCGCGCTCAAGGACATGAGGGTGGTTCTCGCCTACAATCACCCATTCTCAAACAACATCCAGAGGCATATAAGGTAGTTCAAAAGGCTTTAGATGAGTTACTCTCAGGAGGCTGCTCCCTGAACCAAGCACGGGAGATATTTTTAGCAGAAATAGACTGGCGCTTGCGTTGTAGCGCTAGAGTACTAGTAGCTGTACCAGCAATGGATATAGGCGCTGGGGAGTTAATGGTGTATGAACTAGAAGAATCCCTGCAAATTCCCATTCAACTGGTAGCAATGGAAGAATTGGCTGCTGTATTGGATCAGACTAGTTCCGCTACAGTGGTAACCAGCCGCTATTTCATTGCCGAAGTGGAAGAGATCGCAGCTCCAAAAGCTGTACGTGTCATTCCCCTAGATATCTACGACTATACAAAAGAATTTAATGTCATTAAAGGACTATCCAAAGATAGCTGTATTGGGGTTGTCAGCCTCAGTTCTGGTATTCTCAACGCCACCGAAGTTATCCTCCACGGAATGCAGGGGGACAACCTACTGGTGATGACGGCTCAACCCAAAGATACTTACAAGCTAAAGGCGATCGTCAAACGGGCACAGATAATTTTTTGCAGCGATCCAGTCAGTTTTGCTGCTGTGCAAGCAGCTTTGCATAACTGTTTGGAGGATATTATTCGTCCACCCAAATTAATTCGCTGTGACAACTATATTGGTACTGAGTCAATTAACTTGCTCAAACGAGAATTGGGTTTGGGGTGAACTACCTACACTGACCTTGCGGTACAGTGTAGGCTTCCCAATTCACAGGGGATTGCCTCGGTCTTCATAGATTTTTTACGTCCTGAAGACTTTGGTCTTACATCCCCTCGGTGGGCACAAGTGCTAGTTCCTAACACCAAAACTCACAATCCTACCCTAGCCCTTTCAGGGCTAGGGTCTGTTTTCAAACTCGCCGTCACCCTATAGACGCGGTAGACGAGGGTCACTCGGCTTCTTTTGAGAGTGCGGCTTCTCGCAGAGTAGGGTGCGGCTTTCCGTACTAAGTCCCTTCGGGTATCTCCTCCCGAGAGGCTACGCCAACGCCAGTTGCCTGGGTCGGGAAACCCTCCCGCAGCACTGGACTCACCGCCTACGCGGACTAGGAAAAATCTACCCTCACCCCTAGCCCCTCTCCCAATGGGAGAGGGGGAAAATGTTTTTAGCCCACCTGTGTGGGCTTGGTTTGTAGGGACTCCACCATGCGCGGGTGAGGGATAATGGGGTTTGAAAACACGCCCTAGGGTAGGAAGAGGGAAAGAAGATTTAACACAAAAGTTTATTTACCCTGCAAAGTTTCATTGGTGAAGCACTAGCATAATTTAACTTTTTGAGAGATAATTTTGTTGTCCCTTACTATAGCGCTATAAGTAATTATGCTTATCGGCACAAAAGAAGCAGCTTCCTTGCTGGGTATTTGCTGTCAAAGAGTACGACAACTTTTAAAACAAGGGAGAATTATTGGTGCTCAAAAAATTGCTGGATTTTGGCAAATTCCTGTAGAGAATGGAATGCCCCAAATCATCGATGCTACCAAAGGTCCCGAAGGGAAGTGGAGAAAAAGAATGAGAAAAGCTCTGACAATTATCCACATTGATAGTAGAAAACTTAAGAGCAATCGGGAAAAACAGGAAAAAGAACCAATAATTCTAGTCCGAGAAGGCAGTCGTCCCCCCACACACTGCCATGAAATTGAGATTAATGGACCGTGTCGATTAGTTTATCGACCAAATCACCCCATATCTAGTGGTGCGGTTTTGTGGATTGAGGTGGAACCGAATATTCATGTCAATAAAAAGGTTTTTACTCAAGTAGCCTATTAACGATAGGACACTATAAATCCGGTAATTTCTCCCAAAAGCTGCAAATGTATCTATCCTTTGTGTAGACTCTGACGAAGTTTTTTGGCGTTGCTGATCGAAAGTATGAATGAGTGCAACACAAAACTTACACAAATCGCTCATATCTCTCAACCTAATAGACCTCTGGTGGAAATTAGATATTAACCCTGACTGTGCAAGGCTTTTATATTCTTTTTCGGAGATGTCTAATAGAGCAATTTGATGTTTGCTTCCTGTTTCGGGTAAAGTTTGGTAGGAGTGCAAGCAATACGGTTCGGTTAAGCCCAAAACCAGGTAAAGTGAGGGTTATCCCCTGAATGTACTGAGTAAGAATGCAACTCAAAGAATTCTCACTGATCTCACCTGTGGTCGAATCAGGAACGATACTCAAAGCCTTAGAAACTGCGATTCCATCTGATGGCATTGAACAGGCGATAAGCCTTACGGCATAGCTTCGCTTACCGCTAACGCTAAAGCAAGCGAAGATCGTAAACGTGCCTTACCATCTCATCTGGTGATTTGTCTGATAATTGCCATGATTTTATGGTCAAAAGCTTCAATGAGAACAGTGCTGAAAAATCTAGTTGACGGTTTAAGCGAAGCTTGGGTGAGAGTAGGGCAGTATTGGAGAGTACCTTGTAAATCGTCAATTACCGAAGCTCGACAGCGCATTGGAACTCAGGTGATGAGTCGTCTGTTCCATCTAGTAGTAAGCCCAAGAGCCACACTCAAGACTCCAGGGGCTTTTTTGGGAGAACTGCGGATAATGGCAGTGGATGGAACAGTGTTTGAGGTACCAGATAGCGAGGCAAATGCCAGAGTATTTGGATACCCAGCAACACGTCCCGGCACTCAAGCAGCTTTCCCAAAAGTCCGGTTGGTGCTACTGATTGAAGCCGGAACGCAAGGGAATTGTTGATGCGTTGATGTGTCCTTACCGTATTGGTGAGCGAGTAAGAGTTAAAAAGTTACAAAAAAATCGGATGAAAGCCCCGTGTCTTTAGACCGGGGATGTTGGCGAAGCCTTCCCGTAGGGTAAGCCGCAAGCAGGATTTATCCTGCTTTGATAGTTGGTTCGGGTAATGTGTCGATCAAATCTTCGATAATTTGAGTTATAGTCTTGTCTTTTTCAGCAGCCAATAGGCGTAACTTATCAAGCCGTCTTGGAGTAATCCGAATATGTAATTCTTTTTTCCTCATTTTGTAGACACATAATAGGCACATTCATGTTAGTATAGATTCAACAAATAAGTCAAACAGGAGGTGCTGCCAGTTGCTAGTTCTGGAATACAAAGTCAAAACCAACAAGATAAAACGTCAAACTATTGAAGAGGCTATCCGTACAGCTCAATTTGTACGCAATAAATGTTTGCGCTATTGGATGGACTCATCTAAGGATGACAAGATTAACAGATTTGCTTTGAGTAAGTATTCAACAGAACTACGCAACGAGTTTAATTTTGTTAAGGATTTGAATAGTATGGCTGTTCAAGCCTCAGCAGAAAGGGCTTGGGCTGCAATATCGAGATTCTACGATAACTGTAAATCCAATAAGCCTGGTAAAAAAGCGGTGCGACCCCGCGACGACGACAGTCGCAAGGGAATGCGCACCAAGAGAGGATATCCTAGGTTTCAACAGGATAATCGTTCTGTAGAATATAAGTCTTCAGGATGGAAACTACACCCAAGCAAACGGCGTATAACTTTTACAGATAAAAAAGGAATTGGTGAACTCAAATTACTTGGTAAATGGGATATTCACACATTTCCAGTCAAGTCAATTAAAAGAGTTCGTTTAGTTCGTCGTGCTGATGGGTATTACTGTCAATTTTCTGTCGATTTTGATAATTCAAATCCATTAGAACCAACAGGAAATCAAGTCGGTTTAGACGTGGGGCTTGAATATTTTTATTCAGATAGTAACGGTAATCATGTAGAGAATCCTAGGTTTTTGAGAAAAGCTGAATTCGATATTAAACGTGTTCAGCGCAGAATTTACAAACACAAAAAAGGTTCTAATAGACGGCGTAAATCCCGCAAAGTATATGCTCGAAAGTGTTTAAGAGTAAGTAGGCAGCGTACCGAGTTTGTCAGTGCGATTCGTTGCTTGGTGAATCATGGTATAAAGCCCATACATAACCAAGCCAGTGTAACTTAATATTACATTAAGCACTGAACTCTCAGATTGATAGAGGTGCAAGTCCTCTCCACAAGATTCATGTGTGACTCCTTATCTGCCCACACCGAACAAGCTCGGTTCTTGTAGAGTGAAGCTGGGAACAGGGCACAATCAGACGGCTGTTATGGGCTGACACTGGTGCTAACAGGGAGTTCCCAAGGTGAAACAGAGCCTAGAAAAGTGACCTACTCGGAAGCAAGGCATAACAATCAAAACCTTGACTTTAAGGGAGCTTATACCCGCTGTGCTATTGGCGAAGTAACAGCAAGAATCTGGGTATCCCTCGGTTAAATTGGCTACACCTAAAGGAACGAAAATAGATATTGAAATATCTAATCATCTGAGGGAACGAAGAAAAACGATTCAAAGGTCACGGGTGGGTCGTACCCCGTGTAGGTAAGACGAGATACGGAACCCCTTTGATTCGGGTAGGATGCGGCGCAATTGCTGCAAGGTATTCAGAAAACACTTAATGGAGCAGAGCATGATTAGGCACAGTGAATACACTAGTGAATCTTGGATGAATCTAAACTGGAAGAAATTCCGTAAAGACTTATTCCGCCTACAAAATCGAGTGTTCAAAGCGATTCGAGAAGGAGACAAGCGCAAGGCTTTTTCACTTCAAAAGCTAATTCTGAAATCCAAAGCAGCTAGATTCTTGGCTATACGTCAAGTAACTCAGCTAAATGCAGGTAAGAAAACAGCAGGCGTTGACGGCAAAAAATCCCTCAATTTCAGAGAGAGATTTGAACTCGAAACAATTCTAAAGGAAGCCAGTAATAACTGGCATCATAAGAAACTGCGTAGCATTCCTATTCCAAAAAAAGATGGAACCACCAGAATGCTAAAAATTCCAACTATCGCAGATAGAGTATGGCAATGCCTTGTCAAATATGCCTTAGAACCTGCACACGAAGCAACCTTCCATGCAAGAAGCTACGGTTTTAGACCAGGACGTTCGGCACATGATGCCCAGAAAGCCCTATTCTCCAACCTAAATTCAGCAGCCAACGGGATAGATAAGCGAGTTATCGAACTCGACATCGAAAAATGCTTCGATAGGATAAGTCACACCACAATCATGGAAAATCTTATTGCCCCCAAAGGCATTAAATTAGGAATATTCCGGTGTTTGAAAACAGGAATAAACCCAGAATTTCCAGAACAAGGTACACCTCAAGGTGGCGTGGTAAGTCCTCTTTTAGCCAACATCGCACTAAATGGTATAGAAAGTGTCCATAGATACCATCTAAAAGGATTCAAAATCACAGATAATACCCCCCCTGGGAAAATTGTGGAACCATCAATCCGCTATGCGGATGATATGGTAAGTGCGACCTGAAAGTCGCACGGGAGAGTGGAAGACTCGTATGGGACTTCCCAGGCAAGTGTCCAAGCGCCTGTGTCCGTCTTCTCACGGCACCTAGAGTAATCCGGGGGTCGCACAGCGAGAAGAAAAGCCGAACCCTAGTATGTAGTGACACCAGAAAGGGAGGCAAGGGCAAAACCAATATGGACAGCGAACAGCGAATTTATCTTATGCTTCGTGACGTCGGGCTTCCGAAAGTCACTGATTACGGAAGTATGGGCTATGGAATGATGTCATAACCAGCATCATTCGCGGACACCTAACCCCGGAGTAAAGATAGAGTCCTAAGTTGGTTGCATCTCCATCCCGTGTGGAACAGGATAACCCCGATAAGGTCTTTGAGCTAGTTCCCATGCTCAAAGTAGGGAAGTCGTAAGATAACCATCAACTCCTTAGCGGGTGAGGGAGGTCTTCACAAGCGAATGCCGGAACGGGGGAAACTTCAGAGGAAAGCCAATGCTGGTATAACTCAACGGATAGGGCAGATTATACATCTGAGATACCCAACCTGAAAAGGTGCTGACAGAAGACTGGTGAATCTCTTGGAAATCAAAGTAAAGGTACTGAACTTACTAAGAAAAGTTAGGTATGACCTCAACAGTCGTAAACGTAATTAATAAGGACTATACTCACTGGCAATCTGTTGATTGGCAGAAAACCAATCGTGTAGTCAAGAACCTGAGACGGCGAATTTTCAAGGCAACCCGTGAGAAACGATGGAAGACACTCCGAAATCTACAACGGCTTTTAATGAAGTCGTACAGCAACATTCTTTTAGCAGTAAGGAGATGTACACAAATAAACCAGGGGAAGAAAACCCCAGGCATAGACGGACTGGTAATTCTAAACCCAACGGGTAGGGGAATACTAACCGATTCCCTTAAACAATTTATTCCGTGGAAACCATTACCAGCCAAAAGAATATACATCCCAAAATCCAAGGGTAAAAAGCGCCCCCTAAGCATCCCTTCCTTAATTGACCGCTGCCTCCAAGCAGTAGTCAAAAATGCTCTGGAACCATGTTGGGAAGCCCAATTTGAAGGCTCAAGTTATGGCTTTAGACCCGGCAGAAGTACCCATGATGCCATAGAAAAGATTTTCTGCGGTGTTCGCCCAAACGGACGTAAAAAATGGATAGTAGATGCCGACATTCAAGGATGCTTCGATAACATCAACCACTCCTTTGTTCTCAAACAAATAGGAAATTTTCCCGCTCGAAACTTAATAAAACAATGGCTTCAAGCGGGATATGTGGAACATGATGTCTTCCATGCAACAGATGTTGGAACAATGCAGGGTGGTATTATCTCACCCCTATTAGCCAACATAATTTTGCACGGAATGGAGGACGCACTCGGAATAAAGTATGATAAACGGGGACAAATTATTGGCAACCGTATAGTAGTCAGATATGCTGACGACTTTGTGTGTCTATGTGAAACCAAAGACGATGCCCAAGTAGTAGTAGAACAACTGAAACCCTGGTTAAGTCAAAGAGGACTACAATTATCAGAGGAGAAAACGCAAATTGTTCATATTACTCAGGGTTTTGACTTTCTTGGGTATAACATAAGACATTATAAAGATACGTCGAGCAAAACGGGCTACAAACTACTTACAAAACCGAGTCAAAAGGCAATTAAAGAAATCCGGGATAAAATCCGCATTACTTGGCTTAAATATAAATCTAATCAAGTCAAGGAATTGATAGCGCAACTCAATCCCATTATTAGAGGTTGGGCAAACTATCATCGTAAAGGGGTAGCCAGGAAAACTTTTGAAAGCCTAGACCAATGGATGCATACACGTGCCAGAAGATATGCCAAGAGAAGACATCCAAATAAAAACGAAACTTGGAGAAAACAAAAATATTTCGGTTCCTTCAACTTGGATAGGAAGGATAAATGGGTATTTGGCGACCACGACAGTGGAATTCATTTACTAAAATTCACTTGGTTTGGTATTGAACGCCATGTGCTTATACCTGGAAAATCGTCACCTGATGACCCAAATCCAGAAATTCAAAAATGGTTTAAGTCTAAGCGGAAACGAAAGTCCAAGGATTATAAAAAATCATGGCAGAAAATAGCACAAAACCAAAATTACGTGTGTCCCACTTGTAGAGACTCTTTATTTAATGGAGAAGAACTACACGTTCACCATATTATTCCCAAATCAAAGGGAGGTAAGGATACCTACAAAAACCTCCAACTTGTCCATTTGATGTGTCACCAACAAATACATTACGGGAAGTCCGCGTGATTTGCTTGAGCCGTGATACTTGGAAAACTTGTAAGTCCGGTTCTTAGGGGGGAAAGGGATAGCAATATCCCCAACCTACCCGACTAATCCTAAGACCTGAAGACGATGCTAACGAGATACTAAACAAAATTAGTCAGTTCCTAGCCAGCAGAGGAATGAGAGTAAGTGAGAAAAAGACCAAAATAACCGCTGCGACAGATGGATTTGACTTTTTAGGCTGGCACTTCAAGGTGAAAGGCAACGGAAAATTCAGAAGCACTCCCTCAGTGGATAACTTTAAAAAGTTCCGAAAAAAGGTCAAGAATATCGTCAACAACTCGAATTATGGTTCTAAGGTAAAAGCTGAAAAGCTCGCACCAATAGTTAGAGGATGGAGGAATTACCACAAGTTCTGCAAGATGAGCGGCTCAAGGTTCTCACTTTGGCACATAAATCGCAGAACGTTCAAAGTATTCAACAAGGAGACTAAGAACACAAAAGAATCAGCAATCAAGTTGATAGAAAAAGCGTTACCAAAAGTCCCTTACTCCGAAAATAGACACGTCATGGTCACAGGAAATAAATCCCCCTTTGACGGAGATATAACATACTGGAGCCAGCGCAACAGTAAGCTATATGACGGACATACCTCTAAAGTCTTAAAAAGACAAAACCATTCATGTGCAAAATGTGGTCTAAAGTTTACAAGTGAAGAACGAGTTCACCTACATCACATAGACGGCAACCATAACAACTGGAAAACCAAAAATCTAGAAGCAATACATGAGTCTTGCCATAATTACACTCACATGAGCAAAAGCTGTAAAGCTTAAGAATATCGGGAGCCGTGTACGCGGAAACGGGTACGCACGGATCTAAATGAGAGGTGCGGAGGATAATACCTCCCATCGACTCAACCAAACAGAGGCACTCACGCTTGTACGGTCTAACGACTTAGTCGCCTATGTTCGGCGAAGCCGTTCCCGAAGGGTAGACTTAAAGGTCAAGAATATGCTACGGAATCGCCGCTTTGCTAAATCCATCAATGATGCAGCATGGAGTGAATTTAGGAAGTGGCTGGAATACTTTGCGCTTAAACATAACCGTCAAGCGATCGCTGTAAAACCACATAACACCTCACAGCTATGCAGTAATTGTGGGGTAAAAGTTAAAAAAGAGTTGAAAGTACGCATCCATAGATGTGATTGCGGATGCGTGCTTCAACGAGATGTAAATGCAGCAATCAACATTCTTGAAAGAGCTAGGGGAGGGCATCCCCAAAGTAACGCTCAGGGAGTTGCAACCTCTACTCTTCTTGGTGAGGCAGCGCGGTCTTGGGGGTCTCCCCCATGAGCGACTGCCGTTCGCGGAGCGTCTCCGAAGGAGATACCCGTAAGGGCGCAAGCCTGGTTGAGCAAGTTGCGACGATGAACTGAGAATCTCCGCGTCTTTAGACCGGAGAGTGTCAAATTCCTATGCAATGGTACGAGGGACCCTTGCACAAAAATGTGATTATTTGGGACGAGTACCGAAGAACATAAGATTACCAGTGGAGAAAGTCTTGGAAGATGGCTCCTATCTGTCGTGGATTGCCCCTGATGGTAAATCAAAGAAAAAAGGTGGCACAAAAATCATGGTGCGAGTAATTGAATACACTATTGATACTGAGGGAGAGCCAGAAATTTATCGCCTGATTACCAGTTTGACAGATATCGCTTTGTTCCCCGCTTTACTATTGGCGATGGAATATCATCAACGCGCTTGAAATAGAAAATACCATTGATGAACTCAAAGTTCACCTGCTAGGTCGCAAAACTCCCATTCGTTCTCTAAACCCCCGTGAAGTTGTTCAAGAAATTTATGGTTGGCTTCTCGGGCATTGGGCTGTGCGTTCGCCCTTGGCGTTGGCGAAGCCATCGCTTATGTTTCAAGTTGCCCAACATGCTCAAATTTCCCCTTTACGATGCGCGTTTTACCGGAACGCTTAATGTCGTGCGCCGTGCTATCCCCAAGTTTCAGCCTCTTGAGCCAGAAGAAATACCTTTTTTTTAGCTTGGCTTGTGACCGAAATTCTTGACGAACAGATACCGGAGCGCGAAGGAAGAAGTAACCCGCCAGTTGTGAAAAAAACAAGAGCTAAATTTCCCTCCAAGAAACCGATACACAAAGGAGCCGGAGCAAAAATTGAGACACTCAACTTCTCTGTATACAATACGGCTTAGACCTTAACCGAACCGTATTG
>JASJCY010000076.1 GCA_030065825.1 Nostocaceae cyanobacterium | reverse complement strand
TTGTAACACCATATTTAATTACCTCAATAATTTACCCTATTAATATCCACCCACATTTATTGAATCTCTTACTTTGTACAGCTGCATCAGAAACCGGGTTTATAAATAAAAAGTAGGGTTTTTACAGATAAATATTCCTATAAACCCGGTTTCTGATGCAGCTGTACAAAGTAAGAGATTCAATAAATGTGGGTGGATATTAATAGGGTAAATTATTGAGGTAATTAAATATGGTGTTACAAACAGAAAAGGGTTATTACACTCCAGAAGAATATTTGGAATTAGAAGAAAAGGCTGAATATAAAAGTGAATATAGGGATGGAGAAATTATACCGATGACAGGAGGAACAACTAACCACAATAAAATTGCACTTGATTTTTGCAGAAAGTTTCCCCTGATTGTGCAAGGACAAACTTACGATATATACATGGCTGATGTACGGTTATGGATTCCTCGTTATCGTATCTATACTTATCCTGATGTAATAGTAGTTAAGGGTAAGCCTATTTATGAAGGAACAGGGAAAACAACTATTACTAATCCATGTTTAATTGTGGAAGTTTTATCTAATCCCATTAAAAATTATGACAAAACAGATAAGTTTAAATATTACCGTTCTATTCCTGATTTGCAAGAATATATTATGATTGACCAGTATAGTTTTTCTGTGGAAAAATTTACGAAAAAAGCAGAGGTACAATGGCTTTTTCAGGAATATGAAGGGGAAGATGCTGTTTTGAAATTGGATGTTATCGATTTTGAAATTTCATTGCGAGAGATTTATGCACGGGTTGATTTTGAATTGAGTGAAGAATGAGATTTTTAAAGACTATAGTGGTTTTCACGCTTTATGGAATAGAGTCTGAACCTCACCCCGGGTAAAGCTACCCCTCTCCTACCCTCACCCCTAACCCCTCTCCCAATGGGAGAGGGGAAAAAGGAGAGGGGGAAAAGGAGAGGGGAAAGGAATGAGGTAAAATTTGTGTACCTTACTCAACCAAAACCGCTATATTAATCAAGTAAATCTTAAGGTATCTTGGGATGAAAGAAACTGGGTTTTTCATCGACTAAGTATAAGAGTATTTGATACCATCTCAATAGAAACTTGGCTTGTTAAGTATTAACGTTCAGTTGATAAATAACCTCTTATAAATCAAAATAGCGTTTGAAGCGGGAATCTATTTTATCTGTTTTCTTTTGGTTACAGTTGAAGCAGAGGGTTTGTAGGTTACTTATGTCGTTGGAACCACCACGACTTAGGGGTATAATATGGTCGATAGAAAGGTTAGTTTCTAAGTCAGTTTTACCGCAGCTTTGACATTGATATTTATCTCGTTGGAATACGTATTTTCTAACTGCGCTGGGGATGTTAATGCGAGGGTTTTTATTCATTGTTATTGAGTTGATTTATTTGTTGACGCAATTCGTCTAGAGATGATTCGGGTTCGCTGTTGTTTGAGTTTTGGTTGTTATCAGTTTCATCTTCTTCCACATAGAATTCAAAACTGAGTTTAAATTTGACTTTTCCTTTTCGCCATCTTTTAGAACCTAGGGTGAGAATTTTGCAGTCTATTCCTTCATTAAACCAGGTTTGAGAAGGTTTAGAACCAATAAGTACTCTGTAACCATTTAATTGTTGATTTAAGTTATATGCTAGGTTATTATTTGATGATTTATTTAACGCTGCTTTTAATCTATCAATTTTGTATGTATTTTCTCCAAATGAGATGACATCATCATCGTTACATTCTAGAGGTTTAAATTCTTCGTTCATTTCAATCACCTTTTGTTAAAGATACTTAAGTGTAGGTTGGGTTGACGTAAGGAAACCCAACTTTTTAAAGATAGCCTCGGAATTTATTCCGAGTCTCATAAACAAAGTCTACTAAAGTAGACTAAAAATCTGAATTAGCGCTAACGGTGCGTTAGCATTCCCATAACGCACCCTACGAAAAATTTATGATGAAGTAGCTTCGCTGATTTGACGACGAAGTTCATCAAGAGGTGATTCTGATTCCGTAATTTCTGGTTCGTCTGGACAGAATTCTAGAGTGACTTTAATTCTGAATTTACCTTTTTTCCAACCTTTACCATCAATTCCCAATATTTCACACTCCATACCTTCTGTAAATAATTTAGTCTGTTCTTTTTCGGGAAGATACTTTGGAATCGTACCTTGATTTTCAAAATGATTACATAAGTAGTTATAAAGATTGTTATATGATTTTTCCAGTGTTTTGAAAAAATCATTAACTTTGCATAGAAAATTTTTACCTGATATTACACCATCTCGATATTCGATTGTAGAATCTATTGGCTGAAATTTGTCATCTTGCATTTTTATCTATCCTGTTAAAAATTTGTGTATATTCTTGTTAACTCGTCCCAAGTTTATTAAAGCATTTGCATTTTTTTAGGTGCGTTACGCGAATCCTAACACACCCTACGAAAAATTTATGATCAAGTAGCTTCGCTGATTTGACGACGAAGTTCATCAAGAGGTGATTCGGGTTGGGTAATTGTTGTTTCTGGTGTAATTTCTGTATATATTTCGAGATTTACTGCAATTTTTAATTTAGCATTTTTCCAATCTTTCGCACCTAAGTTTAAGATTTCACAGTCGATACCTTCGTTGAATATAGCTTTATAAGCTTTCCAACAACCATCAGGATGTAATGTATGTGGATCTATATCTATACCTTCATAATTTAATTGAATTATAATTTCTTCTCCAATCGACGCTTTCAAACATTTATAAAGTGCATCTTGAAATTTACGAATTTTGTAGGTTACGTCTCCGGGAAAAGAAATAACATCATTATCGCTACATTCTACTTTTTGAAATTTATCGTTCATTTCAATCACCTTTTATTAAAGATACTTAAGTGTAGGTTGGGTTGACGTAAGGAAACCCAACTTTTTAAAGATAGCCTCGGAATAAATTCCGAGTCTCATAGACAAAGTCTACTAAAGTAGACTAAAAATCTTAATTAGTAGAGTAAAAATCTGAATTAGTCCTCTTTAGAGGACTTCGTTTATAGGTTCCTAGGATTTAAATCCTAGGTGGTTATGGAAGCTAATCCAAATTGTTAGTTTTGTGGTGGGTTAGCATTCCCATAACTTACGAATAATTTATTACATCATCATCGTTCCATTCTATAAGTTTAAACTCTTTGTTCATGTCAATCACCTGTTTTTAAAAATAGCCTCGGAATAAATTCCGAGTCTCATAGACAAAGTCTACTAAAGTAGACTAAAAATCTGAATTAGTCCTCTTTAGAGGACTTCGTTTATAGGTTCCTAGGATTTAAATCCTAGGTGGTTATGGAAGCTAATCCAAATTGTTAGTTTTGTGATGGGTTAGCATTCCCATAACGCACCCTACGAATAATTTATGATGAAGTTACTTCGTTGATTTGACGACGAAGTTCCTCTAAAGGTGATTCGGTTTGGGTAATTTCTGGTTCCTCTGGACAAAATTACCATCATCGTTCCATTCCAGTAGTTTAAATTCTTGGTTCATTTTAATCACCTGTTTTTAAAAATAGCCTCGGAATAAATTCCGAGTCTCATAAATAAAGTCTACTAAAGTAGACTAAAAATCTGAATTAGTCCTCTTTAGAGGACTTCGTTTATAGGTTCCTAGGATTTAAATCCTAGGTGGTTATGGAAGCTAATCCAAATTGTTAGTTTTCTGGTGGGTTAGCATTCCCATAACGCACCCTACGAATAATTGATTACATCATCATTGTTCCATTCTATAAGATAGCCTCGGAATAAATTCCGAGTCTCATAAACAAAGTCTACTAAAGTAGACTAAAAATCTGAATTAGCGCTAACGGTGCGTTAGCATTCGCATAACGCACCCTACGAAAGATTTATGATTAAGCAACTTCGTTGATTTGACGACGAAGTTCGTCTAAAGGTGATTCGGTTTCATTAATAACTGGTGATTCTTCTATTTCTGGTTCATCAGGAGAAAATTCTAGAGTTACTTTAATTCTGATTTTACCTTTTTTCCAACCTTTACCGTCAGTTCTCAATATTTCACACGGCATACCTTTTTGAAGCCATTCCATTCTATCTCTAAAAATTGGGAGATTTCCTCTGTGACTCAATTTATCCTTTAAAGAATCTAAGGTACTAAAGCATATTGTAGTTTTTAATTCTGTCATTAATTCACCTAATTTCAACATGATTAATGTAGAAAATGATATGACACTATCTCTATCTTTAACTTCGCAATCTATTGTCTGAAAATTGTCATCTTGCATTTGAAATATCCTATTGTTAATATTGATTTTTACTCTGATTTCTAGTTAAATACCTTCTTCGTGTCTTTGTGACTACCCTACGAGAAGCGCAAAGCGCTATGTAGTTAATTCAAAAACAGATAAACACAGCTAACAAACCACTGTACATCTGTGCTTATCTCTCATTATTAACCTTCTATCAAATCCAACACCAAACCATTACCCGAATCATGACTGTCAACCAGATCAAAAACATAATCAGATTCTTCAATTACAGGTAACAAATGCTCATATAAACCCATTCCTTCCAAACATTCATTAATTGCGGAAACCGCCGAATTATAAACTTGAATTTTTTGATTAACTGCACTCAATAACCGCTGATTATTCACAATCTTCTCCTGCGCTTCCTTATCTAGAGTTTGCTGCAAATAAACCCGCGCATGGGGAAACTGCTGCAAAATCACATCCGCTTGTTTATCAGCCATTGGTAATAACTGAGTCTTCAAAGATTGGTTAATAATTTGGCGGAAATTCTTGCGAATGGTTTCCGAAACCTTCGGTTCAAAATCCAACTTTAATAATTGTCTAATTGCTGGTTCAGCTTCCACCATACTTTCACAGTCATAACCTTGGGAAGTTTGTAGCAATGTCTGTCTAAATTGATAAATCGAAAAAGTTCCTTCATCGTAAAATCTGGGACTTTCTCTCACAAAGCGATCGCACTCTACTCGCGCTGTATTTACTAAAGCATGGGTAATCCCTTTTTCTAATGCTTTTAACTCTGATTCAATTCCTCCATCATTTCCCAATAAACGATACAACTGACGATAGAATTCCGATTTACGAATTGTCTCCATTAATCGTCGGAAAATATTTGCTATTAATTCCTGAGTAGACTCTACTAAAATATCTTCCAACTGATTGGATAAATAGTAAAAAGCCTCTACCAAAATAGCAATTAGAGGTGCAGTAGCATTGCGGGGATGACACAGAGTTGCACGTCGATAAGCTTCCGCAACTGAAAAGGTATCTAGCAATTCATCCAAACGGTGAATCATCCGCGATTGTAATTGACGAAAATCAGCCTCGAAAACATCACAAGCATTTGTAGTTAGTTTATTAATTTCCTCAGTTATATGTTGACGAAATTCATTCCCCACTTGCTGTAATTGTTGATTGAGACGTTGTAATTCATACTCTTTCATTGCCTCAATTTCTTTTGGTTGACTTTCTAAGTCTTGCCGCAAATTTTGATAATGTCTTTGCAGTTGAATACAAATATCTTCCAAATCATCAGCCAAATTTTTAAATAATTGGGGACGCTTTTCTTGGGTCAGATAACGGGTAACAGCAGCACTAAACTCCTCAATTCCACTATCTTGAATTAACTGCTGAATCAGAAGACTTCCTTGTTCAGATAAAATCCGGACATAGTTCTCATTCTGACTTTCGTAATTATTCACAGAAAGGCGAAATTTCCCAGGAGATAATTTTCCTGATGTCGTACAATATTGGAGAAATTCATAGACAAATTGCGGTGTTTCTTCTTCCCCATTCAAACCTTTGACACTTTCAGCAAAGATAGAATCTAAACCAAATCTATCCCTTACAGTTGTTTGTTGAATTTGACTTCCGTAAAACCCTAATAAACCACTGGTTTTAAAAACCCTGCTAGTATCCGCAAACTGACTATTAATTAAACTATCTAATCTTTGTCTTAATTGAGCATTGTACCAAGTTTCATCAATGCGGTTAAACACATAAAATACTCTATCCCGAATACCTCCATTCCCCCGCATCGTTTCCAAAAGTTCCGTTTCTTCCTTCGTCATTTCACCCGCAGCTGCTGGTTTGAGTACACACACCACCGCTGAAGTATCCGCATCTTGGATTTTCGCGTAAGTTAACTGTGCATCTTTCTCCACGGGTGCATCAATCCCAGGAGTGTCTATAATCACATTTCCATCCTCTAACAAAGAATGATGACAGTAATATTCAATCCGTTTTAAAACCGCACTGTTGCTACCACGACGTGCAAATCCAGCAGCTTCCTTAAGGTTGGAAAAGTTGAACTGTTCCATGGAATATGTGGCATTATTAACAGTATGAATGCGATCGCGGTTCCCTATATACCCCTCAAGTAGCAAAATTAATGCTTTTGCTTGTTTTGCACGTTCGGATCTATTCTCACCACCTTCCTGTGCAATAATGCTTTCACATCCTTTATGTAGCAAGTCGATAACTTCAGATTGATTGATATTAGCTACTGTCTTAAATCCCAACTGCTGACAGGAAGAAATCGCTTGTTCTCGAATTTCTGCTTCACTCAAAAAAGTTAAAACAACTCTTTCCTCACCAGCTTCTGCATATTCAATTTTGCATTCTGTACCCGTAGCATGTCCTTCAGCGCTATACAATAATTCCCTACCTAATAGTGCATTAATTAGCATGGATTTTCCTGCACTAAATGCACCTGCAAAGACAATTTCAAACTTAGGAGAAATCGCTTTATCAAGAGATGTTTGTACTGCTGTCAGGTCGTAGGAACGGAGTTTTGCTTCTTGTTGTAAAAGTTGTAAGATAGATTCAACCTGTGTTTTTAAATCCTGACATTGCAGCGGCATTTCTGACATATTTAACACCCTAGGCATAATATTTTATCTATATTTTATTGATAAAAATTCCCAGATGAGTTCAGTAAAATCACTTATGGAATTATAATTATTAAGCAAATTTTAATTTACTGAATGCTGACTCATGAAAATTTTGGCAATTAGACTAAAACCAGAAGCAGACTTAAAACAAAGTTTAAAAGAATTTTCTCTTCAAAAAGATATCAAATCAGGATTTATATTAACTGCTGTTGGGAGTTTAAAACAAGCAAATATACGCTTTGCCAATGAAGAAAATAGTAAAGTATTACAAGAAGAATTTGAAATTATTTCCCTGAATGGAACCTTATCCACATCTGGCTTACATTTACATATAGCTATTGCGGATAAAAATGGTCAAATAATCGGTGGACATGTCAATGATGGCTGCATTATCTATACAACCGCAGAAATAGTTATTGGTACTACTGAAGAATTTACCTTTCTGCGAAATTTTGATGAACAAACAGGATATCAAGAATTAGAAATAAAGGTAATGGGTAATGGGTAATTGGTAATTGGTAATTGGTAATTGGTAATGGTTCATCATTTATCAAAAACCGCTGATTTGCAGTAATTTTGTAGGGTGCGTTACGCTACGCGATAACGCACCGATTTGCTAACACCATAACCCTACAAGGGTAATTGAAAATGATGCAATTTCAGGGTAGAGTAGTGGCTTCCCCCAAGGTAGTTTAACGCACATAATTTAATCAATGGTGCGTTAGGCTAAAGCCACAACACACCCTACAATGGTAATTGAGAATAAAATACCCCTGATATATCTCTCTTAAAAATTCTCTGTTTTTTCTGTGTCTCTGCGGTTCATATTCATCCAAATTGCTGAAACATCATCAATATCTATCTCATTTCTCTCTCCTACTTCAATATTTTGAAATAACGCTGTAAACGCACCAGCACCTAAACCAAACTGAGGAAACATACGATAACAAGGTATATCAGTTAAGTGTGATTGATAATCTTGTAAATGCTGAATCTCCACTGCTTTAAACTGAGGAAATTTTTTTAAAAACCATTTGCAAACTTCTTCATTCTCCTGCGGTGAATAGGTACAAGTCATATAAGCAAGATAACCCCCCGGTGCCACAATTTGGGCAGAATTTGCAATAATCCTTTTTTGCCGATTTGCACATTTATTAATAGAACTGGGATGAAAACAACCTGGTGCTTTCTCTCCTTTGGCAAGTAAAGATTGACCTGTACATGGTGCATCGACAATGACTAAATCACTAGATAATGGTATTGTTTTGGCAAAAATACTAGGGTCTCTATTCACAACCAGAGAAGGACTAATCTGGCAACGTTTTAAATTAGAAATTAACATTCCCAAACGTTTACCAATTACTTCATTAGATATCAATAAATCTGGCTGCAACAACTTCCAAGCAAAGATACTTTTTCCCCCTGGTGCAGCACACATATCAAAAATTAACTTTATTGGCTGACTAATTGTTAATAAACTGGAAGCAGCAAACACCGAAGAAAAATCTAAACAATAATAATATCCTTGTTCATGTAAGGGATGTTTACCTGGTCTTGCTTCTATAAATAAACGATCTATAAATTTTGGTTGCCAATTTTTCGGGGTTTCCACATCCCAAGAAAACTCCTCCGACTTGTCTTGACACCAAAGAATACAAGGTGAAAATTCCCGGGGATTAATTAAAGCTTGAATAAACTTTTCTTGTTCCTCAGAACTATTAAATAAACGTCGTGCAAGCTTAACTAATAAATTGGAAGGCTTTTCCATGCTCAATTGTAAAGAAACTTGTAGGAAATAAAATAAGAGTAACAACTGTCACACAACCATCATTACATGTCAATATCTTGCTTAATAATAGAGATATAATTCGCTGACGATCACTAACCTACCCAATAAAGGGAGATTGTCATGGTACTAGATAATTTTCGCCGGAAGTTACGTCAAGAAGCGCAAATCTGGCGAGAGGAAGGACTAATTGATACATCTGTGTATCAACAATTGTCAGAAAGATATCAATTTTATAACCTAGAAACTGCTGCAAGAGATCGCTTTGTTGTGATTCTAATTGCTTTAGGCAGTATACTCCTAGGTTTGGGTATAATTACATTTATCGCTGCCAATTGGCAAGCATGGTCTAGAGAAGTTAAATTAACCCTGCTACTAAGTTTATTCTTGGTGACAAATATCGCTGGTTTTTACCTGCAAAGACAACCAATACCAGCTACAATTCGAGGTAAAACCCCAGGACGACGCAAACAAATATTCGGACATGGGTTACTACTCCTAGGTGCTTTAATTTTAGGCGCAAATATGGCGCTTGTAGCGCAAATGTTTCATATTAGCGGTTCTAGCTATGAATTATTCCTTTCCTGGGGAATTGGCGTTTTAATCATGGCTTATAGCCTAGGTTTAACTACCCTGGGAATCCTCAGCTTTATCTTATTACAAATAGGCTATTGGTGGGGACTAGGAGATTTATGGTACTTTAGGGGTGAGTTGACTTGGTTACAGATGCTAGTGCAACATATGCCTTTACTATCATGGGTGTTGTTTGTACCTCTTGCTTACCTATGTCGATCCCGTTGGATTTTTGGTTTAGGTGCTGTAGCTTTTGCAATATCTTTGCAATTCAATTTTAAAACCATAGAAATACTCACCTATTCTCGTACCTCACCTTGGTTGGCATCTTTAGCCTTTGCAATCCCACCAGCATTATTATGGAGTTACGATGATTTACAGTTCCCCAAAGTAACTTTTCGTCAGTTTCAACCCCTAGCTAGAACTTTGACACTGGCATTTTTCAGCATTCTGTTTTATTTTCTCTCCTTCCGTTGGGTGTGGCAAATTCCATCTTATACTTCACCGAATAATTTTAGTTCATCACTCAAATTTCTACCTGTGATAGATGTAATAATTCTCGGTGCTTTAGCCCTATGGCAATGGTGGAATTTACTACGTCAAAAAAACAACCGTCACCGTCAAAGAGTCGATATAAATAGTATTGCTATTGGTAGTTTTATCTTAATTAGCGCTATAGTTCCTTTATGGCATGTGACTACTAGCACTAACCCAAATGCTATCGCTATTTTGATTTTTAATCTCCTATTAGCAATATTAGCCTGCGGTTTAATTCGTCAGGGATTAGAGTCTGGAAAACGATGCGCTTTTTGGGGTGGAATGGTATTGTTAACCCTACAAATTATCAGCCGGATGTTGGAGTATGACACTGGCTTGTTATTTAAGTCTCTTGTGTTTTTCTTGTGTGGTGTAACTGTAATTTTAGCCGGACTTTGGTTTGAACGTCGCTTAGATTTCAAAACAATTAAAAATTAAAAATTGGTAATTCCAAACTCCTGGATGCAAACATTACACCCCTACAAACTCCTGGATGCAAACATTGTGCCCCTACAAACTCCTGGGTGCAAGCATTGCACCCCTACAAACTCCTGGGTGCAAACATTGTGCCCCTACAAATTCCTGGGTGCAAGCATTACACCCCTACAAACTCCTGGGTGCAAGCATTACACCCCTACAAACTCCTGGGTGCAAGCATTACACCCCTACAAACTCCTGGGTGCAAGCATTACACCCCTACAAACTCCTGGGTGCAAACATTGTGCCCCTACAAACTCCTGGGTGCAAGCATTGCACCCCTACAAACTATTTTCAAGGTAGATTATGAATACTGACGAAACTTTACCTCCTCAAGGTGATACTGAAATAAAAGATAGTGGAATAAACTCTGCACAAATATCAACCAAACCCTTACCAATTTGGCGGTTTGTGCTTCCCTTACTCATCCAAACTGGAATAATTCTCGCAATTCCAGCCCAAGCAGTTTATACTCATATCACAGGTAAAACAGCCATTTTGCAAACTGTACCTGTTGATCCCTATGATTTATTACGCGGTTACTCGGTCACCTTAAATTATGACATTTCCAGTTTAGACAATTTAAAGAAATTACCCGGTTGGGAAGATTTACTTAAACAATATCCTTCTCTGAACAAACAATACCCAAATCTGCCTCAAGGCACAAAATTATATGTAATATTACAGGGAGAAAAACCCACTGGTGATGGTATTCCTCCAGCCTGGAAACCAATTCAAATAAGCCTTAAACCTCCCTCCTCCCTAGGAGAAAATCAGGTGGTATTAGAAGGCAAATATAAATACGGTTTGATATCCTACGGTTTGGAAACATATTACATCCCAGAAGACCAACGAGTCCAGATTAACGAAGATATATCCCAAGCACAACGAGTCAAACCCGGACAAAGACAACCAATAGTAGTGGAAGTTAAAGTTGATACCCAGGGACATGCCGTACTTGTCAGCATGTGGGTGCGCGATCGCAAATATCGGTTTTAAGCTGTTGTGCATTAGACCTCTGGTGAAAAAGAATGTAGAGACGTTGCAATGCAACGTCACCGAACAACGGTTTTGGACAACGCATATTTAATTTCCAACAGAGGTCTATTTTATAGGGACACGGCACCTACAATTTCTCTATGTATAGAGTAACCTGAGGAATGCCGTGCCCTTACGGTGTATTATTACAGCCTAACTAGTACTCAACCACATTAATTTTGACAAGTCGCGGGTGTTTAGATCCCCGACTTCTTAAAGAAGTCGGGGATCTGTGACCCCAAGAAGTCGGGGATCTGTGACCCCTCGTAACTAATGTGGTGGACTACTAGACTGTATTAGCCCATATTCTGGCTTTGCTTTCTTACCACCATACAAAGTCCTAATGCTGCCATTGCACCCATAGGAATCTGGGATTCAGGCACTCTTTGAGTCTGGGGTGCCTTTGGTTTGGCTGCATAGGTATAGACAACCTTGACAGTTGCACCAGCATTTGTTTCAAATCCAGCGACAAGATTGCCAGATCCTGTAGTTTCTGACTCACCTTTGGCTATAACTGGTAGATTGAAACTGTCAGTACCAATGAATGCTTCCCAGTCAGTTTCTGTAGTCAGTAAGACTGACTGACTGTCGCTGGTGGAAAGTCCTGTAAATGTTGCCCCAGAATCGCCATCAAAATCTAGCTTTCCATCGTATGCATCAAAATTTTCTGTTACTGATGCTGTGGGTAAGGTTACCAACAATGGCTTGTTATCTGTGTTGATTAAGCTAATTTCTGCGGCAAGACTCGCTGTCACCGTGGCAGGTTTTGCATCTCTGCTTTCTAATTCAATCGCACCTTCAACCAAACCACTCAATTCAAAAAATACACTCTCCAAATCTCCCAAAGTAGGATCGAATTTTTCCAGAGTTACAAATTTTTCAAAATTGGTTTTTTGTAGGGGTATTGAACTTTCAGATGTCAGTATAGCTGCTTGCGCGGCAGTCATGGGCATTAATATTGCCGCAAACACTGCTGAAGCAAGCATTCCTGGAGATAAATTGAAATGCATGTTATTGAACCTTTTAATTTCCCTTCTCAAGCTGTTTGATACAACTCTTTGTCTAGAGATTAATTGGCAGGTTCATAACTAAGCAATAGCACTTACGTGTTTTTACGAAAACTTCATCAGAAATTTATTGATATACTTCATTTTGCATAACTAAAAATTAACGATAAATCGAAATTATCGCAAATTTTTATATTAATTTCACACAGACAATATTTTATAACAATCATTTTTTGATAAAGAAAGCAAAAAGTACAACTAAGCATAAATAAACCTCAATGCTGTGTATTAGCCTATATAGGGAACAGGGAACAGGGAACAGGGAACTTCCACCCAACCTACTATTTTTCTTAACTGTAGCTTGCTTCTGCGCAGCAGTACCGTATTGGAACAAAACCCGGTCAATAAAAAACTATAGGTTTCAAAATAGACGTGGTTTAAATAGTTAACAAAAAATAGTATGATGAAAAATCTCCACCATACTAAAAAATTATCATTTCCAGATATCAAAACTGTATTTATTCAATCCTAAAGTTAAAAGGCAAACGGGCATAAATACCTTGGGGATCGTTCATCTGTTGGAGAATAGCGATTTGCTGCCCAAGTTTTTGCAGTTCCACAGTCAGGGGATTGGATACCTTTAATTGAGGTTTATCTACCCCTAAAATAGTTCGTACCTCTTCACTTACTTCTCCAAATAACCGTTCTTCAAAGGTACTAAATCTAGGATGTTCTTGTATTTCCCAATTGTCCCCTAATTTAGCTTGTTTAGCTGCATATTTGATGGCTACATCTAAACCGCCAATTTCATCAACTAAACCTATTTCTTTAGCCGTAGTGCCAGACCATACTCTTCCTTGGGCAATTTCACTGACTTTTTGCTTTGGTAAATTTCGACCTTTTGCTACTTTTTGCAGAAATAAATCGTAAATTCTATTCACAGAACGTTGATATAATTGCAACTCTTGGGAAGATTTGGGACGAGAAACTGTTTGGGTATCAGCATAACGCCCAGTTTTTACAGAATCCCAAGTGATACCATTATTGTTACCCAATTTCTGGGCATTAAATAGGACGCCAAATACACCAATTGAACCCGTAACGGTATTGGGTTCAGCAAAAATGCGGTTAGAGTCCGTTGCTATCCAATAACCACCAGATGCTGCTACATCACCCATAGATACTACCACTGGTTTCTTCTCTTGGGTGAGAAGTACTTCTCGCTGCATTACCTCCGATGCGCTAGCGCTACCACCAGGGCTATTGATGCGCAAAACAACAGCCTTAACGTCATTATCCTGTCGTAGTTGACGGAAGATTTTCGCAAAGCGATCGCCTCCTACTTGTCCTTCTTCTCCCTTACCATCAACAATTTCACCTTCAGCATAAACCACAGCAATTTTATTTTTAGAGTCTCTTTCTACACCTAATTTTTCTCCTGGTACTTCTGCATATTCACTGAGGCTAATTTGCTCGAAGGTTTTATTTTTCTTGTCAGTTTTGGTTAATTGCTTGAGTTGGCTAACCACCTCATCGAAGTAAGCTACCCGATCCACTAAACCTTGCTTTTTAGCCTCATCTGCTAGTAAAATAGCTTTATTGTCTGCGATGGTTTGTAAATTTTGGGGAGTAATTTTGCGACTTTTCCCTACACTCAGTCGCCACTCTCGCCAAACATCATCCAATAATTTTTGGGTTTGTTGGCGGTTTTCAGGACTAAGTTTGTCTCGGATAAACGGTTCTACTGCTCCCTTGAATTTTCCTACCCGCACCACTTGTACGCCAATACCATACTTATCTAAAGCCCCGGTGAGAAACATGGGTTGGGAACTTAAACCGTTGATTTCCATTGCTCCCAAGGGATTAAGTACAATGGTATCAGCTACGGAACTCAGGTAATATTCCCTTTCTCCCCAGTCCATACCATAAGCTATAATCTTTTTCCCAGAGGCACGAAACTTTTGCAACGCTCGTCGGATTTCTTTAAAGGTAGCAAAGCCGGCACTGTTAGTACCACTACTACGGGTAGCATTTAGGTAAATACCAACAATTCGCTTGTCAACTCGTGCTTTTTCTATAGAGTCTAGAATGCTACGCAGTGACATTGTGGTATTGCTTTCACCTGATAAAGCTTTTCTCAATAAATCGTCGGAACTTGGCTCTCTGTCGGTGATATTCATCGACAAGTCAAAAACCACCATTGATTTATCTTTAACTTGTGGACTAACTTCTTGGGAAGTCGCAGCAGCAAAAATTAACAATAAAAATGCTGTAGTACTAAGACCAAAAAAAATCATTAGTCCCAGTAAAGTTCCAACTAAGCTGGCAAAGGTTTGTTTCAAAAAATTAGTCATTTGTTATTTGTTATTTGTTATTGGTTATTGGTCATTGGTCATTTGTGATTTGTGATTTGTGATTGGTCATTGGTCATTTGTCATTGGGTTATTACCATTTACCATTTACCGGAAGTTAAATTTGGAAGTTATTTATTTTTGCACCAATTCCTCTGAAATTAACAGTTCAATCCTAAAAACCTGTTTTAAGATATACTTATTCTATACGCTGTAAACTATCCCCGTGCTTTAAATTTTCCAAGGTGGCATTTCCCGTACAAAATAGCACAGTTTTAATTTCGGCAATTAATACCTGGGCTAACTCAAACAGGGCTGTTTCTGAATCTGCGGCTGCTTTCAAAAAAGGCATCGCCAAACCTCCAATATCTGCTCCCAAAGCGATGGCTTTGGCTACATCCAATCCATGACGCAACCCCCCAGAAGCAATTAAAGGCACATCAGGGGCTACTGAACGAATGCTAGTAATACATTCTGCTGTGGGTAAACCCCAATCGGCAAAAGTTCTCCCCAAACGTCTCTGCAAGGCATTTTCTGCCCTCTCACTCTCTACCTTTGCCCAAGATGTACCCCCTGCACCAGCCACGTCTATCGCTTTTACCCCCGCAGCAATCAGTTTTTCTGCCATGACTGCTGAGATGCCATTACCTACTTCTTTCGCAATCACGGGTATAGCTATTTTTGAACATAAATTAGCTATTTTGTCAAGGATTCCTTTAAAATTCTTATCACCTCTTGGTTGAATGCATTCTTGGAGGGGGTTGAGGTGTAAAATCAGGGCATCAGCTTCGAGGATATCAATCACGCGCAAACATTGATCCAAGCCGTAGTCATAATTAAGTTGCACTGCTCCCAGGTTAGCAAATAACAGCACATCTGGAGCGTACTTGCGTACTGCAAAGGTATCAGCAACTTCTGGTTTTTCCACCGCTACCCTCTGGGAACCAACACCCATGGCTAATTTATAATGCTGTGCTACTTGGGCAAGGCGTGAGTTAATTATACCAGCTTGTGGGGTTCCTCCAGTCATGGAAGATATCAGCAGAGGTGCTAATACCTGTTTATCAAGGAAACTAGTACTAATGTCAATTTCTTGATAATCGAGTTCGGGTAAACAGCAATGGGTAAAGCGGTATTTTTCCAGTCCATTGGTAGTTTGACGACATTGAACATCTGATTCTAAACAGATACGGATGTGATCGGCTTTACGGGACTGGGTTGTAGGAACTGTCACGACTGAGTAAAACTCCAAAGTATGGTCATAATCATTTTCTCAGTCGAGAGGAATTTTAGATACCTAGGATTTCCCGTGACTTTTCCAGAACAGCTTTGGGACGAAAAGGTTTTGTCATGTATAAATCTGCTCCCACGTCTATGCCTTTTTGTTTATCAAATTCCTGACCTTTTGCTGTCAACATAATGATGTAAACATCTTGCATTTTTAGTTCTTTTTTGACAGTTTGACAAACATCTAAACCGTTCATTTTTGGCATCATTACATCTAGAAATACCAAGTTTGGTTTTTCTTGTTTAATGATGTCTAAAGCTTCTTGTCCATTTTCGGCAATTAGTAATTCTACTCCTTCATCTTCCAACTTTTCCAGTGCTTGTTCCATCAAGATGCGGATGTTTGGCTCATCGTCTACAATTAAAATTGTTTTATTCATATTTTTCCCTGTTTTAATGAGATTTTGTATTTTCTCCTAATAACAAGAAGAAAACATCTTCTAGTCCATTTTTAAACCTTAAAGTTTTGACTAAATCATGTTGTTGGGAAACGATGGAATCGACAATAATCATATCAGGTTTAATAGATATAGCCTTTTGAATACATTCTTCACCATCAGCAGCTTCCACAACGCTATATCCTTGAGCTTCCAATACCCGAGATAAAGTAACTTGTGTAGAAGCATTCCTATCAACAACCAAAACCTTTTTAGCTGATTTTTCTTGGTCAAGTAACAAGTTAATTTCTGTCAGCAGTTTATTGTTATCAATAGGCTTAGTCATATATCTATCTACACCCAGCCTGTAACCTCTTGCCTTATCCTCAAAAATGGAAAGCATAATAATAGGAATTCCCATGGTTATGGGGTCATGTTTTAACACCGCTGCTGTATCGAAACCGTTAATTTGGGGCATCATTAAATCTAGGATAATCAAATTGGGCTTGACAGTTTTAACTTGATTAATAGCATCTAATCCATCTTTTGCTTCTTTGACAGTATAACCGTGAGTTTCTAATGATTGTCTGAGTAATTCGCGGATATTAACATCGTCATCTACCACTAAAATTGTTTTTTGTTTTGGGGAAGTCGCAGCAGTGGTAGGAGACTGTTCTTTTAATTGCTGAACTAGGGCATCTAAATTAACTATTTTTTCTGGTTTACTAACACTAATACTAGCGTTAATGGGGAGGGTAAAACAAAAAGTACTACCTTTGCCAAGTTCGCTTTCTACCCAAATTGTACCCCCATGATGTTCAATAATTTGTTTACAAATTGGTAATCCCAGTCCTGTACCTTTTGGTTTATTGGTCAGGGTTTCACCTACCTGTTTAAATTTCTCAAACACCTTCTGTTGCTCTGGGGAAGTGATACCAATACCCGTATCCGTCACACTCACGAGGATGTGATTATCTCTAACTCTAGCACTACAGGTGACAGAACCTTCCTCAGTAAATTTGACTGCATTAGAAATAAGATTAATCACAACTTGTATCAGGCGATCGCCATCACCGACAATTTCTGGTAATCCTGGTTCTATATCTCGCACCAACTCCAAACCGTGTGTAATAAACAAAGAGGATGTAGCAGCAAGGGATCGTTCAAGTACTTCCTCAATCGCGATCGCCTCCATTTTCCACTCCAGTCTACCTGCTTCCATTTTGGCAATATCTAATACATCGTTAATTAAAGCCGTTAAGCGTTCAGCTTCGGAGATAATAATATTGAGATTGTCTTTTACCCTTCTAATAGTTTTTTTAGTTTTGCGGTTATCTGCACTCATGAAGGGGAAAACATCTTCCTCTAGTTTTTCTTGGATAATAGAAGCAAATCCCAGCACAGAAGTCAGAGGAGTTCGTAACTCGTGGGAGACAGTAGAAATAAAGTCTGTCTTCATCCTGTCAATTTCCTTCTCTTGGGTAATATCCCGAATTAGAACAATTGTTCCTGTTATTTGCAGGGTACCTTCTTTGCCAATTTGTTGACAAATAGTTGTGGCTAAAGCTTGACCAATGCGTTCTTTATTTAGTTTAATGTCTAGTGTAAAGGTAAGTTGGGACTCCCTTTGGGTTTTTTGGATCAATTCTACTAATTCTGGTTGATCGAGAATTTCGCAGTGTTTACCGACAATTTCCATTTCTCCCAAGTCAAACATTTGCCGCAGGACGGGATTTAACCGAGTAATATATCCTTTTGTATCCGTAACTAATAATCCATCTCCAAGATTATTGATAATTGTATTTAAATCGGTTAAAGTGTCTCGCAATTGGACATCAGCAAGTTGACGGTGAACCTTGGATAGGGATATCAGCCAACAAGCAATTCCCATTCCTGGTAATAGAAATATGTATAGCCATAATTGCTGTCGGTTGTAAATGCTAAATTCAGAGTTCAAAACTTGAGTGGGGATATAACTAACAATTTTCCAGTGATAATTTTTCCCATTGTCATTGGATAATATCTGGGCATTTTGCGAGTGTATTTTTAGCAAGGGATAAATAGTGGAAAATGTAAACAGTCCCTTTTTTGTTTGAAATTGCCCGGAATCCTGACTAGAAATGCTTTCCCATGCTTGAGGAAAATCATTTTGAAACTTCCGATCTTGCCGATTTGCAAACATGAATCCCCATTCATCTTCTGATTTTAAACCTTTTAGCCAATATCCCTGAGAATTCAAGAGCATCATTTTGCCCAAAGCAGTTGTGTTTTCTGCTTTCAAATTATTGATAAAGTTCTCACCGAAGTAATTAAATACCAATATTCCCCATTTCTTGCCTTGGCTATCAAACACAGGAGTACCAAAGCGAATCATGGGTTTGAATGGCTGTTCAATCTCGCCATTTTCAACATTCAAATCGAGAGGAGAAAAAAAAATTTCCCCAGCTTCTAATTTTACTGTTTCTCTAAACCAATAACGATTTGCCTTAACTTGTAAATATTTATCAGGTACAATTTGAGGTTCACCATTATTAAAGTTAACTCTAATAATTTCCTTGCCTTTTAAATCGAGTAAACGAATTTGGTCATAACGTTTTTTATATTTGGACAAAGAAACAAATGTCCGCGTAAGATTTGTGTGAGTTTCTGGTTTATCTGAGCCAGATTCATGACTATGGTTATCATCTATTTTTGCTATTAAGTTTGGCTCTGTTGCTATAAATAATAAGTCTGATTCTATTGCCTTAAAATTCTCGGTTCCAGCTAAAGTTTGTAGTTCAACATTGCGGACTTCGTTGTTTTCTAAAGCCGTTCTTTTAATTTTGATTTCAGCTTGATAGATGTAATAGGCACCCCCTAATAGTAAAACTGATAGGGGTACAAAAGTAAACAAAAAATTTTTGATAACTGTAACATGTCTGGCTTTGAGGTTTTGAGATGATTTCATGGTAAAGAAACTCGTAAATAAAATTTTTATCTCGCAATCCAAGGGAATAAGGAACAGGGAATAAGGAACAGGGAACAGGGAATAGGGAATAGGGAACAGGGAATAGAGAATAGGGAATAGGGAATAGGGAATAGGGAACAGGGAATAGGGAACAGGGAACTCTTAGAGGTTATTTATAAAGTAAACCTTAAGACCCAAGAAACCGGGTTTCTCTAGGTGAAATATCAAATATTATCGTAGTTAGTCTCGAAGAAACCCGGTTTCTAACTACACCTATAGACTTAATATTTACTTTATAAATAAATGGTCTTTTAGAGGGTGTTTATAAAATCAATATAAAACCCCCGTAAGGGTCTAGAAACCGGGTTTATTTCGGCATACATACTCAAATTATCAGTTCTCCACCTATAGAAACCCGGTTTCTAATTGTAGGTGTAAAAAAATCAAATATAAATCTGATAATTGCCCATTATTTTAAAGGTTTTTGTAACCACGAATCGTAACAACAAGTCCTAGAACCTTCCCCTAATGGCATTATGGGAATTTGAATCCAAAATTCCGTTCCCTCACCTGGTTGAGACAAACATTTGAGAACTCCACCATGCTTTTCAACTACAATTTGATAGCTAATTGCCATTCCTAATCCCGTACCTTTTCCTACTTCCTTAGTAGTAAAAAAGGGGTCGTAAATTCGCTGCTTAACTTCTTCTGGTATCCCCACTCCATTGTCAACAATAGAGATTTCCACCCAATCATCATCCAAAACTTGGGTACTAATTCGGATCTGAGGATTTTTTCCCTTTTCCTCAAAAGCATCAATAGCATTACTAATAATATTCATAAATACTTGATTTAATTGCCCTGCATAACATTCCACCAAAGGTAATTCACCATAATCTTTAATCACCTCAATTTCTGGATGTTCTGTACTGCCTTGGAGACGATGGCGTAAAATCATCAAAGTACTATTAATACCCTCATGAATATTCACAGGTTTCCTTTCTGCCTCATCCAGACGAGAAAAATTACGTAAAGAATAGACAATATCCTTGATACGATTAACACCAAACCGCATAGAAGACAACAATTGCGTCATGTCTGAAATCAAAAAATCCAGGTCAATCTCCTCTGCTTGCTCTTGAATTTCCGGTACTGGTTGGGGATAATACTGTTGGTAAAGAGCCAGCAAATCAAGCAAGTCTTGGGAGTAATTCCAAGCATGATTGAGGTTCCCATGAATAAAGTTGACAGGATTGTTGATTTCGTGGGCAATTCCAGCTATCATTTCTCCTAGACTGGACATCTTTGCACTTTGAACCAGTTGAGCCTGAGTTTCCTGTAACTCCCCTAAAGTACGCTGCAACTCTTGAGCCTGATTTTTCGCACATTCAGCAGCATTTAGACTTTGCTGATAAAGTAGCGCTTTTTCAATCGCGATCGCCACTTGGGAAGCAAAAATATTGAGAATTTTTAAGTCCTCGGTAGTATAAGTGACATTGTTATCGCTACCAATAACAATCGCACCAATTACTTCCTCCTCAGTCTTTAGAGGTACACAAATCACAGAACAAATTGACTCTTGACTATCAACTCCCGAACCCAAGGAACATAAATCGTTAACAATCTCTCCTGAACCCTGATTGATAATTTGATTAATCGGATCTTCTTCTAGCTTTAGAAGGCTTTTCAAATGCCCAAATTGACCAAACTCGCAAAGGGAATTCAACTCATTTGTCTGCTGGTCTACTAACAAAATTGACCCAGCGCTACAATCAATTAAGGTTTCTATCTTCTCAATCGCCAGCTGAGCAATTTCTTGTAAGTTTAAACTAGCAGTAATTTGAGTAGAAAGCTCAAAAAATAGGTCTATTTCCTGATATCTATCCAGCAATTCTATGGCAAGAGACTTTTTGGCAAACTCCTGTTTAATTATGTAAGATAGTAAAGACGAAATTGCACAAGCACTCTCATTTCCTACCACCCAACCAAAAACTTCTCCAGAAAGTTCAACAGGATATTTCTGCGTTTGTTCGGTCATTTCCCTGCCAAGTAAAATCTTACCATCCTTGCTTAAAATACAAACAGAACTTTCTAGGGTAGGGAAAATCTGCCTCACAAGAGTCAAAACCCCCTTTTGTTTTAAAACTTTCTGGAAATTAATTTGCACCATCAGCTACACACCTTGAGATTTTGAGATGTGACCTATTGAACTTTCTCTATACTCCACAGCTTCACTGTTTCTCAAGTCCCACACCCGAGATAACAAAAAGCCATAGGTTTATCACACATCTTGCACCAGGTTCAGAAACCGGGTTTATTGAAAAGGTTTACCCATCAAAACCCTAATTTTTCGTTCATAAACCCTGGCAGTCGCTATAACTTTGGAAACCAAAGCAACGCGCTGCCGAACTTTCTCAATGGTTGTTGAGTGGTGCAAGATATGACTTATATTATTTATACTTCCCCAAAATGTTTGAGAAATAACACAAAATCAATTTTTATAACCCTGTCCACTCTTTATCAAATACAATCTTGTGTGGTATGGGCATCCCAAATCTTCCTAATTTCACCGATTCCCTTTGTATTGTAATCAACCAAAAACCGGGGATTGCTGATTACGGGTCTGATTTTGCCCCCCAACCCCCTATTCTGCGGGAGAAAGATAATTTTAAGTTCCTCAATTTTGGAAGATAATGATGGCTTACTCAAGACTTGAAAAATAAATTCTGCCCTTCAATTTAGCAACACCGAAAATCCCTATATTTCTTTGAATTTAGGTTGAAGCTGTCCAACACAAGCTACGCTATTAAGTAATCTTAAAAGCCTATTAACTACTTGTAAGTTGACTCATAATTCACCTGTTATTCCGTGTATATCCTTAGAAAATTGTCAACTCATGTGAGGGAATAGGGAATAGGGAAGTTAAATTGTACTGAGTTTTTAAGCGCAAACACAGTCTAGCACCTTAGCTTGCTACTTGCACAAGCCACCTTTGGTGTCTACAATCCAGGAGTACAAAAATCCAATAGGAGTCCTATAGGTAAAACTTGCAAATTTACAAGAGATATTAAAACTTGAAAAACCTTTAGAATTTGTTACCTTAGAGATGATTAAATTGTGGCATATTGATTCATAATGTTATTGTGGTTAAGTTAAAGAGATTTTTAGGGCACAATAAAAATAAAATTCAGTTTTTGATTAGACAAACAATGGATTTGATTTCCGAAAGGAGATTCTAAAAATCAACAAATATTGCCAAATATTTCTCAATCAATTTTTCTCTCCCCGTGAGGGGAGTGAATAATTGCTGCAATAGAGAGGAAATAAGCCATGCAATCCTCAAATACTAAAACAAAGTCACCACAAGGACATCCCAGCGGTGATAAACGATTCAAAAGCCTAGATTTAACAATTAAGCGCAATAGTTATCGTCAAGATGCCTTAATTGAGATATTACACCATGCTCAAGAAAAGTTTGGTTATTTAGAAGAAGATATCCTAATTTATATCGCTCGTACCCTAAAATTGCCACTGAGTAAAGTTTACGGAGTGGCAACATTCTACCACTTATTTTCCCTTAAACCCAGTGGTGTGCATACCTGTGTCGTGTGCTTAGGAACTGCTTGCTATGTCAAGGGTGGGAAAGACATTCTGGGTAATTTAGAGTCAAAACTGGGTATCCATGTCGGGGAAACCACAGATGATGGTCAAATATCTCTGTTAACAGCACGTTGCATCGGTGCTTGTGGAATTGCACCAGCGGTGGTTTTTGATGGTCAAGTTTCAGGACAACAAACCTCAGAATCCGTAGAGGAAAGGATTAAACACTGGGAGTTAGAAGTTAGAAGTTAGAAATTAGAAGTTAGAAGTTAGAAATTAGAAGTTAGAAATTTGGAGTTTTGATTTACGAGTTAGAAGTTAGAAATTTGGAGTTTGGAGTTTGGAGTTTGGATTTACGAGTTAGAAGTTAGGAGTTTGGATTTACGAGTTAGAAGTTAGGAGTTGGGAGTTGGGAGTTGGGAGTTGGGAGTTAGAAATTTGGAGTTTTGATTTACGAGTTAGAAATTTGTAGTTTGGAGTTGGGAGTTTGGATTTACGAGTTAGAAGTTAGAAATTTGGAGTTTGGAGTTGGGAGTTTGGATTTACGAGTTAGAAGTTAGAAATTTGGAGTTTGGAGTTTGGAGTTTGGATTTACGAGTTAGAAGTTAGGAGTTGGGAGTTAGGAGTTGGGAGTTTAGAGTTAGGAGTTTGGATTTACGAGTTAGAAGTTAGGAGTTAGGAGTTGGGAGTTTAGAGTTAGGAGTTTGAATTTACGAGTTAGAAGTTAGGAGTTAGGAGTTGGGAATTAGGAGTTGGGAGTTTAGAGTTAGGAGTTAGGAGTTTGGATTTACGAGTTGGGAGTTAGGAGTTGGGAGTTAGGAGTTGGGAGTTAGAAATTTGGAGTTAAAAATTAGAAGTTAGAAATTTGGAGTTTTGATTTACGAGTTAGAAGTTAAGAGTTGGGAGTTTGGAGTTTGGAGTTTGGATTTACGAGTTAGAAGTTAAGAGTTGGGAGTTTGGAGTTGGGAGTTGGGAGTTTTGATTTACGAGTTAGAAGTTAGAAATTTGGAGTTTTGATTTACGAGTTAGAAGTTAGAAATTTGGAGTTTGGAGTTAGAAGTTAGAAATTTGGAGTTTGGAGTTTGGAGTTTGGATTTACGAGTTAGAAGTTAGAAATTTGGAGTTTGGAGTTTGGAGTTTGGAGTTTGGAGTTTGGAGTTGGGAGTTGGGAGTTTGGATTTACGAGTTTGGATTTACGAGTTAGAAGTTAGGAGTTGGGAGTTTGGATTTACGAGTTTGGATTTACGAGTTTGGATTTACGAGTTAGGAGTTAGGAGTTGGGAGTTAGGAGTTAGGAGTTGGGAGTTAGAAATTAGAAGCTTGGAAAAAAGGAGTTACCAATTTTGAATTTTGAATTTTGAATTTTGAATTTTGAATTTTGAATTGTTTTGGGAGTTAGCAATTAGCATTTAGCAAAATTATGGATTGGACAGAATTACAAGAGATTGCTGGTAAAAAACGCCAGGATAAGAAGAATATTAGAGTAAATTGTTGTACCGCTACGGGTTGTCAAGCTGCGAACTCCCTGATGGTAAAACAACAAATGGAACAGGAGGTAGAATCAACTGGATTAGGCGATCGCATTCAGGTGGTGGGGGTAGGCTGTCTGGGATTGTGTGGTAGAGGACCATTAGTGGAGATTTCCCCCCATAATATTCTTTATGAACAGGTAACCCCAGAACAAGCACCTTCAATCATTACAGCATTGAATGGGGGTAAAACCGATGCCATGGAAACTGATGTTAACCATCCATTCTTTACCCGTCAACTACAAATAGTTGGGGAGAACAGCGGTAAAATTGACCCCGAAAAAATCGAAGAATATATTGCTGTAGATGGCTATCAGGCACTTTATAACGTTCTCCATGAAATGACACCCCCCCAAGTGGTGGATGAAATCACCAAGTCTGGTTTGCGGGGACGGGGTGGTGCTGGATACCCCACAGGATTAAAATGGGCAACTGTGGCGAAAATGCCCCCAGGTCAAAAATATGTCATTTGTAATGCGGATGAAGGCGATCCCGGTGCATTTATGGATCGTAGTGTCCTAGAGGGTGATCCCCATCGAGTGTTGGAAGGAATGGCGATCGCTGGTTATGCAGTGGGTGCAAATCAAGGTTTTATCTACGTGCGGGCAGAATATCCCCTAGCAATCAAACGTCTGCAAAAAGCTATCCAGCAAGCTAAAAGGATTGGGCTTTTGGGTATGCAGATATTTGGCTCTCCCTTTGACTTCCGTATTGATATTCGAGTCGGTGCAGGAGCATTTGTCTGCGGAGAAGAAACGGCTTTAATTGCCTCTGTAGAAGGGGGTAGAGGTACACCCCGTCCCCGTCCCCCCTATCCCGCTGAGTTGGGATTGTGGGGCTATCCCACTTTAATTAACAATGTAGAAACTTTTGCCAATATTGCTCCGATTATCCGTAAAGGTGCGGATTGGTTTGCCAGTATTGGTACAGAGAAGAGTAAAGGTACAAAAGTATTTTCTCTTACAGGTAAAATTAGCAATACAGGTTTAATCGAAGTCCCCATGGGAATTAGCCTGCGGGAAATAATTGAAGATATGGGAGGAGGTGTGACAACTGGTTCCGTGAAAGCCGTGCAAACCGGGGGACCCTCTGGTGGTTGTATTCCCGCTTCCTATTTAGATACCCCCGTAGATTACGAATCCTTAAGTAAACTTGGCTCAATTATGGGTTCTGGCGGTATGGTAGTCATGGATGACAGCACCAGTATGGTCGAAGTTGCCCAATTTTATATGGAGTTTTGTCGAGACGAAAGCTGTGGTAAATGCATACCCTGTCGTGCAGGGACGGTACAGTTGTATGAATTATTAACCAAGTTTGTCAATCATCAGGTTACTGACAAAGACTTAGAACAGTTAGAACAACTTTGTCAAATGGTGAAATCAACCAGCCTGTGTGGACTAGGACAATCCGCACCCAACCCCGTATTAAGTACCTTGCTTTACTTCCGGGAGGAATATTTGCAAAGAATTAAAAATTAAAAATTAAAAATTAAAAATTAAAACTAACAACAATATGTCAGTAAAAACCTTGATAATTAACAATATTTTCTCTCGTCTCTCGTTACAAGTCTCTGGCTTGTGACGCAGTTTGGGAGGCTCTGCCTTCCTCTTGTTACAAGTCTCTGGCTTGTGACGCAGTTTGGAAGGCTCTGCCTTCCTCTTGTTACAAGTCTCTGGCTTGTGACGCAGTTTGGGAGGCTCTGCCTTCCTCTTGTTACAAGTCTCTGGCTTGTGACGCAGTTTGGGAGGCTCTGCCTTCGGTCCACTTTAGAGGCAGAGCCTCCAGATTAAGATTTCCTAGCCTCTGGCTAGGAAACAGGAAGGGAGACAAGGGAGAATAATAACTCTTAACCACTAACAAGAAGATGTCAGTAAAAACTCTGAAAATTAACGATGTTGATGTAGCGGTTGAGGAAGGTGCAACTATCCTGCAAGCAGCACAGGAAGCGGGGATTCGCATTCCTACCCTATGTCATCTGAATGGGGTGTCGGATGTGGGAGCTTGTAGATTATGCTTGGTGGAAATTACGGGAAGTAACAAGCTTTTACCTAGTTGTGTCACTCAAGTCGGTGAAGGTATGGAGGTTTATACCCATACCCAGCAAATACAAGAGTATCGCCGTATGACGGTGGAAATGCTGTTTGCTGAGGGGAATCATATTTGCGCTGTTTGCGTTGCCAATGAAAATTGTGAGTTGCAAGACTTAGCGGTGGAAGTAGGTATGACTCATTCTCGCTTTCCTTACCGTTTCCCCAACAGAGATGTAGACATATCCCATGAACGCTTTGGTATTGACCATAATCGCTGTGTCCTTTGTACCCGTTGCGTTAGGGTTTGTGATGAGATTGAAGGTGCCCATGTTTGGGATGTCGCTAATCGGGGAGCGCAAACTAAGGTAATTACGGGTATGAATCAACCTTGGGGAGAGGTAAATGCTTGTACTTCCTGCGGTAAATGCGTAGATGCCTGTCCCACCGGAGCAATTTTTGACAAAGGTGTCACCGTCGCAGAAATGCGCCATGACCGAAAAAAACTGGATTTCCTAATTACAGCACGGGAGCAAAAACAATGGACAAGGTAAAATTTGCCACTATTTGGTTAGCTGGTTGCTCTGGCTGTCACATGTCCTTCTTGGATTTGGATGAATGGCTAATTGACTTAGCGCAAATGGTGGATGTGGTTTACAGTCCTGTGGGTTCTGATATCAAAGAGTATCCTGAAGGTGTAGATGTTGTATTAGTGGAGGGTGGTATTGCTAACGAGGATAATCTCGAATTAATTTTGAAAGTCAGGGAACGCAGTAAATTTCTTATATCTTTTGGGGATTGTGCCATTACAGCCAACGTACCCGCAATGCGTAACATGTTAGGGGGTGCCGAACCAGTTTTGAAACGCTGTTATCTGGAATTAGGGGATACTAGCCCACAACTACCCCATGAACCAGGAATTGTACCAGAATTACTGCCCCAGGTGCGACCTGTCCATGAAGTGGTTAATGTCGATTTATATATGCCGGGATGTCCACCGGATGCAGACAGAATTAAAGCCGTGTTGGAATCCCTCCTTAAAGGTGAACAACCCTTAATGGAAGGTCGAGAAATGATTAAATTTGGCTGATGGGAACTGATTGGAATTAATTTTTATGACAGACAGGTATACCTACCCCACAAGAGTGTAAAAAACCCCAGAGAACCTGGAGAACAAACAGGAAAAATAAGTAATCAAACAAACATCTATATCTTTAATGATTAATGTCATCAAATGACTTTATCTCAATCATCAAGAAATCATGACATAAAAATTTGCAGGGTAAACCCAAGGAATACTTAAT
>JASJCY010000075.1 GCA_030065825.1 Nostocaceae cyanobacterium | reverse complement strand
TTGAAGCGAAAATCACATATTTCGATAAATTTCTAAATAATTTGCAACCTGAATTCGACGATAAAATCTAGCCAAAAAAAAGCCTTTCCCCTCCTGGGATCTTCATATCTTGCACCTAGAAAAACTGATGTATTTTAATCACTTAGTATTAATACCAAAACCCTAATAAGTGCGATAAAAGCCAAGTAAAGGGATGTAGCTTTATTGTCTAGCTTTTTAGTTTTTTGTGGTTTATACGGATAAGTGCAAGATATGATGTCAGGTTTCTTCCATCACAAGCTTATAAATTAGCTCACTCCCGCAGTACTTCTTGTTGAGTAGGAAGTTGAGTTACGTCTGCTGTTCTTAAACTGCGATTGATGGTTTCTTCAGCAGGTAACCTGACTCCAGTGTTGATAAATTCTTCGTCTCCAGGTCTGCGGAAACGCACTTCTTCTCCTTGTAAGGTTGATAGTTGCTGAGGGTCGTTCACCTTGAAGTAGATGCCGTTCTTAAATTGAGAATATTTCTGTATCTGCTGGTTACCTACATACAGTTCCACTCCCATGCTGTTATAAACGGGTGGAGTTTGGGTATATAGTTTGACGATGTAAGAAACTTCTTCAACTTCAGCCCCTCTTTGGGCTGCATAATAATGGATTTTGCGTAAATCTGCCATTTCAGGACGAGCAAGCAGTAACTGAATGTTGGTCAAAACAATTTCCAGAGACATTTTGTCCCTCCTGAACTAATGACTAAGTTGGATTTCATCGAAATATAACGAGCCACCATAGGTAGTTGTACTGATAATTGGCTCGTCGAAGAGAAAGATAATTTGACGGATGTTATAAACATCTACCCCTTGTTCGACAAAAAGACGCAGGGGAATGCGCAGGGTTTGCATCACTGAACGGCGAATTCCCCTAGGAAACCTAATATCTGCCGGATAAGGTAAGGGTGCAATGTTTGCGGCTTTGACTGAATAGGAATGGGTTCCATCACTGAGGGTAATGGTAAAATTCTGGAGCTTATCAATCAGGTTTTTTGAGTCGTTGGACTGTCCCGTGCGCAGAGCTAGCAGGTGTAATTTCCCAGTTGGTAAACCCCCGGAATTGATGTTAATCACATATTTATTGCCGGAAACATCCCAGTCAGCCTTAAGTCCTTGTGTCTGCTGATAAAGATTGCCGCTTGACCCTTGGTTAAATGACAACTCTAGCGCGGTGATATTGGAGGTATCAATACTTGCGTTGACTGGTGGCGAGGGGGTCGTTAAGATGCTATCTTCTTCGTAATGGGCGATGAACAGACGTTGTTGATCCTGATATTGACTGACCAAGCGGATGGTATTAGGAATCCAACCTGTGTGCTGGCTCAACTGAAAATCTTTAAGCAGGTTGAGGTATTGCGATCGCCGCAACAATATTCCCTGAGCAATGGCTGAAAAATAGACTTTGGCAACATTCTCTTGTTCAGAGCGCGAGAGGAAAGGATTATCGTCTTGTGCCCATACTGAATTAAAGAAGTTGTGGTTAGCACCGTAAATCCAGAGTAGGGCTTTGAAGCCTTCAGCTTCTTGTGTGGGATTGCCCAGATCGATGGGATGCGCTCGGTCGTAAGTTTGGTAGCCTTGAAAATCCCAGACATCTCCATCCCGACTCCCGTGCAGGATGATATAGTTGTCCTTGATAATCACCCGACCACCTACAGGCTGATACTGGTTCTCTGTGGGTGCAATGGCGACTACTGCTTTGAGATTGAAATCATAGGGACCCAATCCGACAGAGCCATCCAGGGGTACGGGAGGATCTCCGGGTTCTGGGACAACGGAATTCAACCTATTGAAATAGCTAGCATGTCCAACTCCTTCCCCTCCCCGAGAATGTCCTGCAATCATCACATCGGACAAATCGACTTTGCCGAACAATGGGTGTCCACTCTGCTGGTTCCAAATTTGAAACTGCTTCACATGTTCAAGGTGGACAATTGCCCGACCATCATTTTCGCCGAAGTTGAAGCCGTTAAGGAAGTTACAATCTACGCTCCCAGCGATAATCCCGTGGGAAGCCAGTAACTCTAACAAGTAAATATAGCCCGGTGTAGAGTTTTCCTGGGGGGAATGGTTGCCGTGGACAATTAGGCAGAGGGGAAACGGACCTGTTCCCTGGGGAATACGAAGGAGTCCATTGATAGGAACATTGGCAGCAGTAAAGGACCAGGTGGGGAAACTAGGTAGGTCGGCAAAATCCGAGATATCAATCCTTCGGGTTTCGTAACCTGGGGTGGGGGTTTGGAAGACAACGTACTCAGCTAAGTCAGGATTACTCGAATAGTCCAGTCCCGGTGCAGCATAGACGACTTGAGAGAAAGCAAAGGAACCAGCTACGGCAGGATTTTCTAAGGCATTGGTCACCTTACCTTTGAGATAAAAGTCGCCATCAGGGTGGAGTTCAGCCTGCACCCCAAGGGATTGGTGCTTGAACTGGAGTCCTTGGAGTGGCAACAGAGCCATTTCAAACAAGCGTTTTTCCAGGTGGGTATCTCGTCTCCCTCCCGCTGTAACTGTTGCTAGCTTAACGGTTGAATTCTTAGTAATTCTCAGTTCTCCAGTTTGCAGAGGTCTTGGTGCATTTTCTTGGTAATATCCTGAAAAGGTGACATCTCCTGAATCGCTGATAGTAATTACATCTTGGCTGCCTTTCTTGATTTTTAACATCACATCCTCCTACAGATTGGCAGAACGCTCAAGCTTGGCAAGCCGTTCGTTTTGTCCTTGAATGATTTCATGTTGTTGCAGAACGTATAAAGAAAGTTCTTCAATCTTCTTCAGCAGCGACATGCAAAACTCCCCTAGATTCACCCCTTCTTCGCTGACTTTCTCAGCAGAAGGCATTTCTGGAAGATGTTTGTGGCTATTGATATAAGTCTGCAATTCGTCAAGATTTCTCAGATTGTAATTCTTCTCAAACACATAGTCCGGTACAGACAAGGTCCAATCTTTGAGCTTAATATCACCATTTACATCTAGCTTTGCCTGTGGATTCACCGTTCCGATGCCGACATTACCCCCCATAATAGCAACATCATTAGACCTACCTCTGCCATGCCCAATCCAACTCTCGAACTCAGGGTCAGCTTCTGTCTGGCTTCCCATTTGTTGAAATCGAATGCGAGGGGGATCGTCCAAGTCACTCATTACCAGGTTGGGAGCAAGGGAATAACCTGAACCTGCCTGGGGATACTCAACCCATAACCTTCCTGCATCCCCACCTCGACCTAGTTGCAACCAAGGTTTTGAATAATCTGAGGGGATAACTTCCAATGCTGCCTGTGGATTCGTCGTTCCGATGCCCACATTGCCGTTGGTAATTCGCATTACCTCAACCTCAGCAGTCCTGTTATCAAACCCAGTGCCATTGACAAAAAAAGCAAGCCCACCTGTCCAAGTTCCTCCAGCTTGGTCGGTCGATTGAATGAAACCTGGTCGCCATTCGGGGGAGCTACCTTGAGGATCGCTCCAGAACTCTAGCCGACCTGCCCCAAAACCGGCAGAAGATTGAATGCGCAAAGTTGTCGGGTTGTTAGCTGAATAAATATGTAGAGATGCTTCAGGTGTAGGGGTTCCGATGCCAACGTTACCGTTAGTCAAGAGAGTAAATTGTTCTGGAGCAGCAATGAGAGTGTTAAAATTACCTAAATTGTTGCTAGTGTAACCAATAGAAAATCGATTATTTAGTGAAGGTCCTCTGTGAGTTAAAATCCAGTGTTTATTAGCACCAGAGCTAGGAACTGCTGTGAAAACAATATCAGCTATGTGAGAACCTTCATTTGTCCCCGCCAGTTGCAAAGTGCTTTCGTTGTTTTCTATAATGATGCCTCTATAGGAGTTTGGTGGCATTTCATTATTGCTGATGTCACTGGGCATCACATGGAGACAGTCATTAATAGTGTCACACATATTTACTCCTTGAATTCGATTTGATGTGAATTTTAAAAAGTTGCTCTGCTGAATGTAATTGCCCCTACTAAAATCCGCGACTAAGGCAACACTAAACTATTTTTTTCTCCAGCATCTGTGCCATTATTTAGAAGCTAAAATCGGGCGCAAGTATTGGCAATTCTGCCACAGTAAATATTCTGCGGTTAAGAAATTAATCTATATTAATGGCTATTAATAGCTGAGTGAGTATTCCTACACCTAGTATTCTATTCTCCAGGTAGTTATTGCAAAAAAATTGAAGCGAAAATCACATATTTCGATAAATTTCTAAATAATTTGTAACGTGACTTCGACGAGAAAATCTAGCCGAAAACTCCTAACAAACACTCTTAAACCTCGTCCAAGTCGAAACCTGGAGTTTGTCAAAAGGGAATAGGGAATAGGGAATAGGGAATAGGGAATAGGGAATAGGGAATAGGGAATAGGGAATAGGGAATAGGGAATAGGGAATAGGGAATAGGGAATAGGTAACAAAAACCGGTCAATAAAAAACTATGGGTTTCAAAATAGACGTGGTTTAACTCTTAACTCTTAACAGAGAAAAGGTAACAGTAAGCTGTATTTGTTTCATTTGTTGCCAGGGGGTTGAAGCTAAAGCACATTTAAATTACATATTCAATTTTGCTATAACTCTTGTGGGGTAGGCATCCCTGCCTGCCCTATAATACAAATTAAAAGCACAACATCTTAATACTTTTAAATGCGTAAATGCGTGACTTCCTCCTTGTGGGGTACTCATAAGATGTATGTTAAACCAAGTCTATTTTGAAACCTATAGTTTTTATTCCTCGGATTTTGTTCTCTGTTCCCTATTCCCTTTTGAAAAACTCTATTTTTCGACTTGGACGAGGTTTAGAAAATATTTATAAAATAAATATAAAACTCTCCTGAAAATCGAGAAACCGGGCTTATTTTGGCATAAATACTCAGATTCTCGATTTTATATGCACAAAAACCCGGTTTCTTTGGTATAAGCGTTTTTATTTATAAACACGGTCTTAGACATTTACCGTTGACGTAATATGTCTCTAACTACCATTAAAATTTCTCCTAACTTATTTTTTCCACTACCATCAGCACCACAACCCCAGTAGTAATCAATGGGAGAATTTTCCACAATTAACTTATCACCTGTACCAAGTAATATCTCTCGAATATCACCATGAGTTTCAAACTTTTTTAGCACTGCTTGCTGCATAATTCCATCTTTCACTTGTTCCCAATCACTACGCAAGGGGTGCTTGCGAGAACCACCCATTTTTTTGGTTTCCTTAGGGGTTTTTGCTTCCCGGATTTTGTCAAACCAATTTCTATCCGTTTCCACAAACTTTTGTGCTTGGAAATAATGTTCGCTAGTCGCCCACCAAAATCCATCTAATTCAAAACCATGGTGAGAAAAATTAGAAAAACAACCGTAATTTTTATCACGAATGCTGTAAAAATAGATTGTCATAATTAATATTTAACCTCTTTACAATCAAAAGAGTAAAAATCTCTCTGTAACCCTAGTTAATGTTTTAAAACTATAGTTTGGAACAGATTTTATAAAAGATGTAAATGATAATTGCCGCAATTGTTGTAAGGGCAAAGCATCAGTAGGGGCACGGCGTCAGCAAAGTGAATCTATACACCGAGAGATTGCAGGTGCCGTGCCCTTACTACTCGCAATCACAATACATGTATTACATATAATACAACAAATGTCAATGGCTTTAGGAAAATGGGGTAAAATTATTTGAAAATTATGCTGTAATTTGGTTAGAGACTATTAATTTCTGCAAAATCATTTGGTTAAGATTAAGATTATGGCAGTATTGGGAAATTCGACGTGACAGGTAGCTACTGGAAAAAAAGTAAACATAAATTTATCGGTATAACTATTGCTGCAAGTCTCACAGCTTGTGCGGTAAAACCAACTACAATCTCACAATTGCAAACGAATCAAAATAATAATGAAACTCAAGCTGCAAACGTCACAGCAAATAAGGAAAAAATTCAAGCAAAAGCTCCATTAAAATCTGAAAAAACAGACAATAATTTAGTATTTTATGTCCATAATAAATATCAAGGCAAAATCGTTTATCAGGGAAAACCAGCAAATCAAGAAAAAGTTATTGCTTTAACTATTGATGATGGTCCATGGGAACCAACAACATCCCAAATGTTGGATATTCTCAAAGAAAATAATGTCAAAGCAACATTCTTTTGGGTAGGGAAAGCAGTTAAACAAAATCCCGAAATTGCCAAGCGAGTTGTGGCTGAGGGACATGCAATTGGTAACCACACTTGGAATCATCCCTATAAGCGCATGAGTCCAACCACAGCAAAAAGTGAAATTGAAAAAACCGCCGATATTATTTACAAAACAACAGGGGTAAAAACCTCTTTATTTCGTCCTCCCGGAGGTTATTTAAATAACGGTTTAGCTGCTTATGCCAAAAGCCAGAAATATGCTGTGGTAATGTGGTCCCAAACTTCCGCTGACACTGACCCCCGTGCTAAACCCCAAGTATTCGTGAAAAATGTCTTGAGAGATGCAAAACCCGGTGGAATTGTCTTAATGCACGATGGAGGAGGCGATCGCTCCCGCACTGTTACCGCTTTACCAAAAATGATCGCCGGACTAAAACAGCAAGGTTACCGATTTGTCACAGTTCCAGAGTTGTTAAGTAACTAGACTGAGAAACCTTGAGACTTTTTATAAAAAAATATCCCAATCATACATTCCTTGATTGTCGATTATATCATTTGTAGGGGCGCGGTTTCCGCGCCCCTACAATTTGGGATGATTTATTTTTTGGTATTCCCCAAAATCTCAAACCTAAAATTTGCTCACTCACTAATTACTGAAGCTGCGGCTTGAGCTTCCAGCCAAAGTTTATGCAGGAAAAACTCACTCCTGTCACTCATGGTGGTAACAAATACCCCTACAGCATCTTCAGAACCTTCACAGAGCCAAGAACCCCGTAGAGTTACTTCTACATACTCGCTATCACAGATGTCCAAACAGACAATTTCCCCGCGATCGCGTTGTACCTCAACCTCAAGCTGTTCTAATCCTGGTAAATCAACCGGAAGCAGAAAGGAAGCAGTACTGGGTTGAACCCACAGACTTTGACCGACTCTTAACGCCAAAATTACTCGCTGTGCTATCCATCCTTCTAAAGATTGAGCAAGACATTCCAAGTAAAAGCTAGTTTCTGTGTAAGTTAATTTCAGCATTCTTCATGCTCTCCTGTTATTCCAGGTTTGCTTGCATATCTATCCAGAACTGTTCTGCAAAGGCTATTGCAGGGTGGACTGGTGCTTTTGGCTTGGTGCGCAGATGCATACCAGCTTCTTTGGGGGTTTTATCCCCTTTACGGGAGTTACAGCGTTCACAAGCTGTGACTACGTTATCCCAGGTATGTTGACCTCCCCTAGAACGGGGAATTACATGATCCAAAGTCAGAGATTTTTTGCTACCGCAATATTGGCAAATGTGGTGGTCTCGTCGTAAAATTTCTCGACGATTTACTGGTGGAACTTTCCATATCCTTTCTTGAGCAGCAATCTTTAAACGAATATGTCGTGGTACATACAGTACTAAACTGGGTGAACTAACTTGCCATTCCTTCTCTGTGGTAATACTGAGTGGTTCTGCTTTTTGAGTTACTAAAAGTATAATTGCACGTTTGATATTTACTCGGCATAGTGGCAAGTAATTTTGCGAAAACACCACCACTGATTGCTGTAAAACTGGCACTGGGCTAGTCACGATTTGACTCCTAATCAAAAACCCCCGCTTCTTTTTTGGTAAGAGCGGGGGTAAAAAATGAAACCTATATGTTTTGGTTTTATATTGGTACAGAATTCTTTAGCCTGTACCTCCCGCTTCTTTTGTCCGGTTTTAGTCCTGCATTGTGCAAGTTAAAGCTAAATATGGTATTTCTAAAATCTCGATTACCCTCTTCCATCTCACCCTGATCAGAGCGAATATTGCCCATAAATAAATACTCCACTCCCATAGCGACTAATTCCCAACTGCATCCGCAGTTGGTAGCGCACCGAGAAGTAGAGATGGGATAAAGGGATTTCACAGAAAACTTCACCTATTGAACATTCCTTTAAACATACTACACTTGTATTACTATCCTGTCTATATTTTTAAGGAGAAAAACTCATGCATACCATCACTCGCACCCCAACTACCGAAATGGAAGTTACCAGCATCCGTCTAGAGAGGGAACTTAAAGATAAACTCAAGGAATTATCAGGAAATCAGGGATATCAGGCTTTGATTCGAGATATTCTCTGGAATTACGTACAACAAAAATCTGGCGAATGGAAGCCGAGATTCTCCAAAGACGACATTCGTGCTAGTATAGCCGCTACGGCACAGCAAGAAGAACGCTGTGTGCTTACAGGTCAACTTATTCAACCACAACAACCAATGTTGTTAGGACTTACCAAACATGGCGATATGGTTCCTTTGAGTGTAGATAGTTTAGCTGGTTAACTTTTAGATTTATGGGAATGCAGCTTTGTGACTCTATATCCACCACTTACAAAGCTGCATTCCCAATCTAGTACAACGGGTACGTAAGTAAACCAACCATTCTCAATAACCCAAAAGCCTGCTATGTAAAGATTTTTAATTTTTAATTCCCCAGCGGTACTAGCCTCATTCTGAATAACATAAACAATTATAATAATATTAGAATATATAATAATTTATTTGTATATATTTTTGTGATTCAAAACTTCCACGGGTGTAAATGTCTTAAAATCCACTTTTTCAAAAATAGGGGGTTTGACAACACTTGACAGAAAGAAATCATCAGCCTAATAAATAAGTGTTAATCAAAAAATGGAGTTCAGTAATAATACCGGATCGAGTTTTGATTGTTTTGGTGAGAGTAGACCAAAACACATTTTTAGTGAACTAAGATTCTGGTGTAATTTTTATCTGAACCAACCTGTTAGTAGGATAGTTAGTTTATGTATCAAACCTGTAAAAACAATATACATTAATCTTTGGTTCCAGTATCAGTGGTAACGCGGATGCGATTTACAGAGAATTTGCCTGAATCCCAGAGAATTTACGGTTTATGTGTAAATGAAAGGCAGGATATTCTAGGTCACAGTTAGCAAATTAACAATTGGACGGTAAAAATATAAGTGACCATCCTGGGGTATCTTAGTATATTCTATGTATTTTACGATGCCCACAAAAATTGGAATCTAACAATCAAATTTGGTCATCTGAAATAGAAAGAGGCTATAACAGGTGAGAGAAAGTATTGATACAAAATTTCTGACAGATTAGGGTGCAACCACAACAGGAAGGGAGTTAAAAATATGCCAGGAGGTTGGGGACAAGAAAATGGGGTCATTATCCAAAAGCACGTCAGCAATGAAAAAGTCTTTATCATCGTCATCCAAGTTTTCAGTGGATGAAGTGGAAAGACATACACAAAATGCGGTGAAGCTGATGCAGCATCAGGAACAAGCAATCCAGCAGTTGTCACACAAGATTAATCACATTATCGCCAATCATCCGGCGAATGCTAAAATGCTGCAAGAAATTGCCCAAGTCTTGGGAGTTGCTTTTGAAGTAGATAGCTGCTGCTTGGTAACGGTTGACACAGAACCATCTGGTAAAGCAATTACTGCTAGTTGGTTGTCTCAAGATTATTTAGGAGTACCACAACCCGATGAAATCTTGTCAATGCAGCAGATGGACTCACCTAAGTTACAATGTGCTTCCGAAGCCTTGACAATAGAAGATATTTCTGTTATTGAAAATAGTCTGGTAGTTGGATGTCAACATTTGCCCCTACCAATTAAAGCTGTATTGGCACTTCCTACGCGCTTTGGTGGTAAAAATAATGGCGTGATTACCCTAATTAAGGCAGATCCCTATGATTGGAGTGAGTCGGAAAAACAACTGCTCAAAGCTTTAGAATCTGTTTGTGCTATCGCTTTTTCTCAGGTGATACAAACACAGTTAATGGCTGTACAACAGCAGTTCCTCGACACTAGCGCTAAGCATCAAAACTTGATGAAGCAGTTGACAATCCTCACTCGTAGCAATTTGGAGTTAAATCAAATGCTCCAATTGGCGATCGCCTCTACTGGGGAAGCTCTAGAAGCAGATCGGGGGATGCTAATATTATTGAAATATAGCGATCCACTCTTCAAGATTAGAGCCAAAAAACGGGTTCCTAAAGCTAAGGCTACCGTTGTTGGTGAATGGTTTCGGTCAGGGGTTGAAACCTTCTCTAGTACAGAACAAGCAAAGGATAATTCTTTCTGGCTTTCTGAGTGTGGTTTATGCCAACGAGCCTTTGCAGAATCAGGAAAACCAGTAATTATTAGTGATAATAGCCAACGTCGTCGCGATACATCGAATATTGCCCCAGTATTTATCTTAGATCAACTATCTGCCTCCTTGATTGTACAGTTAGAAAGCCAAGGTAAAGTTTTAGGATTTCTGGTATTACAACAAAAAACACCCCGCAGCTGGCAACCCACAGAACTAAGTATTGTAGAAATGGTATGTGCCCAACTTACCAATACCATTATTCAATCACAGACACTGCGACAGGTACAAAACCTGGTAGATGAACGCACGGGACAACTCCAGCGGAGTTTGGAAGTACAAGCAAAATTATACGAAATCAAGCAGCAACACGTTAAGCAATTACAAGAACTCAACCATCTCAAAGATGAATTTTTGAGCAATATTAGCGATCGCCTGCGTTACCCCTTGACCAATATGCGCATGGCTTTGCGTAACTTACGTCACCCGGAAATCACCCCAGAGCGTCAGACCAGATATCTAGATATTTTAGAGCAAGAATGTACTAAAGAAATTAATCTCATTAATGATTTATTGACTCTCCAGCGCTTGGAGAGCGATCAAAAACCCCCTCAATTTGAGACTATTAATTTAAATACTAAAATTAAAGATTTACTGGCATCTTTTGAAACACAAATGCTACAGAAGGGTTTAAGTATTTCTTTAGATTTACCCCAAGAACCGTTAACACTACAAACTGAGGTGGAGAGCTTTGACCGCATCCTGCAAGAATTGTTAACAAATGTCAGCAAATACTCACAGGATGAAACTTTGGTAGACTTACAAGTGATCCATCACGTCGATCAACTTGTAGATCGAGTTACGATCAAAGTGACGAATATTGGACGTAGCATCTCCGAAGAAGAAGCAACTTACATATTTGATAAGTTCCGTCGGGGCAAAGGAAGATGGACTCCGGGAACTGGCTTGGGTCTGGCTCTCGTCAAATCCTTAGTACAGCATTTAAATGGGGAAATTGCTGTGGAAAGTATTCCCATAGCAGATGAGGAGAATGACCTCAGCAAAATTTGCTTTACCCTAACCTTGCCCCAATTTTCTGAACATAGCAATTCATATTCTGACAGTGACTGAACAACGCAACACAACCGAAGAAATGGAACTCGCTCCCAGTGAGTCAGAGTTAAGCTTTCAAGAGAATTTGACAGATGCAGATGCTGTGGAATCTGTAAAAATCCAAGTTGAAAAAATTGCAGAACGACAGCGACAAATCACCGCTAAAATTGAAATTCCCCATCCAGTGGAAAAAGTTTGGCAAGTGCTGACTGATTATGAAGCCTTGGCTGAATTTATTCCTAATCTCACCAAGAGTAATCGCATAGAACATCCAAATGGAGGTATCCGTCTAGAGCAAGTTGGCTCCCAGCGTTTACTGCGCTTCAATTTTTGTGCCCGTGTGGTTCTCGATTTGCAGGAATTCTTCCCTAAGGCGATTCATTTCCAGATGGTGGAAGGTGATTTCAAAGCCTTTAGTGGTAGCTGGAATTTAGAGAGCTGTGAATTAGATCAGCAAACAGGTACTTATCTATGCTACACAGTTAAAATCTGGCCCAAGGCAATGATGCCAGTATCATTTATAGAGCGTCGCCTCACGCAGGATTTACGTTTAAATTTGCTAGCCGTTAAGGAACGTGTAGAACAGTTAACGTTAGCTGTATGAAACAAGAATCCCACTAGATTGTACTCATTGGGATAATTATCCCTGTTTTATCACTCTTGGAAAACAATATAGCAGTTTTCGGTTGAATGAGTCACACAAATTTTACCTCACCCCCGAAGTTTGGCGGGACCCAAACCGACACGCAAGCGTGGACTAACCGCCAAATTCTCTCCGGCTAAAGCCACCCCTCTGTTTTTCCCTTCTCCCATTAGGAGAGGTGTTAGGGCGTGTTTTCAAACCCCATTATCCCTCACCCTATAGACGCACTCTCAAAAGAAGCCGAGTGACCCTCGTCTACCGCGTCTATAGGGTGACGGCGAGTTTGAAAACAGACCCTAGGGGTGAGGGTAGGAGAGGGGAAGGGGGTGAGGTGAACTGCTGTATTGCACAAAGCGTGAAAAGCGCTGTATTTATCTCCCTTCGGGAGAGGCAACAGGCAACAGGCAACCGACAACAGTAGGATTTTTGGTTGAAACTGATAACTTGCACCATTCTCAAGAAGAGCCAGAACTCCCTAGTTCTAGTTACCAGCGTCACGCTGGTAACTAGGGGAGTTGAGGCTCTGCCTCCTGGTTATCCTTAAGGAAGTGCAAGTTATCAATTGAAATAGAGAAAACACCCCCACCTATTGGCAGTAAGGGTTGATAGTGGGTTCAATCCCCCGTCACAGGACTTCCCTGTTCCCTGTTCCCTGTTCCCTTGAATTTCCTTATACCCTTACCCAAAAGCTTGACCTTACAAGTATCTAACTAATTAGAATGGTGAGGTTTTAATTCAACATTCATAATTATAAAGGGAAGCTAGAACTATTATTTTTAAGTACCCCCAAGGGAATTCGAATCCCTGTTACCTCCGTGAAAGGGAGGTGTCCTAGGCCTCTAGACGATGGGGGCATCTGTGGTTTTGACCTTTTATAAATTAACCAATTTTCCAGCTAATGTCAACACCCAATCCAAAAAAGATTTTTTTTATAACTGTCCAATGTGACCTCTGAAATAATTATTACCACCTTGTGTTCTCAGCACTCTTGCGGTAACAACAACAATGGGTATTATTTTAAAACTACACTCATCTTTCAAATTCCTAAAAAGCACATCCATGTTGTATAACTGATACATCTGCTCATTCACAAAATAAAGCAAGGCATTATAACATAATAGGTATGATAAAAAAATCTATTTTCCAAAAGGTAAAGGGTCTAATGCTGTACCCTTTAGAGTTAATATCTTCTATGCTTAACAAAGGATTTTGAAATACATCGCTCAAAATCTACAAAATGGAAGCATCTTTTGAAATCACGCTACAGATGGTGCTTGTCGTCGTTGCAGGCATTAGTGCCCAAGTGCTGGCTGCCTTCCTACGGGTGCCTAGTATCGTCTTTTTGTTACTATTTGGCATTCTGCTAGGTTCAGATGGTTTGGGTGTGTTGCATCCCCATCTGCTGGGCGCTGGACTGGAAGTTATTGTCTCCCTAGCGACAGCTATCATCTTATTTGAAGGCGGACTCAATCTTGACCTCCGAGAGTTAGGTAGAGTTTCCGTCAGCTTACAATTACTCGTCACCATGGGCACGCTAATCACCCTACTTGGTGGAAGTATGGCAGCCCACTGGTTGGGGGAATTTCCCTGGCCCATTGCTTTTCTGTTCGCTTCTATCGTTGTGGTTACCGGACCAACTGTTATCGGTCCGCTGCTGAAACATATCAGCGTGGATCGACAGGTAGCAACCTTGTTAGAAGGGGAAGGCATTTTAATCGACCCCGTGGGAGCTATTCTGGCATTCGTTGTCCTAGACACCATTTTGAATGGCGATACAGACCCGACGAACGCTTTCGGGGGTTTGTTGGTGCGTCTGGGTATTGGCGCTGCTATTGGTGGCGGAGGCGGTTACTTAATGAGCTTAATTTTTAAGCGAGCCAATTTTTTGTCTTTTGAGTTAAAAAACTTGGTAGTACTGGCGGTATTGTGGGGTATATTTGCTCTAGCGCAGATGATTCGCAGTGAGTCGGGGGTAATGGCTACCGTTGCTGCCGGTGCTGTGTTTGCTAACTCTTCAGTGCCAGAAGAACGGTTGTTAAGGCATTTTAAAGGACAGCTGACAATTCTCAGTCTTTCTGTGCTATTTGTTCTCCTAGCAGCCGACTTATCAATTGCCAGCGTTTTCGCTTTGGGTTGGGGTAGTTTGTTGACTGTTTTGGTACTGATGTTTGTTGTCCGTCCAATTAACATCTTTGCTTGTACCTGGAACAGTAACCTCAACTGGCGGCAGAAGATATTTTTAAGCTGGGTTGCTCCTCGTGGTATTGTCTGTGCCTCCATTGCTTCTTTATTCGCCATTTTGTTGACACAAAGGGGAGTTAATGGTGGAGATTCCATTAAAGCTTTGGTGTTTTTGACAATTATCATGACCGTCTTCTTCCAAGGTTTAAGCGCTGGTTGGTTAGCTAAGTGGCTGCAAATTACCTCCAGCGAAACCCCCGGTGCGGTGATTGTTGGTTGTAACCCTTTGAGTTTGTTAGTTGCCCGCTTCTTTAACGAAAGAGGCGAACCTGTAGTCATGATTGATACTAACAAGCAAGCCGGGGAAGAGGCAGAAGCAGAAAATATTCGCGTAATTGGCAGCAGTGCTTTGGATACAGGAGTTTTGGAAGAAGCTGGACTCACTTCAATGGGGACTTTTTTGGCTATGACCAAAAATGGAGAAGTGAATTTTGTCGTAGCACAACGTGTAGCAGAAGAGTTCCAGCCACCCCGTGTTCTCGCGGTGTTCCCCCGAGATCCCCAAACCAATAAAACAAATAACTCCCCAGAAAAGAGCCAAACTAACCAGAAAGTTAGCCAAGCTTTTGTCCCCAATTTAGCGATTAAGACTTGGATTGAATATATCAATGACGGGCAAGTGAAGTTGGGAACCATCACCCTAAATCAGTCAGAATTTGAGCGTCAACGGGAACAACTTAAGCAATTGATTAATTCAGGGGAATTGATACCCTTGTTAAAAGAACGCCAAGGACGGCTACAGGTCATGGCTGCAAATCCAGGCTGGGAAGTAGGCGATCGCATTATTTATCTATTGCACGATCCCAGACCCCAACTGTTAAAACGCTTATCCGGTGCTACCCAGTCTACTCGCCTATCTTTGGAAAATTTACCAGAAGTGGAAGAAGTACCCCTTACCAAGTTATCTCAGCTATCTGCTAAGGAAACTCCTAAATCGGACACTCCTAAATCAGATGCTCCTAAATCGGATGCTCCTAAATCGGATGCTCCTAAATCAGATGCTCCTAAATCGGATGCTCCTAAATCGGATGCTCCTAAATCTTGAGGTAGCTTTGCTTCTTGGGAGCATTTTTCTTGGCACAGCAAGCTAGACAAATCAAGTAAACTACCTACACTCTCCTGTCGGGTGAGTGTAGTCTTCTGGTAGGTTTTAACGTTTCCAGAACTTCCTTTGAGGTACTATAGCAAATTTCACTTGAGCAATTCGCTTTGTATTGTACACCTTCCACCGTAGACAGGTCGTGGCTTTTTTGTAAGTAGGCGACCCCTACAACCGAAAACCGCTATATTAGTAGCACAGTTATACTCTAAATGGAAGGTATTATTTTGCCCTTCTAATGCACATGGGATTTTCATACTTAACTGTGGTGAGATGGTGCAGTCTCCTTCACACCAAATACTTCACCCAATTGGTGACAATTTCTGGGGAACCGTACCAAATACCAGGACTTTTGGGAGAGTGCTTAACCCCTTCAATTACCAGATTTTCGGCTCCCTGCAAATGAGCTGCTGCAATGGGGGTAATTCCATCACCCCAAGTATCACCTTGACCGCAAGTTAATTGATAGCTACTGTATGCAATATAGCTACCCCAACGTTTTTCTCCAAAGATAGTTTTCCCCGCCACACATACATAACGAACCTTGTCATAAAAAGCGCCGGGATAGTTATTATTGACAAAATCGAGATTCCAACGAGTCCAACGTTCTTGGCTAGTATGGGGTGTACCCAAGGTAATAAGAGTGGCGACATGGGGATGGGCTAGCCAAACAGATGCTTTTGCCTTACCTACCCCAGAATAAGGTATATCTCCCAGGTAAATACGGGAGATCCAACCCCCAGCAGAATGACCGATTAAATTAATTTGAGAAGTTTGATATTGTTGCAATACATCCTTTACCGTCCGTTCTAGTTGCATCAAAATGGGCGTTACAGGTCTTCCGCCTAGGGTAGGTATCCAGTCACGTCGGCGCAGTGGTACAGTTACCGTAGGGAAACCCATTGTTTGTAAACATTGTTCTAGCTGACGATAAGCGATCGCCCCTTCTAAATATCCAGGCAAAATAACTGTCGGTAAAGGCATCGTAAATTTAAAATTTATTGAAGCAAAGTTCCTATTCTTAACTTATATTTAATTTAGTGTGAAAATTGGTATTCTTTACGGGATCAGCGTCGGAACTGGCGATCCCGAGTTAATCACTGTTAAAGGATTGCGTCTGCTACAACAATCGCCAGTGGTAGCCTTTCCTGCTGGAATAGGCGAAAAACCAGGAATGGCACAACAGATTATTGCCCAATGGCTGCAACCACAACAAGTACAACTGCCTTTGTCTTTCCCTTATGTACAAGATATGGCAGTCTTAACCCAAGCCTGGGAAATAGCAGCACAAAAAGTTTGGCAATATTTACAAGCTGGACAGGATGTAGCTTTTGCCTGTGAAGGTGATGTTAGTTTTTATAGTACCTTTACTTATTTGGCACAGACAATACAACAGCTATATCCAGAAGTCAAGGTAGAATTAATTCCGGGAGTATGTTCTCCCATGGCAGCTGCTTCTGTATTGGGATTACCTTTGACAATTCGCCAACAGCGGCTAGTTGTTTTACCAGCCCTATACACCGTAGCAGAATTAGAAACTGCTTTGGATTGGGCGGATGTGGTAGTGTTAATGAAAGTCAGTTCAGTCTATCCTCAAGTCTGGCAGGTATTGCAGCGGCGTGGCTTACTGGCAAATAGTTGGGTAGTAGTCAAAGCAACTTTACCCGATATGGTTGTATATTCAGATTTAGCAGAAAGACCAGAGTTAAAATTACCCTATTTTTCTATTTTGCTAGTGCAGGTTACAAACACAAATCTAGAAAAATGCAACAAATAGTCACTATCAAGCAGTCCTTGTTTCCCCCTGCTACCGAAAACTTAATGAAAATTTATGATTCTTTTATATCCCTTACCAAGGGCAATTCATAGTCCATAACATGTGCTATTATTACCCCTTTGGGGGTCTTGCCAATTTTCCTGTTTCGAGATATGGCAGATCAAGTTATTATTTGTAGTGGGATGGTGTGTTGGCGTTAATTTATTAACGATAAAATTCAACTTAAAAATTGGGCATTGCTGAATCAAGGGATGAATATAAGTGGAGTGGGCAGGATGCTTGCTCGAAAATATAGAAAACGGGCAGGGATGCCCATTCCACAAAGCAGGATGTTCATTCCACAAAATTATTAAAATCATCCTGGATTTATGCAACACCAAAAATTGCTATTTTAAACCCAAGCGAGCCGAGTGAACGATAACAGCTATGTCTTACGTCTCCGTTTTCAAACATATACCAGACTTCCTCAGCCAGCCAACAGGGATTGCCGCTATAGCTTCTGTTGGTATCCATGGTGCGATCGCATTGATAGTGCCCTTGATGCCTGCTGACTCAAAACCAAAGGCAGTAGCATCATCCAGTGCTGTTGGACTAATTGAATTAACTCCGAAGGAGCAGCAACTTCTTCCAGAAGCCCCAAAATCGCCCCAGGTAGCAGGTCTACCCCAACCAGGCTTACAATCCCAAATTTCCCTTCCCAATATTCCTCCTTCTTCCCTGGCAACTCAATATCCCCCCTTACCATCCTTACCATCAGCAACGTCAACCCAGGTAGTTCTGCCACCATTGCCTAAATCCAGTAGGAATTATTCCACTAATTCTTTGCCCAAGCAAACATCTTTGTCATTTTCCAAGACAAGTTTTCCACCCATATCGTCTTTTAATGCCAAGAAAAAGATTTCCTCCATATCTAATTACCGTCCCAGTTATACAACTCGAAAGGTTAAATTAGGTACATCCCAGCCTTTACCAATTAATAGACTGCCGGGAGGAGTGCAACCTAGCAATATAAATGCTGAGTTGGCTAAAATGCCATCGTCTACAACAAGGATTCCCACACCACCACCTCCCCCTGTTACTAGTCAGAGATTAGCTCAAAAACCACAACAGAATTTGATTGCTCCTGTGGGTTCTGCTTTCAAACCAGGCTCCAACAAAATTGGTTTTGCTCCACAAGCTTTACCACCATGGCAAAATCGCTCACCGAGAAGCACTAATAAGTTACAGTCAACACCAACCCAGCTGGCTGCCCTTAACAGCTACCAAGACTTAAGAACATCGGTGCGTCAGCAATATCCCAATGTGGAAGAAAAAGCTGTGATTCGCAAAACTATCCCTACAGATAAGAATGGTACCAAAGGTACTGTGTTAGGGGGATTGGTGGTAGATACTGAAGGCAAGGTGGTAGATGTTAAGTTTCAGCAACAACAATTAATCCCCAGCGATCTTAAAATTGCCACTAGAGAATATTTCAAAAAAAATCCGTTGCAAGCACATAACAAACTTAGTTATTATCCATTTAACTTGCAATTCCAAAATGGTGGTAGAAAAAACCCACAGATAAAGCCTGTGGACATTAAAGCTCCGGTGGTACTACAACCAAACAATAACCAACGGCAAGCATCTTCATCACAGGTTGCAAAAATTAAAGCTCCGGTGGTACTACAACCAAACAATAACCAAAGGCAAGCATCCTCTTCACAGGTTGCGAAAATTAAAACTCCGGTGGTACTACGACCCAATAACAACCAACAACAAGCATCCTCTTCACAGGCTGCAAAAATTAAACCCTTAGCGCTACGACAGCCAAACAAAAACCCACAGCAAGCATCTTCATCGCAACAGGTTGTGAAAATTAAAGCTCCGGTAGCACTACAGCGAAACAACAACCAACGGCAAGCATCTTCATCAGAGTCTGTGAAAATTAAAACTCCGGTGGTACTACAGCGAAACAACAACCAACGGCAAGCATCTTCATCACAGTCTGCGAAGATTAAACCCTTAGTGCTACCACAGCCAAACAAAAAAGAGGGGCAAGAACCCGCACAACAAAACGCACAAAAACCAAAAACAAGTCAACAAGCAAGTAACAATCAGCCCTCATCTACACCTAAGCCAAACAAACTGATTCAAAAACTGCGTCAGTTGCGGGAAGACAAATAAAGTGGCAGCATCCCAATTTTTGAAACCTTAGAAGGTTAGACAGGCTAAACTACGGGAAGTTTGGCACTCAACCACTTCGTCTCAGTGGGTGTAGCGATACCCTTCGGGAACATCTCAAATTTTTAGCGATACCCTCCAAGAGTATCGCTACACGGGTTAAGCCTGCGCAGACAGGCTTCCTGCACCAAGGTTCAGCTGCGCGTCTATGTTTGTATAGACCCTACCCTTCTAGGGTTTGGGTGTTTTGCAAAAATTGGGATGCTCCCTTGCCAGTATTTGAGGGTTCAGATATTGCACCGACAATCTCTATTCAAAAAATAATACATATTTTATATACGTACTTATAAAACCCTATTTTTTCGTATTAATGATAAAAAAATATGTTTATTGCAGAGTAATACTTTTAGTATTAATACGTAGTGCCTATAGCGGTTTTCGGTTGGGTGCAATACAAATTTGACCTCACCCTGACAAGACCGGACATCCCTCTTTGAACTCGCAACAGAGGGTTCATAGGGTGAGGTTGTTAGTGTATTGGACTGAAGTGAAAACTGCTATATTCATCTGGCAAGGCTGATAAAAAACTTTGCCATCTACTGAAATTAGGCGGTTCCGATCCTATTCCTGCGATCGCCAGATAGTATGTTGTTACACTGGGCTAGAATAGAAATCGTTACCGCCTGTTAACTGTGTGACTTGCTTAAACGCAAGGTATATTGCTTGGGGCTAATTGCGGTTTACAAGTATTGATTACTCGACAGTAATTTTGCCAACCATGCCTGCACCACGGTGGGGTTCGCAGTAGAAGGTGTATTCACCAGGAGTTGCACCCTCAAAGGAAGCTTCATAGGATTGACCAGGACTCATTAATAACTGCTTGTGAGACAAAGATTTAGCCAAAGCCTTATCAGCACTTTTTTTAGTATCGAAAACAACGTTATGGGGAGGAACCTTGTTATTTACGAATTTAACGGTGTCCCCTACTTTAATGCTCAATTTTTTGGGTTCAAACGCCAACAAACCTTTATCGGTGCCCATTTTCACTGTATAAGTCTCAGCGGCTGCACTGGGAGTAAATACAGCGAAGCTGCCAATAACCAACACAAGTGTTAAAACTGCTAAACTAACGCGGCGCAAACTAGCTGCAATTAATTTCATTGCTTGCTCCTAAATAAACAATTTTATTTTCCCTTACCTATTTTAGATAAAATCAGCGCTAAAGTATGACAATTTGTCGTAGATGCAAGTTTTTTTTAATTATGGGAACCAATCGATAATAAAAACTTGTTTTATGGGATCGCAATACTGAGCAGAGAAAACAAGAGAACAAGGGGCTTTATCCCTGTGCATCCCCTGCTTTCCCTGCTTTATCTACTTAATCTTTGTAGTTATGACAGGTAGCAGGTTTAGAAATAGATTTTGCCACCACCCCACTTTTTACCCATTACCTTGGGTTGGAGGAGAATATAACCAGAAACCGCTGTTAGGTCATCTTCAGTCACATTCCTCATTTCTGGGAAAATATCTGCACTCTTGAGGCTAGGGTGTAATTCTGAAATTTCTATTTCCCCATCGTAGGTAGTAGGATTTTTCAGATAGTCTACAAGTCCCTCAATGTTGTCACGGGGTGGTGTCGCTAGCGCCAAAGTTTCTGGATCTAATCCCACGTTTTGATTAGTTTTTGTAACGCCACCCAAATGACACTGAGCGCAAGTGTCTGTAAAAACGCGCTTCCCTTGTTTGATTTGTTTCAGGCTAAGTACAACTGTATCGCCCTGTTCATTTAATTTCACGGTACGCGTAGCTTCATCCAGTTCTAGTGCTGAAGCGCTACTAATAAAAAACTGAAACGTCAGCAACACAGTAGCCGCGAAAATGCCAATTAGTCTTCTAAACATCTTTCCCCTTAAAGATTTTGACGCTCAACACAGCGATGACAGCGATGTTCGATCATAAAGAATTGATAGGTCTGGAAAAACCTATAGAGATTGACTCGCTGTTATACAAAAAATATCGTTTCACACTCCCATGCCTAAAAGGACAATGAGATTTTAGGGGCTAAGAATAGCGCTTAGTTTTGCAAGAAGCTACCCTTACAGGTGTCTAGAGATTGCTCTAATAAGCGTCTTACATTCTCAGATTGCATTCTTGGTTCCAATTAGAACGATAAATGCCTCCACAAGCGTGAATTCCCCTGTGTTCTACGGTACTAATTGATTATTATGCCATTGACGGTAACTCAAGTTCTCTGAGTCTGATGGGATTCCACCGTTACAATACTTAACAAAGTATTTTTTCGCAAAAATTAGTTTGTGAATAAGCTTTAATTTTTTAGATAATTTTTTGATCAACACAGCAATTTCTTGCTCTCACTAATACTAAAAGCCCATAGGGAATTGCCACAAAATCAACCAAGCTGTCACTCAACTTGATGTGTGGTAAATTTAATAATTTTTTTTGCAAATTTTAAATTTTTGTTGAGAAATGTAAACTAAAATAATGAAGGGAAATAGGGGTAACGGGGGATGTTTTTGCCAATAGGCGTTAATCTATCCGTTACATCCGTTAAATTTTATCCGTTTCCCCTAATTTTGCTGCTATTCACGACTCAGCAGAAGTTAAACTCATCTTTCCCTCCCACAACAGCACATTTCCATTACTGCTAGTGGTTGCTGCTGGGGGTTGATGTAAAGCAATCAATTGAGCCAGAGTATTCTTTAACTGAGTACGGGGGACAATTTCATCTACAAAACCGTGTTTAAGCAAATCTTCGGCTGTTTGGAAATCATCGGGTAATTTTTCCCGTAGGGTTTGCTCAATCACTCGTCTACCTGCAAAACCAATGGTTGCTTTTGGTTCTGCCAGAATAATATCGCCTAACATGGCAAAACTAGCGGTAACCCCTCCCGTAGTAGGATTAGTTAACACGGGAATGTACAATAGCCTTGCTTGCTGATGACGATCAAGAGCAGCAGAAATTTTTGCCATTTGCATCAGGGATAGCATTCCTTCTTGCATTCTGGCACCACCAGAAGTGCAGACGATCACCACAGGATAATGCCGCTGGGTAGCTTGTTCAATCAAGCGGGTGAGTTTTTCTCCCACCACAGAACCCATGCTACCCCCCATGAACCGGAAGTCCATCACACCAAGGGCAATAGGTAAGCCATTGATCTCACCTAAACCAGTTTTGACAGCATCAATTAAGCCGATTTTTTCCTGGGTTTCCCGCAGACGGTCTTTATAAGCTTTGCGATCGCGGAATCCTAAAGGATCGGTAGGACGTAAATGTTCGTCCATCGCTGTCCAGGTATTAGAATCTATCAGTTGGCGAATGCGTTCATCACTATCGACTCGGTTATGATGTCCGCATTCGCTGCAAACCATCTGATTTGCTTTCAGGTCTTTGGTATATGTGAGGACACCACACTTGGGGCATTTATGCCATAGTCCATCAGCAATTTCTCGTTCTGGGCGTTCGATGCTGATGGTGCCATTTTTACGTCGATTTGCAAACCAATCAAATAGAGACTTTAAACCGCGTGATTCGTCGTTGTTTGCCATTTTATTTTTTATGCCAGTGGGTAGTATCAAACAGAACAGGTCAATTTTTTGGCGGACTGTTTAGTTCAAAGTCCAAAATCAAGAGTAATACTTTATTGGCTAAAGAAGTCTGAAAATATAAATAATGAAGTGAAGGTGCGGCGGCGTTAAGAAAATTATTCTATACACACAGAGGTTATGGGTGCCGTACCCCAAAATAGGGATGTTTATGTTAGGGGTTAGGGAAAATCACTTCCTATTTGATATTCATCTTCCTTCTTTAATTTACCTATAGCCCCAAGTAAATTTTCTACTGTTGCTATATCATTAAGATTTTCTATCTATGGTGTTAGTTCCACCTAACAAAAGGTTTTTGTCGCCTTGAGAGTTATTCTAGTTACAAACTGATATTAACAGAGGTTGTAAGCCTTATGGGGTAGTGATAATTACAGGAGTGAGAAGTTTGTAGGGGCGCAATGCTTGCGCCCAAAAGTTTGGTAGGGGCGCAATGCTTGCGCCCAAAAGTTAAGAGTTAGGAATTTGTAGGAGCGCAACGCTTGCGCCCAAAAGTTTGGTAGGGGCGCAACGCTTGCGCCCAAAAGTTAAGAGTGAGGAGTTTGGGGTTTGGAGTAATTTAATTAATGTGAAAATAGTTTTTTGTTGGTGAGAATATTATTACTAGTCACAAATATCATAAAATTTTCATATTTTTGTCAGCATTTAATGACATAAAAAATAGCAGCACAGAACTCAATATTCACTATTATAGCAGAAAAATAGCCCTTGTAAACCCTGAAATCTCGTCAGCTATATAAGAAATATTCTCAATAATTTCCCTACTGAAGAGAAAGAAAGCATATTCTCTATTTTTTTAATAAAACTTTACAAATCGACTGGGGATTAAAGACAAGGAACAAGGATAGGAGTTACATACTGTACAAATTAGCCATAATGTGTATCAGGCAATTTAGTCGTTTCATGCCTTGAGCATAACCGTAATTGGGGAAGAGCCGAGATAGGGGAAAATATAGCGGTTTTCGGTTGTAGGGGTCGCCTACTTAGAAAAAAGCCACGACCTGTCTACCCGGAGGGTGTACAATACAAAGCGAATTGGTGAAATTAGGACGGGCACAGGAGTGTATTTGACTCAAGTAAAATTTGCTATAGTGCAATATAGCCTCTAAACCCTTGTCCAGTCTAAGTTTTAGCTTTCAGTATTTTTGAATTATTCACTACCCAGGAGTTGTTCATGATTCGACGTGCCACCCTCGATGACAAGGAAGCTCTAATGGCTATCGCTGACGCTATCGGTCTGTTTACGCCCCAAGAGTTTTCCGAACTTGGCGGTATGTTGGCAGAATACTTCGACGGCAACTTGGGCAGCGATCATTTCTGGATCACCTACGATGATGGTGAACCGGTAGGGGTGGCGTACTACGCGCCAGAACCCTATGCTGATGGGACGTGGAACCTGTACTTTATTGCTGTCCATCCCCACCATCAGGGACAAGGATACGGTGGGAAACTGCTGCAATACATCGAACAAAAATTGGTAGCACGGGGTGAGCGCTTACTACTGGTGGAAACTTCTGGAATGCCAAATTTTGAGCGTACACGGGCATTCTACCGCAAGCAGGGGTACGAAGAGGAAGCCCGCATCCGGGAATTTTACAAAGTGGGCGATGATAAGGTTATTTTTCGCAAGGCACTGACCGCTCCAAAGTAGTGTTAAATGCAAGTGCTAAAGAAGTTTCTAGGAATTAGCTGACTGGGAAAAATAGACTGAGATAGGTAGATAAAATCGCCTCTCCTGCAAACACAGTGACTACTGCTCCTAAAGCTAGAAAAGGACCAAAAGGCATTTTTTGTCCCCATTGACGCTGGGAAATAAGGATCGCACCTCCACCGACAACTGCTCCGAAAGCACAAGCCAGAAAAGCAGCCAGGAGTAAATATTTCCAACCCAGCCAAGCTCCCATCATTGCTGCTAATTTGGCATCACCAGCACCCATAACTGCTTTACCAAACATAATTGAACCCAAGATGGCGATCGCATCAAATAGCCATAATCCTAATACTGCTGCTCCTATTGCTCCCATGAGGTGATTTACTAATCCTTCCCAGGTACCTATTGTGAAAAAACCAAGAGTCATTTGAAACAAGATTCCCAGCACCAAACCTGATTGAGTTAGTGGATTTGGCAGGGTCATTGTATCAAGGTCTATCAGTGATAATGCTAATAGCCAGCTACAAAAAGCCCAGTAGCCTATTGTTAATAAAGAGACTTTAAAAATCAGAAAAATAAGTAAAAATATTATTCCTGTGATTGCTTCCACCACAGGGTAACGGAAAGAAATTTTACTTTTACAAAAACGGCAGCGTCCCTTCAACCACAGCCAACCCAACACAGGGACATTATCGTAAGCCTTGAGTTGGTTTAAACAACGGGGACAGCGAGAGGGGGGTGAAATTACGGATAAACCTGCGGGTACTCGATAAATTACTACATTGAGAAAGCTGCCAATAGACGAACCGAAGGCGAAAACAATTATACTCGCGGGGATGGCTATTAAAATTTCCATACTGTTGCCTGTCATTTGTCTTGATGTCTTTGTTGGAGGTTATAACCTTTACAAGGGACAAATGACTAATGGCTAGTAGGGCTAGGGGGAATTCAAAATTCAAAATACCCTACGGGAAGCGCAAAGCGCTACAAAATTCAAAAGCTGACACAGCAGGCTTTTGGGATTTTGAGGATGGTAGCTTTATTTCCGCCCTTATATACTACTGACTAATACATGTAGGATTCAATTTGGTTTAAGGGGATAAAGCATTCTTCTGGCAACAAAATTGGATGGTTGGTAAATATGACCTTACCCCGGTGATGGACTCGATTAATGGCGACTCCTGAAGGTTGTCCGACCATATCTGGATGTACTTCACAATAAGTATAGTAAATTTGACCAGCGGCTCTAATAACGTTGTGATCAACCAAAGGTGGCTGATTGTTGGCGTTTGTATAATTGCCTTGATTTTGTCGTAAAGCGTACACTGCTTACCGAAATCTGATTATTGTAGGTTTGCTGTAAGTTTATCCGAAGTTTCAGCAAAGACTGTCTAACTTGCGGATGAAATCGGTATATTATATCTCTTCTAGAGTTTTGAGCAACCCCTTGCCCATAGCTTGGCATCCTAGAAGATTCATCCCCGGTGACATTATATCCCCAGTGCGATCGCCCCGTTCTAAAACTGCCAAAACTGCTTTTTCAATGTGGTCTGCTGCTGCGGGTTGGTTTAAGCCGTAGCGTAGCATCATGGCTGCACTTAAAACCTGTGCTAGGGGGTTTGCTTTATCCTGTCCGGCAATATCTGGGGCAGAACCGTGGACGGGTTCAAATACACCGGGACCAGAAGCGCCTAAACTAGCAGAGGGTAACATGCCAATACTGCCGGTCAGCATAGCAGCAGCATCAGATAGTATATCCCCAAATAAGTTACCTGTGACAATGGTATCGAATTGTTTGGGGGCGCGTACTAACTGCATGGCGGCATTATCTACATACAGATGGGATAGTTCCACATCAGGATATTTTGCTGCTAATTTGGTTATGCGATCGCGCCATAATTGAGATACTTCTAAAACGTTGGCTTTATCTACGGAACAGAGTTTACCACGACGTTTACGGGCAGTTTCAAAAGCCACTGTGCCAATGCGATCAATTTCGGATTCGGTGTAAGCCATGGTGTTGACACCGCGTTTTTCCCCGGTTTCGGTTTCAAAAATGCCTTTGGGTTTACCGAAGTAAATTCCCCCCGTGAGTTCGCGGACTACCATAATATCTACCCCTTCTACAACTTCTGGCTTCAAGGTGGAAGAGTCTATTAACTGGGGTAATATTTGTGCTGGACGTAAATTGGCAAATAACTCTAAACCCGCACGCAGTCCTAGTAAACCTGCTTCGGGACGTAAATGAGAGGGGAGTGTATCCCATTTATAACCACCAATGGCAGCGAGTAATACCGCATCGCTATGGCGACACATATCTAGTGATGCAGCGGGTAGGGGTTCTCCTGTAGCGTCAATGGCTGCACCACCAATTAAAGCTTCTTGAAACTCAAACTGAAGATCAAACTTTTTTCCTACGGCTTTCAGCACCTCTACCGCTACTGCCATAATTTCCGATCCGATGCCATCTCCTGGTAGAAGAGTAATGCGATATTGCTGTGCCATAGCTGGAGATAATTTGAGAAGGTCAATAGACTAAATATCATACCTATTAAGATGCACCGATGGCATTTTTAATTTATGGTGAGGCTAGAAACCGGGTTTCTTGAGGTAAAAGTCTACAAATTTTCGTATTTAGTGGAAAAGAAACCCGGTTTCTTAGACTTCTTGAGGTAAAAGTCTACAAATTTTCGTATTTAGTGGAAAAGAAACCCGGTTTCTTAGACTTCTTGAGGTAAAAGTCTACAAATTTTCGTATTTAGTGGAAAAGAAACCCGGTTTCTCAGGTTTCTTGAGGTAAAAGTCTACAAATTTTCGTATTTAGTGGAAAAGAAACCCGGTTTCTTAGACTTCTTGAGGTAAAAGTCTACAAATTTTCGTATTTAGTGGAAAAGAAACCCGGTTTCTTAGA
>JASJCY010000074.1 GCA_030065825.1 Nostocaceae cyanobacterium | reverse complement strand
CAGAAACCGGGTTAATTAGAAATATTGACCTATAAAAACTTTAATTTTTCGTTTATGAACCCAGAAACCGGGTTAATTAGAAATATTGACCTATAAAAACTTTAATTTTTCGTTTATGAACCCAGAAACCGGGTTAATTAGAAATATTGACCTATAAAAACTTTAATTTTTCGTTTATGAACCCGGTTTCTTTGTCCCTCTTGAGAATGGTGCAAGATATGACCTAGGGCAGTTTTATCTACATTATTTTGTTTTACCATAGAAGTGGGGTATGGTGAGGTTAAAAATATGCGTGCAATGATATTAGAGGCACCGCGTCAACCTTTACATTTAGCTGACTTGCCAGTGCCAAAACCTAAGCCAGAACAAGTATTAATTCGTATTCATGCCTGTGCTGTCTGTCGTACAGATTTACATATTGTTGATGGGGAACTAACGCAACCCAAATTACCACTGGTTCCAGGGCATCAAATTGTTGGTATTGTAGAGGAAATTGGGAAAGCCGTCACCAAATTTCAACTAGGAAATCGCGTCGGTGTTCCCTGGTTAGGACATACTTGCAATCATTGTCGCTACTGTGTTTCGGGACGGGAAAATTTGTGCGATCGCGCTGAATTCACTGGTTACAATATCGACGGTGGTTATAGTGAATATACTGTAGCTGATGAGAATTTTTGCTTTGCTATTCCTGGAGATTATCCCGATTTACAAGCAGCACCCTTGTTGTGTGGAGGATTAATTGGCTACCGTGCCTACAGGATGACAGGAGATGCCGAAAAAATCGGTTTCTATGGCTTTGGTTCCGCTGCACATATCTTAATCCAATTAGCGCGATATCAGGATAGACAAGTATTTGCCTTTACCCGTACTGGGGACACCCAAGGACAGGAATTTGCCCGCAAGTTAGGGGCTGTTTGGGCTGGTGGTTCCGAGGAATTACCCCCAGAACCTTTAGAGGCAGCGATAATTTTCGCACCAGTAGGAAAGCTTGTACCAGCGGCTTTACGTGCAGTTGGGAAAGGGGGTGTGGTGGTTTGTGCTGGCATTCACATGAGTGAAATTCCTGCCTTTCCCTATGAGATTTTATGGGAAGAACGGGTGTTAAGGTCAGTAGCTAATTTAACACGAAGAGATGGGGAGGAGTTTCTGGAATTAGCGCCAAAAGTTCCGATTCGTACAGAGGTAAATGTTTATCCTTTGAATCAGGCAAATCAGGCTTTGGATGACCTGCGTAGTGGTAAAATAGAAGGCTCAGCAGTGTTAGTGATTGACTAAAGAGCGATCACTTTTGGCAACATCTATCTTGTTTTTATTTGCTAATAAACATCATCGTGGGAACCTAAAGTGAGTATAGCGCTTCCTAATCTGCTGAAGTACAAAAGGGCAGGCAAGGATGCTTACCCCACAATAATTTTAGTAATTTCATCTGTACTTCACCAGACTGAGAAAAGCTATAATAATATTTCTTCCTCTCCCGAATCTGGATTTTCAACAAATTCAAATAAAATACGATTATTGTAATCTATCGAGGAAGACCATACTCCATCTAAATCACCCTTTAATTTATGAGTATGCAAAGTAGAATTAAAAGGATCTTCGGCTAACAATTATAATGCTTTTTCAATTTGGGAAAGCAATTGTGGGTTTTTCTTCGTCAAACGCTTGAATTTACGGACAAACCCTGCACTCCAAACTAAATTTCTCACTCATCTAACTCCGTCATCAAATCAGCAACAGAACCACGTTTAACATTACCTTTTTGGTAATCTTTTCTAGCTTGTGCAACCTCTTTTAATAAATCATTCCGTCGCTGTTGACTCAAACGCTTGCTAATAATATTAACAAGTATCGCTTGTTCTTCTGGGTCGAGTGCTTCCACAAGATCAAGTGCTTGCTGAAGTGTTGATATTTTCTCTATCATCAACTTTATATGTAATATCAATAAGTAGATTATAGCTGTAGTAACCCTGCATCGATGTTTATATATCGGATTTTTCCCAAAAGCAGGGTATCTTACAGTGAGAAGTTGGTTAGTATACTCCAATCCTGATTTTATGGCGAAACTTACAATTACCATTACTGTAAAATTATTTGCGGTTTATCAAGAAGCTTACGGAGTCAGTGAATTGACGCTAGAATTTCCAGAGAATACATCAGTGGAAGCAGTTAGAGAATACCTAATCAAAGAACATCCCCAACTATCAAAATGGCGTGATGTAACGCGGTTTGGGGTTAATTTTAATTTTGCGGAACCAGATACTATCCTCCAAGACGGGGATGAAGTTGTGTTAATTCCCCCCGTTAGTGGTGGGTAGGAAGAAAGGAAAATTAAAAATTAAAAATTAAAAGTTGAAAATTAAAAATAGAGAGTTGGAAGTTGAAAGTTAACAATTAGGAATTAGGAGTTGAAAATTAGGAGTTACAGCAATTTGCAAGTAAATGAGGTACAAAGCTAATTATTCAAGTTATTGTGGGATGGGCATCCTTGCCAGTGGGATGGGCATCCTTGCCCGTCCAATTATACTTTACAAAGACGAAATCTGCTGTCTAAATTAAATATTAGGAGTTAATATTTAAGAATTGTTTATTTCAAACTCATAACTCCCAAAACAATTAACAATTAAAAATTAAAAATTGTTAACTCCAAACTCCTGTACAGATGCGACATTTCGAGTCTGGAACAAGTCCTTTCCTCCTAACTCTTAATTCCTAACTCTTAATTCTTAATTCTTAACTCTTAACTCCTAACTCCTAACTCTTAATTCTTAACTCCTAACTCATAACTCTTAATTCTTAACTCTTAATTCTTAATTCTTAACTCTTAATTCTTAATTCCTAACTCTTAATTCTTAATTCCTAACTCTTAATTCTTAATTCTTAACTCCTAACTCTTAACTCTTAATTCTTAATTCTTAACTCCTAACTCTTAACTCTTAACTCTTAATTCTTAATTCTTAATTCTTAATTCCTAACTCTTAATTCTTAATTCCTAACTCTTAATTCTTAATTCTTAATTCTTAATTCACCTTAGCGCGAAAGCGGACAAACCCATAAGAATCACTTGGTGTACCAGATGCAGTAGCATTTGGTAAATTACCCAAGTTGACGACTACAGCACCATTGGTATTGGGGACATTTGTATTGGGGTCTCCATCGCAATCGATATTGGGATATACGGTGGATGGTTCAACTCCAGGGGGAAAATATTGACCAGCATCCCCATCTTGGGCATTTGTGAGGGACACCGTACTGCCATTATGGCTTAAGAGTACACCCTGGTCTACACCAAAGGTTGTGGAAACAAATGTGGTGTTTGCAGGGATAAAATCACACATCAGCACATTATTGACTGGGGTGTTACCAGATGAGAGGAAATAGATAGTATATTCAACCTCATCTCCAGGACTTACTTCACCAGCATTGATGCGACCTTGTAAGTAATTACTCTGCCACTTGGGGTCATTGTCATCAGTATCGTGGGGAGAAGGAACATAGTTGGGAGAATTGGAATCATCGACTCCGTCAAGTAAGTCTGTATATTGAGTGGTGTTAATGGCTGTGATACGTTTTACCAAGACCATTTTAGAACTATCAATAATATTGACTTCGTCCGTCAGGGTAGCACTGGGATAGTAAGTCCACATATCCAAAGTTTTGGTGTCCCCAAATGCACCACTACACTTGACATTAGTATTACCTCCAGATGCGCTTCCAAATGCCCTATCATTAGTTGATGAGTCAAATCCGTTAATGGGGTCGCTAAAGGCTGGATTCGGGGGATTGTTACCGCAAAGTGGCTGATTCAGCGTACCAACGGTAGTACCACCAACTGTCACATATCCCCGGTCGTCATAGAATGCGGTAGTATTACCTAGAGGATTAGTAGCATTTAATAGGGTAATTGTCGGACCACCAGAAAAGTTATTTTCTGCATCGCTGATGGGAAAGTGATATTCTCCAGCCTTGGTAAAAATCCGGTATGGGTAGTTACCTGTGGGAAAAGGGTTAGCGCTGTTATCTTTACCATCCCAAGTAACTGACTGAGAACCACCTGCGGTCATAATTCCCCGCAACACGCGATTTTGGGGATTGGTCGGGTCAAAGTTGACACCATCACGGCTGATAGTTATTTGATAGGTGCCTGGAGCGTTAGAATCAAATGTAAATGTACCACCAGTGTTCACAAAACTAGTTTTTCCGGTGACTGTGCCTGTAAAATTGGGATTGCTGACCACTGGTAAAGTGGGAACAGTGGGAATGCCAGTACCTGTGGCTTGACCATTAGTATTGTATAGGGTGATCTGGCTTAAAGCAGTGGGATCGACTTGGTTCAAAAACATGGGAAATTGGGGAGGTGCAGTACTAACACCCCCCTCAGGATTAGAAACGTCACCATCTTGACCTAATACGTCGCGGTAAAGGGGGGTTTTGCGGTCGCTATCCCAGTTACCTATTTGGTTACCGTATATCCGAAACCCAAAGGGGTCTAACCCCCGCATATCCAACTGATAGCGGAAACCATCAATGGTGATAATATAGAGGTTAGAGTGTAGTTGCCGACCATTATCACCCATGTTCATCACCATGTAAAAGGTAAATAGTCTACCTTTAATATCCGTTGTAGATGATTGGTTGCTGCTACGTACAGTTACATCCCAAGCAGAAATACCTGTTCTCTGACTCGTAGTAGTATTAATATTTTCAATATTTGGTTCTACACCATTATTGGGAATATCTAGGGAGTTGCTGCCACTAGAACCATACATGGCAATGTAGTAAATTCCAGTCTCTGGTGCCTGATAGTAGCAGGGAACATAGCCATTAGTATTGCTATTACCATTAACTGATTGAGGTCCTGCTAATTCTTGAGTACGACTGCTAATAAATCCTCTACCCGGTTGTTGACTCACACAGTTAAAATTCGCCGTGGATGGCAGATTTTCTTTGGCAACATCTCCTGTAACTGTATTAGGATTATAAACTAAAATATTTCCTTGTCCTACCCCAACAGCGCTGGAACCCATGAGGATGTATTCATCTTTTTGCGCATAAACCCGTAGTAGTGTTCTTTCAAAGAAGCCCCCATTGGAGGTACCAGCCCGCCATAAGATATGACCCCTGTTTCCTTGGGCACCTGAAGGATACATATCACGGCTACCTTCAGCATAAGCAGGGAGAGAAAAGCTAGAAGCGCACAGTAATAACCCTAGATAACCAAGAAAGTTGCAATGTTTAAAGGGAATAGTAGTTTTATTGCCAGTAGATTTAACAAAAATTGTTAAATATTGAAATAAAGATTTCATTCAATTCAGTAACGGTAAGGAACACATTGGTAATTCAATGATTTGAACGCATACAGTCAAATCATGGACAACCATAGGTTACCCACATAGAAAGAATGAAAATACAAGTAAATTTACTGCTTTTATGCTTTTTATAATATGTTAATTCGCGTGATAAAAATAGTGTTACTGGCGTTGTTAAATGTGACAATGAATGATATTTGCCCACATCATCTGTAGAGACCTTGCACTGGAACGTCTCTACATTTAGCCTATCTCCTACTTCACTTGCGTCCGGAAGCGGAAAAATCCATAACTATTTAATTGACCAGGTGTAGTAGCATGAGGCAAATTACCTAAATCTACCACTACAGCACCATTATCATTAGGTGTACTGATACCGGGGTCGCCATCACAATCTATATTAGTATGTATAGTGGAGGGTTCTATACTAGGTGAGAAATATCGAGCAGCATCACTATCTTGGGAATTGGTGAGGTTTAAGGTAGTGCCGTTATAGCTGAGGACTATACCATTGTCTGCACCAAATGCCGTTGGTACGAATGTGGTTTCTTGGGGAACTAAGTCGCACATTAATACATTATTCGCAGTGTTGTTACCTGTTGACAGGAAGTAGATGGTATACTCAATTTCATCTCCAGGTTTAACTTTGCCGCCATCAATTGCCCCGAGCAAATAATTACTGGGCCAGTTAGGATTGTTATCATCATTCTGTTTGCTGGAGGTCGTGTCATCCACGACAGTATTTAATGGCGTATTGTCATTGGGATTATTGAGAGAGTTATTAATACGAGTGATGCGTTTGACCAAAATTATATTCGGGTTGCCAGAACTGCCCCCGGAAGAAGAACATATTTGTGAATACGTGACAGCATCCACACGAATCCGACCAGCATTGCGAGTAAAACGTAGATAACGGGCACCCCCCGCAGGTACGGTGTAGTTGATAGTTTCAAAGGTGCCAGAGGCAACAGTAGCTGGGATAGTGGTATTGACGTTACCTGGATTGCCATAGACTTCTGCACCAGAGAAATTAGTGCCGTCAGAGGATGCCTCAATGGTGACCCGTCCGTTGTCGTTACCCCGTGTAATAGTAATAGCAACAATGGCATTTTCGGGGACTGAATCTGTGAGATCGAGGGTAAGTACGTCACTAGCACGTAAATCCGCATAATTGTTATTAGGTGTGCCTAAGGCATTATTTGGATTGCCAACCCCTGTGTTAGTTTGACTATCGGCATTGCCTGAAGAAGAAACCAGGGTATCACCTGCCGGGCATATCGGTGGAGGAGAATCACTATCACTCAAGATAGCTGTAGTAAAAGCGATAGAACTATTACCAAAAACGTAAGTATCGATCATTCTCAAATTACCGAAACCATCACCAGTAAAGCTACCCCAGGTATGCCTACCTGCGGCAGTACCAGAAGTACCACCATTAGGTAAAGTACTAGTACCTCCAGGAGGATTTCCTAACCCTGTAATATCATCCCAATAAACTTGGGTATTGATGATATTGCTATTCGAGAGTGCTTGAAAAATCGTTAAACCGTTATCTGATCCACCACCACTGGTTTCTGCATCGTCACTCGTAAAGTGATATTCACCCAAACGCACTTGCAAGCGAACATTATAGCTACCATTGGCAAGGCTATTACCAAAATTATCTGTACCGTCCCAGGGAATCACTGTTTCACTTCCTGCCACAGTTGTATTTGTGAGATAGACATCACCGGGACCAAATACCCCATCTGGACCACCACCATTACCATCAGAAACATCAATGGTCATGCCGTAGGTGCCATCAACATTAGTGGTGAATTTAAATGAACCACTATCTTGAACCCCAATCGTACCATTAGGGGATATGGTGTTATCTACCCCTGCCGCATCTTCAAATCGAAAGTCAGAAATTATGGGAAATGTTGTCGGACTCGGTGGTAAAGACGCATCCGCTGGATAACTCATATAAATCCTGTACTGTGGGGTGGAATTGTTAGTGTTATTAGGAACACTCAATCCCGATACTTTCTCTCCTGCTGCATTAGGAGAATCAACACCGAGTTGGTTGGCTAAAATCTCGTATGCAAACCCAGCGAAATTATTTAGGTCTAGTTTCCAAACAAATTCTGTACCTGGGAAACCTCCTGGTACGCGGATGTAGTAGTTTGTATCAACAGCGCGATCGCTGTCATATCCTCTAGCTCTATAACCCCAATAATAAGCCCAAAGGCGTCCTTGCTTGAGGGTAGGATCGGGATTGGTGGAGATATTGGGAGTGATAGTAACATCGAAACGGTCAATTAACCCAGTACTTCCATTCTTATTATTGTTGAAAAAGCGGATTTCATAGACTCCAGTGCCAGAACCTCCACTGCTTGTGTCTGTATTGTACTTGAGGGGATTGGTGAGAGGAGCATTCATCGGGTCGTTACAGGCAACTCGACCTACTCCTGTAGTGCTGGTAGATAAGGTTTGATCTAAAACTTGGGTACCTGTGGGCAATGGCGAAGTATATTCGTTGAACGTGCCTGGAGGATGGTAATAAATTTGCACCCGAATCTGATCGTTGTCATCCACACCACAAGCGGAGATATTAATAACTTCTCCACTGTTATGAACATCAACGAACATCGGACGTTGTCTGACAGGAATCCCGCTAGCAGTGCTTGAGTAACTAGAGTTATACTCTAAAAAACCCTGACCATTGATTGTAGTTGGTACTCCTCCGGTTTCGTCTCGTACTTCCAGTTGATAAGAACCTTCTGCTAGTGCTGGAGTAATACCCAGCACGGTACTAATTAAAAGACAAGCACCCCCAATTAATTGATGCCTCCATTTATAGGGTTTGCGAGTGTAATTGTACATAAACTGATTCAAGAGATTCATGGATATTTTTTATAGAAGTTGGAATAGTTAGTAGATACTTAAAATAAAGGCTTGATGAGAGAAAGTGGCAGGAAAAAGTAGACAATCCCTTGTCTCTCAACAGTCTTGCTGTCTTAACTAGAAATGTTTCAACTACAGCGATATGAATTGCGATCGCACTTATTACTATTTAGTTGAAAAACATATTTTATTTTTAATTGGAATTCCCTGAATGCTGATGAGTCAAACTGATATTCGCCTCTATCAATCTGTCGAAATGTAGTTAGTACATTGAAAATTGGTATAATAAACTTTCCTGACTAACTCTATAGTTTAAATATATTCACAAAATCATCAATAACTGTGATCTCTGTCACAGAAAATATGATTTCCAAAAAGATATAAACTCCCACATAAACTGTAGAGATGTTGCACTGTGTAGAGACGCGATATATCGCGTCTCTACATTGGGGGTATGGTTGTTACATCCATAAATTTGCAGGATTGTCTTTGTCTAATTCCCATTTGGCAGGATTATCGGCGATGTATTGACGGATTCTGTCTAATGATTCATCAGCGCGAATGATGTGTTCGTAAAATCTGGGTTGCCAACGGAAATTGTCATGACCATTTTGGCGACACCAACGGGTTACAGCAGATTTATAGGCGTGAATAATTGCCTGTAATGACCCAGGTTTTAGTGGTCCAAATTTGTTCGATTCATCCGTCGGCTGCTGTAGAGACGCGAAATTTCGCGTCTCTACATTCATATATCGCGTCTCTACATTCATATGTCGCGTCTCTATATTAATATGTCGCGTCTCTACATTCATATGTCGCGTATCTATATTCATATATTGTGTATCTACATTCATATGTCGCGTCTCTACATTTCCGTTGTCATGTATTTTTACAACATCTGCGGGGCGATCGATAATTACGATGCCGTGTACGTGATTAGGCATAATTACATAGGCATCGATGTAGGTGTAATGGAAATGTTTGGGAATATCTGCCCAGAATTTTTGGGCTATTTCTCCAATGGCTGATAGCTGCACTTGACTGGTATTGATGTTACCAAAAAAAGGTGAGCGATCGCCTGTACAGATGGTAACAAAATACCAACCATTAGCGGCGTAATTCCGATTTGGTAAACGTGTGGATTCTACCCGGTATTTGCCTTTAAATCTTGGTTTGGTCATGGTTCAATTCCAAATTCAAATTATCACCGTGGGGTAAAGACGCACCGTGGGTGTAGAGACGCACCGTGGGTGTAGAGACGCACCGTGGGTGTAGAGACGCACCGTGGGTGTAGAGACGCACCGTGGGTGTAGAGACGCACCGTGGGTGTAGAGACGCGATATATCGCGTCTCTACATTATTGATTTGGTTACGGTTCAATCTGCAAATCTTGTTCTTGGCTATCAAACACGATATTCACACCCCTGACATCGACAAAAATCACTTCCACGCGACGGTTACGCGCATAATCAACTCGATTATTTTCTTCGGTCAATAATTTTCTTTCCCCAAAGGAACGAATTGTCATCCTTTCTGGTGAAATACCTTTTTGTATCAAATATTTCCTCGCATTTGTAGCCCGTCGCTGTGCTAAATCTTGGTTATAAGCAACACTAGCGCGGGAATCTGTATGACCCTGTAATTCAATGACAATGGTGGGATATTTCCGTAATACTGCGGCGATTTTATCCAAAACCTGGGCACTTTCAGGACTAATATTGTCCTTGTCTAAAGCGTAATGAATATTCCGGGGTACGCGCAGGGAAATAATTGGTGGTGGTAGGGGTGGTGGCGTTACAGTAGTTACTGGAGGAATAGTTGGTGGTTTTTCAGCAATTTTGGGGGTAGTACATTTGGGTACATCTGCGGTGATATTAATTTCTGGAGTTGGTGTTTCTCCTGGTAATTTCACTAGGACATTGGCAGATGGTTCGGAAGTTCCGTAACGGGGGTCAGTGGCGATCGCGCTCAATTTGTCTCCCGGTCTGATATTATCTAAGGTAGCGCTAAATTTGCCCTTATCGTCGGTTTTGACTGTAGCGACAACTTCCCCCAAGGGAGAATATGCAGGATATAAATCTATTTGTTTTTGGGGGTTGGGGTTAACACGGTAGATGTCGATTTCGGAACCAGGGTCGGCTTTACCATCAATACCCACTTTGCCGTCAATCAGTAAAAACTCGGAACTGAAAAATTCAGGTGTGTTAATTGCGGCGTTACCGGTGTCTCGGCGACGATTGCCAGAATCGCGCTGTGGATTGGGACCATCACCCCGTTGGAAGTCTTGTACACCCACGTTGTGTCTGGTATTCAGGTCAACACTGAGTCCTTCGAGATTGGCAAAGCGGTTTCCTTGAATTAGGTTGCGATGACTTTGGGGATAGGATGTAACTACCACCCCTGGACCGGTTTGATTGCTGATTTCGTTGTTTAATACTCGATGATTGTTACCCATTAGGTAAACAGCAGCTCTGCGTAACCGTCTTCCGTTAAACTTGATTTGGTTATCCTGGATTTGAACTGACCCTTCTGGCTTAAATAGATATATACCACTACCATCATTACCGCAAATCAGGTTAGAAGTAATTTTTGCGTTATTAATTTTACCATCTAACCGGATAGCGTCAGGCATTCCCGCGATGCCATTACCGACAATAATGTTATTTTGTACCAGCATGTCTTCGCCACTAATTCCGGTAATAATGGCGCTTCCATCATGGTGGTAAATGCGGTTGCGTTGGATAACAGTACCCACAGCATTAAATACAGATACCCCAAATGCCGAGGTATTGGCGGGCATAGTTTCATCCGGGAGAATACCCAGCCAGTTGTTTTCGATAACTACATTTTTAGGAACATTATTCTGTTTTCTTCCTCCTCTGTTACCCTCACCCCTAACCCCTCTCCCATTGGGAGAGGGGGAAAGGGAGAGGGGTGTCCGTTCGCGTAGCGTGTCCGCAGGACTTAAGGACGGGGTGAGGTTTTTCATGGTTGATGGGATTGCACCAATGACAATATCACCCGGTGGTGTGCTTTCTGTAGCGCGATGGTTTTTGGTAAAGCCATATAAACTCAAACCCCGAATTGTGATGTTATCTGCAACTACGGTTAATCCCCGGAAAATTTCCCGGTTTGCTGCGGGGGTAATAGAAACTAGGGGGGTGGGAATTGCAATTTCGGCTGTGGTTGATTTACTGCTGTCGTAACCGGGTTGGGTAGTTCCATCAATTACTAACCCTGGTGTGGAAAGGGGTGGAAGGATATCTTCTAGCTGGATGGTTGTTTGTGTGGGGGGTAATTGAAATTCAATTGTGGGAGAGGGATGTACTTGAACTAGGGTTTTCTCTTCTGGGGTAAGTTTCTCTAGCGCTATAGTTGTGTTGAGGATTTCTATTGCTTCCCGCAGGGTGAGTTTGTCATCGGGTTGGATTGTGTCTTCGTTGCTGTTGACCGTGACTCGCAGGGAAGTTGTTTGGGCTGTGGTTGGTTGGATGGGTAAGCTAACTAGGAAGAAAAGTAAGATTATATTAGAGTATTCTCTCAATTTATCTACTTTTCTGCGTTTATGCTTGTTTTTTTTCTGATTAATCATCCTTCCCTCCGCTTTTCTGCTTTCACCTCGGATTCTTGTTGTTGACGTGGTGCGACTCTTTGTAAACCAAAACCGTTAAATAGTTCGTTGAGTTTCAGGGTTAAGCCGATATAAGGACCCCCTGCGGAACGAGTACCGGAAAAGTCGCGGTCATCAATGTTACCGAATGCGTAACCAGCACCGAGTCTGAGGTTGGGGGTGAGGTAGTAACCTGCTTCGATGACAAAGCCTGTTTCAGTATAGTCGCTTTGGTTTATCCATCTTGCTTCCCCTACCAAGTCCATGCTGTATCCTAAGCGGTATGTGGCTCGTAATTGTGCTAGATTTGCAGTACTGCTACCTACTAAGTCGTTTGCTAGGTAGGAGGTACTTTTACGGAAGGCATATTTACCGTAGAATTCCCATCTCCAATTGGGTGCGTAGATAGTTTCTAAGCCAAAGGTATGGTCTTCTGCACCTGTACCGCTTCCAAATAGGGCTGATTCGGGAATGGTGGAGGGGTTTTTGCGATATTCGTAACGCAGGAGGGCGTTAAATTTATCGTCTTTGGGGTTACGATATGCTAAACCTAGTTTGAGGTTGGCTGTGTCTCCTAGTCCTTGCAATTTTTGATTGCTGGAACTTGCTTGTTGATAGCGCAATAGTCCTGTAAGCGCTGGTGATATTTTACCAGTAGCAGCTGCGGATATTACAGTATTGGAGCCGCTGGAGGAACTCCGGTGTTGAAAACGAGCGCTGGCTTTGAATCCAGGACTATCAGTGTATTCTAACCCAACGCTATAGCTATCGCCACCGGCAAAACCTAGGGAAGATGCACTTTGACCGGGGGCTGAAGGTTGGGCAAATTGGACACCAGCACCATTATTGCCGAAGAAGTTACCAAATACCCGTTCGTAGGCGAGATTGAGACGTAAACCGGGGGTAATATTCCAGTTTTGCTTTAAACCCAGTGCCCCTTGACTACTAATACTATCAGCACCACCTAAGATAGAGTAACGTCCGGTGATGGTGGTGTCTGTACCTAGTTTGTGTTCGCCGTTGATGCTAAGATTGGTGATAGAATTACCGTCAAATTGACCGCGACTGTAAAATTGTTGGGTGAGACTGACGTTGATACCAGGCATAGCAGCCCAATTTAGCCCAAAGAGGGTGCGGTCAGGGTAAACTGTATCTGTTTCCGAAGATAGGGTAAGTTCGTTCTGTGCGAGGAAGGTCAGGTTATCAGCCAGGGGATATGTGAGACGAGAACGCAATTGGTCAGAGTTAGTTTCAATATTGGTTATCCTGTCTTTGCGATCGCGGTGTAACCAATCTACATTTAACTTTGCTTTGCCAATTTGCTGTTGAATACCCGCAGAAATTGTGGTCAGGGAGTTATCAAGTTCCTGTCCGGTAATTGGGTCGGTACGAGGGGTAATTAAGTCCTCAAAGTTAGTTATGGCTTGGGGTGCAGCACCAAAGTTGTCTTCATGGTCGTATTGTACTTTGACTTGGGTACTGCGAGAAATTTTACCTGTTACCTGTGCCCCATAGCGAGTTTGACCAGGGACAAAACTAATGGTAGCATTGTTAGCAAAGCCTGGGTCTGCTGTACGATAGTAAGCACGTCCTTGAACTCCTTTGAAAATCTCTCCTTGTGCTTCTAATCGCCAAGCTTCACCGGTGACAAAACCAGACTCTGCAGAATCATTACTAGAATGGGCATATTCCGCAATTAATTTTCTGCCAGAACCCAGAGAAATTAGCGCGTCTGCACCGTAGAGTTCAAAGTCTCGTATACCCTGGTTTTCCCGCAGATAAGTTGCACCTACCCAACTTTCCTGATTTAAGCCCCGAGCAAGATTATATTGTAGACGACCAGCGAAAATATTGCTATCATCGCTATCACTTTCATATTGATAGGTAGTAACAATTCGTCTGACCAAAACTTGCCCATTTTCATCTACATCGGTACGTAAAATCGGTTCCCGGAATAAGAGAGTACCACGGTCATAGTCGATTTCGTAATCTGCCCCTATATTTAACTTTTCCCGCTTTAATACAGTACCAGGACGATTCAGTTCTTCTAATTCTATGTAGACATTTTCGCTACCTGGGATTACTAAACGGCGAGAAAGGAAGTAATAGCCGCTAGTGCCGTCAGGGGCAATAGTATCCCGTTGAAAACCTTCGACATTATTACCGTAGAAACCCGTAATTTGCAAATTACCTAAGTTATAATTTGCTTTAAAGCCGTGGAGTCTACGACTGGTAGCGGTAAACTCTTGGGAAGGACGAGCAAACTCTTGGGTGTCGTAATCACCCCACATAAAATAATCTGGATTTGCTCCAGGAATCCGGGATGAACGCTCTAACCTTAAATATAGACTATCTAGGGAAGAGGTGACAGCTTCAACTCTAGAACTATCCCCATAGACAGGATAAGTTTTCTCGCTAAATTGCGTATCTCTACTTAAACGGTTATTACTACCGCAATCACAATCTTCATTCAAGGTACGACTACTATCATATGCCCCCGTGAACAACCATTCCCCAATTGCCCCAGTAGCAAATACAGCCGAGTGGAAATCTAACTGAGTGCTGTTATCCTCATCTGGCGGGAGAAACTCCCGGAAACTACTGAAAAAGTCTGTACCTCTAGCACCTAAACGCACATCCACTACCCCAGTAACAATACTGGGACGCAAAGCGGTTTCAAATTGCAGTTGGGTAAAAGCCTCTAACGAGTCAGAATTTGCTCTGATAGTAACATTCTCGGCATTTAAACCCGATTGTAAACTAGCAGTAAATTGTCCTTTTTGAGCTTCTACCTGAAATCCTGGTTGATCGGGTTTGAAATCTGCTCCTACAAACTCTCCAGCAGTGGAAGTCAGAGTAATAACTGAATTGCGTTTAGAGAGATTACCATTGACATCCAACAATTGCCCTTTTATAGTTCCCGTAGAACGTCCATCCGCTGGAACACGAGCTTCTACAGTCTCTATTTTCATCTGGGTTGGGGCACCCCTGACTACCACTTTAGCACTGATTGGGGGTTCTGTAGAGCCTGCTAATTGCACAGTAATTGTATTTTCCCCTTCCTGGAGGGAAACACCATACCATGTCTGGGTGACTAACTTAGTCTCAGCATTGGTTTCTATACGTCCAATTAAGGTTTTTTCTACTAACTTATCGTTTACCCGCAGTTCGACTTCACTACCTTCAGAGAATTGTACTATTACCTGAGTAGTGCGATCGTCTACTATACCATCGGGGGTAGGAGCGATGATTTTCAGGGAAGAAGTGGAGGAAGAGAGAGGGGGGGAAGAGGGGGAAGAGGGGGAAGAGGGGGAAGAGGGGGAAGAGGGGGAAGAAGGGGAAGAAGGGGAAGAGGGGGGAGTGGGAGTAGATTGGGAAACAATTCTTTTTTTCCCTATGTTATTGGTTCCATTGGTTATCTTTTGTAAACCCTTAGGTAATTTAGTCTCCGATGTCGATGGAAATGGCTGTATGGGAGTTTGAGGAAAGAATGATGTTGCAGATGATTTATCGGTTATATCAGTTGTATCCGTTGCTAAATGGGTTTGTTGTTCCTCCCTCTCGATTTTGCTCAAAAGTTTCTCTGACTTTGGGTTTGAAGTCACAGATATCCCAGATGATTTATCCGTTATATCAGTTGTATCTGTTGCTAAATGGGTTTGTTGTTCCCCCCTCTCGATTTTACTTAAAAGTTTTTGTAACTTTGTACTTACAGGAGGATTTTCCCCAGTGGAAGTAACTCCACTTATCTGGGTTGTAACCTGGGAATTATCGGTGCTTTCTGCGTTGACGACTACCGGAGACAAAACCACAGTCATTGCCCCAGCCATTGTGCCGATAAATTTGAGATAATATCCATGACTTAGTCTGGGGTTCATTTCTTCGCTTCCTCCTTAAAAGTGGGGGTGACTGCGAAGTTCATGCGTACCATACCACCAGGTGCTAAACGCACTAAACGAGATTGGCTGTTGCGTTCTTTGAATTTACGATTGGGTGCTAAAGTATAACCAGGAAGGCTGCTGAGGTCGAGAACACCCGTATGTGCGCCAGGTAACACCTTGGCAACAGAAAACAAACCATTAGCATCCGTAGTTACACGGTTGCCATTTTCGAGAAAAATCACAGCATTGGGAACCCCCGGTTCGCCAGATTGTTGTTCCCCATCAAAATTCTTATCCACAAACACGCGACCGATGATAGTGCCGCAGTCAGACACAAGTCCCGGTCTAATTCTTAATAAATGGGTAGCAGGACCATCTTTTATCGCAAAATCGTTGTCAGTTCGTTGAGCGTTGACAATTGCCGAATTGCGACCAGAACCTCGTACCGCATCAGGGGTCAATTGCGTAGCGTATACTATATTAATTATACCCCCAGTGGGAATAGTTTCATTAGTTTTGAATATTACCTGTGACTTATTATTTTCAGTAATAATACTAATAGACTGACCGTCAATTTCCCCCATTACCGACTTAGGCAATAATTTAAAGCCTGTTGGTAAAGTATCAGTGACAACTACGTTATCTAAACCAGCATCACCTTGATTTCGCAGGGAAAGACGATAAATAACCGTATCCCCTGGTTCTGCAGTAGCGCGATCGCCCGTTTTGATAATCCGTAGTTGGTCGTTTTGACACAATCCCATGTCTAAATTCATGGGTAATAAAGACAAACCTATACGTTCCGCATCGGATACCGATACCTCCTGGGTAAGTTGGGTATCACCTTGGAGACTAATGGGTACACCATCTAAGGAAGTTGCGGTATATTGGAGTATATTGTTGCTGTTGCTCGTAATTTCCAGCTTAATTCGTCGTTGGGTATAGATAGTAGAATCTGCTGGGGGAGTAACCACCAAAATATAGGTTCTACCTACATCTGCTTGTCCCTTATTAGTATCAAATAGGAAGTTATAAAACCCTTCATTTGCATTGGTGAGAGGAAATGGGTTAATATTTGTGGTATTAGGGGCAATACCTTGGGAAACACCATTGTCAGGGATATCAGGAACTTCAGTGGTAGTCAAAGAAGTTAAGTTCCCTAATTGTGTTCCCGTAGGGTCATTGGGGTCAGGGTCGTAAAGAGCGACAGTAAAACCTTGATAGTCTGGTAGGAGTTGCCCATTACATCCTAAAATCTGTCCCAAGGGGTCAATTAACTCTTCAGAAATAACACTTGTTGTAATTGAACTGGATTCAAATGTCTGATTACTAGCGGGATCTGTATAAGTATATGTAGCTGTATTACTAAAAGCTGGTACTTGCGCAAAAGCCGAGATGGGACTGTACAATAAATTACCCAGCAACATAGTTGCAGCGAACCGCTGAAACCAGGCATTCCTCCAATATATTCGGTTGTGTGAATTTGGACGACGCACGGTTTTTCTCCTGTTAAGACTGTACGGTTCGTGGGATTGGTAGTGGAGAAATGTTGCTAGAAATGCAACCTCTCCACTATTCCTGCACCCAGAACCGTTCAATTTCGCTGCGGTAGAAATGTTGCACCCTATAGACTTCTGTTGGAAATTAACTATGGGTAACCCGAAATTTTTGTAGAGACGTAAAATTTTACGTCTCTACATCCTTTTCCACCAGATGTCTTATGTAGAGACATTGCATCCGATGTAGAGACATTGCATCCGATGTAGAGACGCGTTAGCGAAGCGTGTCGCTGTGCGACTCAGCTCCTCTGAAAGAGGCAATTTCGCGTTTCTACACCAGAATCGTTTTAGCGTACTTCTGCTTGATAAGCACAGTTCACATTTGCCTTAGCAGCAACAGATTCGCCAAATTGACAACGAACGTGGGTGTAAGCTTCAGCAGGTGCGGGACGGGTTTCTAATTCGCCATTGGGGAGTTTAACTTGTACTGTGGGATTTTCCACAAAGGTTTTGCCACCATTAATACTATAGACAATCTTTGCACCTTTGTTCTGGTCCACAGTGGCAGAGTTGAGTACATACTTCATTCCCTTGGAAATGGGTTGGTTAATGGCGAGATTCTTCACAGGTTTGTCACCATTATTAGCACCAGTAACGGTGTAGCGCAGTACATCTCCTGGTTGCACCGCAACATTACCTTCTAATGCTTTCCAACTAACCTCTTGCTTTCCTGCCTTGTTTTGCTGGACAATTTTCTTAGCTGCTTTTAGTTCTAACTTAACCTGTCCCTTCTTCGCATTTTGAGCGATCGCCGAACCACCGGGTAAGAAGTTAGCAACCACGGGGATTTGAGTAGCAAAAGCAGCACTAGCAACAAATGCGATCGCCCCAATACCGATGATGGAAGAACGTTTCATGTGAATCTCCTTTGAGAACAATTTTGATGTCTGCAATGAATTAAGTATAGTGTGAGAAAAGGGACATCTAGATTGGGAGATATCCCTAATTATTGGTTGATGGCAATTATCTACGGAGTAGGACCGTTAACTCCACGTTGGAAAGTAAAGTTTCCATCTATTTGGGGTGCAACAGTACCTACGTCCACCTGATACTTACTCACGTTTGTATCCCCATCAGTAGATGCATTTGTTGCTGGGTCACCGTTAAAGTAAGTAATGGTTCCAGTTGTAGCCGCTGCTTGACCAGTAATGTGGTCTGTATCGATCAAACCGCTACTATCGTTATCCTTACCCCAGTTGTTACCACCAGTGGTGCCATCCTCTATCAGGTTTACATTACCAGCACTCAAAGTTACGTTATCAGCATTGGGAGCAGTTTCAGAAATATTCTTGTAGTAAACATCATACTCAATGATATTACCAACATCTGGGATTCTTTCTACATCATTGGATGTATCAGCATCAAGACCTGGTGTGGTCGCAAAATCACCCTGACCAGCTCCTACAGCTGGACCAGTACCTTGGAGAATTCTCGACCTCTTAACCAACTTTAAGAAGCCAGTGTATACACGGTCAATAGTGGTATTTTGAGGTTCAGTGGGGTCAATGACTCCATCACCGTCATTATCAATGAAAGCAGTGATGGGAACTGGGAAGCCTTTCTCAATATCAGTAGAAAGTGGAGTTCCATCAGGCAGATTTACTGTCACGTCGTAGTCTGCTGTACCACCAGCTGGTACGCTAATCTTCACTGGATTAGTCGCACTAGTACCACCTGTTCCAGAAACGAAAGTAAAGTTTGTACCATCATAGTTGTAAGTAGCTGATTGACCTGATACAGGGTCTGTAATGGTAACTACAGTAGGAGCGGCAGGAGTACCGGGCAAATCACCTGGATTGGGGAGTAGTGTTTCGTTGGGTAATAGAGAGATGTCGCTAGTACTATTACCGCCATTCTTCACGGTATTATCAAAGGTTACATCGGTGGGGTCAATTGTGCTACCAGGAGCAGTACCTGCTGGTATTGTTGAAGATTTGTTGGTAAAGTCATCGTTATTATCCGTCGGACCAACAGCATCTGGCTTGGTATTGGGACCATTGGTTACAGCTTTAACTGCTATATTTAAATTCTGGGTTGCACTAGCTTCACGAACACCGTTAACTGGTGTACCATTTACTTCATCTGCTACTGCACCATCAGCATTATCTACCGTGTACAAGTCAGCAGCAACAGGAGTTCCACCTTCCAGTGCAATATTCTGATCCCCTGGTGTTGCTGTATTACCTAAGGTAACGGTAATTTGCTGACCGTCAGTTGGGTTACCATTATCAAGGATTTCCACCGGTACTCGCACCTGAACAACACTACCAGGAGCAATCGATGGAGTTTCATTATTGGTGAGAGTTGACAATTTGACCCAGTTAGCTCCACCATCGGTACTGATTTCCACTTCTGCACCAGCAGTAGAATCAAACTGAGCAAGAGCAACCCCTGTATTATCATCAGTAACTGACGGTGCAGCAGGAATCTTGAACTTGGTGGGGTCATTACCTTTATTGGTAACATCGAAGTTAAAGTAAACTTTGTCACCAGCGTTAAAGTCACCATCAGTGTTGGTATCACCACCAGATTGGAATTCAATCGCAGTTGCACTGGGAGCCACTTCAATACCAGCAACTTCCGCTAAAGTTACGGTAACTGTATTAGATGTAGCGTTAATTGTCGTTCCGGGATCGTTGGGATCTTCGTAGGTTGCAGTCGCGGTGTTACTGATGGTATCCCCTGCTTTTGCTAATGCAGGAGCGACAAATTGGAAAACTCCACTAGCGATGAATGCTGTAGCTACCAAAGAGCGGCAGAATTTGGAATATTTGTTGGAGAATTTTTTGGTATGTGACATAATGGGGGTACATTTTTACAATCAACATCTATCCTGCGCATCAGCGCAGGATTTTACCTTAACAATTCCTGATAAATTTATTTAAAGAATTGCCAAGTCAAATCCATTCAAAGAAAGAAAACAATCTGTTTGGATATTCCTGTAAACTTGGCAGATTCACCCTATTTTTTACTTTAGAAAGTAGATAGACCAAATTTAACAAAGGTGTATCAGAACCTAGAATTTCAAAGTATTGAGAGTTGGGAACAATTAAAAGAAGTTAACTTATGTATGTATGAATGAATGACATAGATATAAATTCCTCAACTCCTGTATTTGCTTGGTTCTTTAGTTCTATCACCACCTTTATTGTCTCCCGATTACCTGTGTAGCTCTATTTTTAGATTACCCACAAGAAGCGAGAAATATAACAGCTTGCAAGTTGAAAGTTCAAAAATGAAAAAATGCATTAATTACATCTTTTTTTTCAAAGACTTACTGAACTTGCAGTAACAATTTATCCCTTTATCTCGGAAAAAGACTTCAGTATAAATACCACAAAATAGTTTTTAATTAGCTTTGCGGACTCTGTGTAAAAAAAAACAAGCAATTCATAATTTGCGGTTAGTTACTAATATTTTTGAGTCGCATTAATACCAGCCAAATTTATAAGTTTTAGGTATATTTACATATCTTTACATAGCTGTGTTTTTGATCCCCTATTTATTGTGTTTTAGATCCCTTAATTCTTGTGTTTTGACTCACTAAGATCCTGTGCTTGCAATCACAAACCTCTTAGAAATCAGGTTTATTTAATTTGAAATCATAAGTTTCGTATTTTATGACTTTGATGTTCTAAAACATAGAATCGCAGCACAACAAAGACAGTTGTACAGAAAATTTCTGATCTAGGTTCGGTTAATTAATTAATATTTAGCAAGTCTGTTGTTATATCAATTAGACTTAGGCATGAAAATTAACTATGCTTCAGCCACAATCCTTATAAAGAGGTAACAATACTAAATCTGGGATATTTTTGCCAACAGATATCTATTCCAGTTAGTGACTGGTTATTCTTCACCCTCTTCCTTTTCTCTTCTACCAATGGGAGAGGAATCGAGGAGAAAATATCCATCTATGAATTGATGATTTTATGATGTTGTGCCAATAATTCCATTGCAATGTCTCTAAATATCTGCAAGAATTGCCGTTGATGGGTTGACAAAGTCTACAGTATTTATAAGTTTTAACCTTCACAGCACCTAGAAGTGGCATTTCCCGCTTTTGTGGAATTGAAAAAATCTCTGTAAATAGTTTCCACTCAAGGTTGCTAATACTTTTTAAATTTAAATTTGTTGCCATCTTTTGTCTTTACTTTGGTAGATTTATGCCCTGTCCTAATTTTACTTTGGTGGCACACAATCGTAAATTCGTAAATTTGCGTGCATCTGTAGAATTGGTAATGGGTAATGGGCAATGGGTAATTGGTAATGGGTAATCTGACATTTTGCACCTACATCAGAAACCGGGTTTCTAAACGTGAAATTTAGGCTTTCACCATTAGTCATTCCCAAGAAACCCGGTTTCTCGGTGCTTGTCCGACCAATGGTGCAAGATATGAGCACCCTACAAGGGGGAAGTCAAAAGTATTAAACCCCCTCGCAACGAATGAATATTCACTTCTTTCCTGTTTCCTATTCCCTATTCCCTATTCCCTATTCCCTGTCTCATCTTTTCCTACCCCTCCTGTGAAAGGATAGGGCTATATGCATATATTTACTCAAGGTGATGAAAGCCATAGATTGTGGTTTATACGTAAAATCCAAGATTTGCGATCGCCAAAATCAATCCCGATTTTTTTAGTCGGGTATGTTTGACGGGTATTTTGACTCGTGATACTATCAAGCGACAGTTGACGGACATCCAGGGAAAGCTGATTATGACTCAGGCGATTACAACTCAAAACCAAGCAACCAACGCCGCTTTTAAATCTTTGAAATGTAAAGAATGCGGTGCGGAATACGAACTCCAAGCCACCCACGTGTGTGAGTTCTGCTTTGGTCCTGTGGAAGTAACCTATGATTACAGCAACCTACGCAATGTAGTTACCCGCAAAACCATCGAAGCCGGACCAAATTCTATTTGGCGCTATCGCAAGTTTTTACCTGTCGCTAGTGACAACCCCATCGATGTGGGAACTGGGATGACTCCTTTGGTACGTTCCCAACGCTTGGCGCGTCGCCTGGGTCTAAAGAATTTATATATAAAGAATGATGCCGTCAACATGCCCACCCTCAGCTTCAAAGATAGGGTGGTATCAGTAGCACTTACCCGTGCCAAAGAATTAGGCTTTACCACAGTTTCCTGCGCTAGTACTGGTAACTTAGCTAATTCTACCGCCGCCATTGCCGCTCACGCTGGTTTAGATTGCTGCGTCTTCATCCCCTCCGATTTGGAAGCTGGTAAAGTTTTGGGTAGCTTAATCTACAGTCCTACCCTAATGGCAGTCAAAGGTAACTACGACCAAGTTAATCGCCTCTGTTCGGAAGTTGCCAATACACATGGTTGGGGATTTGTCAATATTAATTTACGTCCTTATTATTCCGAAGGTTCCAAGACTCTGGGCTTTGAAGTAGCAGAACAATTGGGATGGCAGCTACCGGATCATATTGTTGCCCCTCTGGCATCCGGTTCCCTATTTACAAAAATCTACAAAGGCTTCAACGAATTTGTAGAAGTTGGTTTAGTGGAAGGGAAGCAAGTTAAATTTAGTGGTGCCCAAGCAGAAGGTTGTTCCCCCATAGCCCAAGCATTTAAGGAAGACAGAGACTTTATCCAGCCAGTTAAACCCAATACCATCGCTAAATCCATCGCCATTGGTAATCCCGCAGATGGTATTTATGCCGTAGAGATAGCCAAGAAAACAGGCGGTAATATTGAATCAGTTACAGATGCCGAAATTATCGAAGGCATCAAACTGTTAGCAGAAACCGAGGGCATCTTCACAGAAACCGCAGGTGGTACAACTGTTGCCGTGCTGAAGAAATTAGTCGAAGCTGGCAAAATCGATCCAGAAGAAACCACCGTGGTTTACATTACTGGTAATGGCTTGAAGACTCAAGAAGCCGTACAAGGGTACATTGGCGAACCGTTGACAATTGACGCCAAACTCGATAGCTTTGAGCGGGCGTTAGAGCGTTCTCGCACCTTGGATCGCTTGGAATGGCAACAAGTCCTAGTTTAGTTAGAACTTTGTAGGGGCGCAATGCTTGCGCCCTAGTTTAGTTAGGAGGCGCGGAATTTGTAGGGGCGCAATGCTTGCGCCCTAGTTTAGTTAGGAGTTAACAATTGCGGGAAGTTTCCCAGCGCAGAGAAACGGAACTGGGGGGTGGAAGCAAGGGCAAGGTCTTGAAAACCAAACAAATATATAGGAAAATGCTCATGGTTGCGGGAGAATGCACGGCTGCAAACAACCTTACATTTAATTACGCCTACCTACTTAGTGACTGTACGGGCGGGATTGCCCTCTTACCATCAACAAATAAGTAACAAATAACAATGTCCGTAAAAGTTTTAGTTCCCACTGCTCTGCAAAAATTCACTAATAATCAAGCTACCCTAGAATGCAGTGGTAGCACCATTGCCGAGTTGTTTGACTCCTTAGAAACAGCTTGTCCTGGCATCAAAGGGCGGTTATGCGATGAGCAAGGACAACCACGGCGTTTTTTGAATTTATACGTCAACAGCGAAGATATCCGCTTTTTGGATGGAACCGCCACACCCCTCAAAGATGGTGATGAAGTGAGTATTGTCCCCGCTGTGGCTGGAGGTTGAAAAATCTAGTTCAAATATCCCATATTTAGGGCGCAAGCTTTGCGCCCCTACCAGTGTAATTTTGTATTTGGGATAATTTATTTTTTGCTGTTCTCGAAATTTTTCCCTTTCCTCTATCACTATTTTCAAATAACAGACTCAAATATAATAAAAAATTATCTGAAAATTAATTTAGTTTGAAAATTCAAATAATTCCGCTTTTTAGGAGAATTTTTCTTGAAAATATTTCTCATTTTATTTACACAATTACGTTGTTTGATGATATAGTAGAAAAAACTAGTTTTGGGACTTCCCTAACCATTTTTCACCCAAAACAGCTACAAGCCTCATTACTACGTAGTCTCTAACCTAAAAATCAAATTTTCATCACATAAGAAAAGGCTTATTTTCAATCCCCCATCTCACTTCATAAATGGAAGGACTTGACAAAATTAAGTTAATATGCTGTGTACAGAGCAGTTAAAAACTCTGGATGTATTGTAAGGTTAAAATCTAATGGTCTTGGTTATGTCAAAATGAAAATGACAAATACCCTAAAAGCGAGCGATCGCATGGCATTTTGATAGCAGAATCGCTCCTCAAGCTAAATAGAGGATAAACTTGAGCAATGGCAGAAGAAAATCAAAAACCAGCCCCAGATGAAACCGCTGCGAAAAAACCCGCAGCAGCAAAAGCAGCTAAAAAGGAAAAACCCCCTGCTTTGGAAGATAAGCCTTTTGAAGAGTTTATACAGCAACATTATTTGCCAGCTGTACAACAGGCGATCGCTTCTGAAGGCATCGAGGACTTAGAAGTATCTTTTGTCAAGCAAAAGTTTCCCTTAAAGGGAATGGAGTCACTAGGTGAGTGTTGGCAGGTAGTTGGTAACTTTGCGAACGGTAAGCGCCAGTTTAATCTGTATTTTCCCGATGAAAACATTAAGGGGAAAAAGGCGTTTTCCTGCAATGAAGGAAAGCAGCCCAGCACTTTGGAGTCCTTTATGATTGATGAGCGTAAAGTCAACCTAGACCTGTTAATCTGGGGGTTGATGCAGCGCTTAAACAGTCAAAAGTGGCTGAGTCGCAATTAATTGAGTTCGTGGAAATGGTAGGTAACGGCTCCGGAAATGGGGTCGTTGTCTATTCTAATATAACCAGATTTGAGCATTTCCCTCAAAGCTTTTTCTACTTCTGCAAAACTAGCTCCTGTATCTTTGACACCTTGAGTAACAGTAAGAAAACCACCATGGTTTTCTGCTGCTTCAATGAGTTTAACTATCAATTGGTTACCTTTGGGAGGTTCGACTTGGACGGTAACAACTTGTTGATTTACAGGTACACCCAAGGGAGACACTCCTGCTTTTAACCTTAGTTGTTGTTCCCTTTCGTCCACCATATTGGGGATCAAGAATAAATCAATAAATTGACCAAAACCAAAGACACCGCCAGTAAATAGCCACAACAAACCTGTGCCAATTTTACCATTGTATAAACGGTGCAGTCCTCCCAAGCCCATAAACCAGGCTGCACTCAAGATGTAAGAGACTAGAAGACGATCTTGATGGTTTTTGGTGGTATTATTTTCAGCCTTCATCTTGTTTTGCTATTCCTTGGAGTCGCTGTTGTGTATTTTGTGAGCAGGAGGTGGTAGTCGTTAATTCTACGATAGCCAATTTCTGTGATTTTTACCGCTATGACTTACGCACCCGGCACAAAGTAAGGGCACGGCGTAGGTAAGATTTCTTTTGTGCCAATCAACCGCTTGGAAATAAATTTCTGAGCTTCATAAACCAAGCAGGTTAAAACGCGCTGGAACCCTTACTCAGTCTGATTGATCAGACTTTGTTTATTGGTTCCTAGGAATAAATTCCTAGGCAGGAAGGATGGGTGAATTGAGAATGGTGCAAGTTATCAGATACAAGGGAATTTGTGAAATTAGGACGGGCAGGGATGCCCATCCCACAAAAGCAGGGATGCCGAACCCACAAAAATGTATTTGATTCAAGGTAAAACCGCTATATTATCCCATTACCCATTACTAACTACCTATTACCAATCCCCAATTCCTCACAAGAATTGAAATTTTGTTGCAACTCTTAACGTTTTATCTACTTAATCTCAGCCCCAGCCTTGGTAGACTGAAATTTATACAAATGCGATATTCTCGTCTCGTAGAGTCTGGGCATGGCGTAGGTAAAATTTCGGTTGAACTAATTCCACTGCTGATGCCGTCAGGGCACGGCGTAGGAAAAATTTCGGTTGAATTAATTCCACTGCTGATGCCGTGCCCCTACAGACAATTCCTTTGCGCCTTATAAAAGCCAAATTTCTGGCTTTTTGGGGCACTTCAGATAAAAGACACTCATGGCAATCAGGACATGGTAGATTCCCTAAAAAAACCAGGCTTTGAAGAAATGCGTCCGGGAATTAAAGTTCCGGCGAAGGAAACCCTGCTAACACCCCGGTTTTACACCACGGATTTTGATGAGATGGCGCGGATGGACATCTCTGTCAATGAAGACGAATTAAGAGCCATTCTCGAAGAGTTTCGCACTGACTATAACCGCCATCACTTTGTCCGGGATGCTGAGTTTGAACAATCCTGGGATCACATTGATGGGGAAACTCGTCGCTTATTTATTGAATTTTTAGAACGTTCCTGTACGGCGGAGTTTTCTGGCTTTTTATTGTATAAAGAACTTGGTCGCCGTCTCAAGGACAAAAGCCCGGTGTTGGCTGAGTGCTTTAATTTAATGTCACGGGATGAAGCACGTCATGCTGGCTTCCTGAATAAAGCGATGTCTGATTTTAATATGTCGCTGGATTTAGGATTTTTGACCAAAAGCCGCAATTATACCTTCTTTAAACCAAAATTTATCTTCTACGCTACTTATCTTTCGGAAAAAATTGGTTATTGGCGCTATATCACTATTTATCACCACTTGGAAGCACATCCAGAAGACCGAATTTATCCAATTTTCCGCTGGTTTGAAAACTGGTGTCAGGACGAAAACCGCCACGGGGATTTCTTTGATGCTATCATGAGAGCGCAGCCCCAAATGTTAAATGATTGGAAGGCACGGCTGTGGAGTCGCTTCTTCCTACTGTCGGTGTTCGCCACCATGTATCTCAATGATATCCAGCGTCAGGACTTTTATGCCTCCATTGGATTGGATGCGCGGGAATATGACAAGTATGTGATTGAAAAGACTAACGAAACCGCTGGACGGGTATTCCCAGTGATGTTAGATGTACAAAAACCAGAGTTTTACGATCGCCTGGAAGTTTGTATCAAGAATAATGAAAAGCTGAGTGCGATCGCTAATTCTAATACTCCCAAGTTTCTGCAGTTATTCCAGAAGTTACCACATTACGTTTCTAATGGTTGGCAGTTCTTGCGGTTGTATTTAATGAAACCAATTGATGCTACTGTTGCGGAAGGCAGTGTGCGCTAAGTTATCAAAAATCTGTTAATAATTAAGTGGTTCTGCTGAGTGCGGAGCCACTTTTTTTGGCAGCATCCGCAATCTGAAAAATGCCCGCAGGGTAGATTTTATAGCCTGCGTAGGCAGAGAGAAGTTGGCGGTGAGTCCACTTGGCGGTGTCGGTTTCCGTCCCGCCAAAGTGGCGAACCCGAAGGGTGTCGGTTTCCGTCCCGCCAAACTTCGG
>JASJCY010000073.1 GCA_030065825.1 Nostocaceae cyanobacterium | reverse complement strand
TTGGGTAAAGGCGCATGAAAAATATTTGCAGCGAAAGGATAAATTGATATTTGCGCCGTAACCCAACGTTAAGGAGATACCCACACCATTACCGGGGATTTCGGCGACGGTACAGGTAATCTTGCACCACCGAAGGGAGAGTAGTTAAAAATTTAGTCCTCTTGAGAGGACTTCGGCTATGAGCCTCAGAATTGATTCTGAGGCGGTAATCACTGTCCACCTACGTTCAAGAAGCCTGTAAAATCTCCTCATCTAAGGCAAAATCGATTTCCTGCTTATCCCTACCAACCGCTAGATAATCATTGGTAAAAGCATCTTTTAATCCCGAAATTAGGTCATATTCTGGCTGCCAATCTAATTGTGTCTTGGCTTTCTCCACTGACGCAAAGAAATGCTGCATCCGCAGGGGGAAAGCTTTGCGCTTGCCAAAATCAAACTGTTTCGGGTCATAATGGACAATTTGAATATCATCCGCTGATTTACCAGCAGCAACGGCACAAGCGCGGGCTAAACCATCAAAAGTGACAAAGCGATCACCAGAAATATTATAAATTTGCCCTATTGCTTGGGAGTTACCCAAAATTTGACACATTGCCCTAGCTAAGTCCTTCACATGCCCTAACTGGGTGATATGTAATCCATTACCAGGAATAGGAATGGGGCGATCGCGCACAATTCTGTCAAAGAACCAAGCTTCCAAATCGTTGTAGTTTTGGGGACCGTAAATATAGGTGGGACGAATAGAGGTAAAAGGTAATCCCGCCTCCATGAGATAATTTTCCGTGTGATGCTTACCCTTATGGCGGCTTTTTGGATCGACGGAATCTCCTTCTATATGGGGCATTTGGTCTGATTTTAAATATACCCCAGCAGAACTCATGTAGACAAAATGTTGGACGCGGTTGTGAAAAATTTCTGCTAAAGGTTGAGTATCAGTAAGTTCCCGTCCATTGTTATCAAAAATGACATCAAAATTTTCCGCAGATAATTTTTGTTTGAGTTGGGAAGCATCAGTGCGATCGCCAATAATTTGTCCCACACCATTTACTGGTGCTGGACGATTTCCGCGATTAAACAGTACTACCTCATGTCCTTGTTCTAGCAGCAGTTGCGTGAGATAGACACCAATGAAGCGAGTACCACCCATGACTAGAATGCGCATAAATTCCCCCCTTTGCGTTTGTTGTGGTTCAAATTCATTTCAACGCATAGGTTATCAGTTGACGGCACTTCTATGGAACCTGTTTGGAGGTGATTTCGTCTACAAGCTATATTTGGGGCATTACCCAACTCAATTTCATCAAAAAGCCAATTTATTTTTGCATGATTGTGCCCTCTCTATTACTATTCACCGTTCCCCCTTCCCCCTTCCCCATTCCCTATTTTCAAGTTCAAGGGTAAAAAAGCCCCTTAAACACAAAAATATTTGAATTTATGCCCCGTTAAAGGTCAAACTTACTGTTAATGTCTTTTAGTGTTCTCTACCTATATTAAGTTAGCTGTGCCCTTAAAATATGCTTTGGTGCATGAGTGGCTGACACCAAAAGCCACTGGCGGTTCAGAACTAGTTGTCCGGGAAATTCTTAATCATGTTGATGCTGATTTATATGCTCTAATTGACTTTGAATCTCGTAACCCTGATAGCTATTTATACAAGCGTCAAATTGGCACGACGTTCCTGCAAAACTTTCCCGCTGCCCGCAGGGGTGTGCAAAAGTACTTACCTTTTTTACCATTGGCAATCGAGCAACTGGATTTGCGTGATTATGATGTGATTCTTTCCTCTTCCCATGCCGTTGCCAAAGGGGTGATAACTACTCCCGAACAGTTACATATTTGCTACTGTCATAGTCCTATGCGTTATGCCTGGGACTTAACATTTGATTATTTACGTGCCAGTAACCTGGGAGGTGGTGTGGCAGGATGGGTAACCCGGTATTTATTACATCGTTTGCGTCAGTGGGATGTAATCAGCGCTAATCGGGTTGATTATTTTATTGCTAATTCCCAGCATACAGCTCGTCGGATTTGGCGTTGCTACCGACGAGAAGCGAAAGTGATTTATCCGCCAGTTAATATAAATGCTTTCCCCTTATTGCCAGAAAAACAGGATTTTTATCTCATCGTTTCCCGGTTAGTGAGTTACAAACAAGTATGTTTAATTGTCAGAGCTTTCAACCAAATGCAAAAAAAATTAGTAATAATTGGCACAGGAAATGATATGGACAAAATAGTTAATATTGCAAAATCTAATATACAAATTTTGGGATGGCAACCGGATGAAGTCGTCAAAAAATATATGGCTAATGCCAAAGCTTTTGTCTATGCAGCTTGTGAAGACTTTGGTATGGCTTTAGTGGAGGCACAAGCTTGTGGCACCCCTGTAATTGCCTATGGTGCTGGTGGTGCTTTGGAAACTGTGCGCGATATTCGCTCTTTAGGTGCTGATACTGCAACGGGTGTACTGTTCCCAGAGCAAACCGAGGCAGCTTTAATGGAGGCAGTAGAGACTTTTGAAGCCTATGAAGGTAAGTTTAATCCCGAATATGCGCGATTGCACGCTGCCCAGTTTAGTACTCAAGTTTTCACCCAGCAGTATCTAGAGTTTTTAGAAGAATGTACTGAAAAAAGACTCCTGCAATCAAAATAAACTCTTATCTTTACAAGGTTTTAAAAATTTGACCCCAGAAGCACCTGCTTTTGGCTTTAAGATTGGGACTATGTGTGGTGTGGATTGTTAAGGAGTATGATGACTGCCCAGAGCTCACTCCTCTCCGGCAAGCGATCGCCTTCAGGTGAGCGCTACAAGCCTGCGCGTACTTTCTTTAAACGCGGTCAACAAAAAAAGACACCGAGAATGAAACTCAAAGGTTTGTCTTTTCAAGGTTTAAACGGAGAGTTAACCAAGCGACTGTTCGACATTGTGTTTTCTCTACTGGTGTTAATACTGTTTTCACCAATCTATTTAATTTTGGCTTTGCTAATTGCTTTGAGTTCCTCTGGTCCAATTTTTTACGTCCAGCAACGGGTGGGGAAAAATTACAAACCCTTTAATTGTATTAAGTTTCGCACAATGGTTAGCAATGCCGATGAAATACTTATGCAAATGATGGACACATCACCCCAGTTGCGCAAAGAATTTGAGCATAATTTTAAACTCAAACATGACCCCCGAATTACCAAAATTGGTCGATTTTTACGAATTACCAGCTTAGACGAGTTTCCCCAATTCTGGAACGTTTTAAAAGGAGATATGAGTGTTGTTGGACCCCGTCCTTTAGTACCAGAAGAATTACCAAAGTACGGTATTTATATCGACCATGTTTTAACTATTCGACCGGGAATTACTGGTATGTGGCAAGTTTCTGGACGCAATGACATTCCTTATCCTCGTCGTGTGCAAATCGACCTACAGTATGTCAAATTTAGGACTTTTTTGTTAGATTTGTGGATTGTCTTAAAAACTATTGGTGTTGTGGTTATTCCCAAAGATAACGGGGCTTACTAAATTATCACTAGTCAATGGTCAGTTTACAAATGACTGTTGACTCTTGATTTGTTCAAAATCATTTACCAAACATCTGAACATCAGGAAATTGTGCATCTCCAGCAAAATTTATTTGGTGCGAACTTTTAGGAAAAAAGATACAAAAATATACACTATTAATTTAGAAGAAGTACTTATTATCATAAGTATAACGGTGTCAGGAACCAAAGTCAGTAATATTCGTAAATTAGCCAGAAGGAAAATTTTTCTAATACTGCCTGCTGCCTTGCGATCGCGACAAATTTTAATGCCGACCTACTTCAAGGGGGCTGACTGTAGAAAATACAGTGAACTTTAGTGAATTTACTGAAAAAAATAGTATATATGTCAGCAATATTAGTAGGCTTTCTAATAGGCAATTGCGCAATTACCTGCTAGGTTATACCAGGTCACCTGTATCTATTAATTAGTAAAGACAAGGGATTATTCGGAATGACGCAACCAAAACGAGCGTTGATTACTGGCATTACTGGTCAAGATGGTTCATATCTGAGCGAGTTTTTATTAAAACAGGGTTATGAGGTTCATGGGATTATTCGCCGTACTTCTACCTTCAATACAGACCGTATCGATCACATTTATGAAGATCCTCACAAAGAGGGAGTGCGGCTGTTTCTGCACTACGGGGACTTAACGGATGGTACAACTTTACGCCGAATTTTAGAAGAAGTCCAGCCTACAGAAATTTACAACCTGGGTGCTCAATCCCACGTTAGAGTCAGCTTTGATTCTCCGGAATATACGGTGGATGCTGTAGGAATGGGAACCCTACGTTTATTGGAAGCTATCCGCGATTATCAGCATCGCACGGGAATTCAGGTACGGTTTTACCAAGCAGGTTCTTCAGAAATGTTCGGTTTGGTACAAGAGGTTCCCCAAAAGGAAACAACCCCCTTTTACCCCCGCAGTCCTTACGCTTGTGCTAAAGTTTACGCTCACTGGCAAACTGTAAATTACCGCGAATCTTACGGTCTTTACGCATGTAACGGTATACTTTTTAATCATGAATCTCCCCGTCGGGGTGAAACTTTTGTGACACGTAAGATTACTAGAGCAGTAGCGCGGATTGTGGCTGATAAGCAGAAAAAGCTTTACATGGGTAACCTGGATGCCAAGCGGGATTGGGGTTATGCTAGGGATTACGTTCAAGCAATGTGGCTGATGTTACAACAAGACCAGCCAGATGATTACGTAATTGCCACAGGTGAAACCCATTCGGTGCGAGAATTTCTGGAGTTGGCGTTTGGTTATGTGAATCTCAACTGGGAAGATTATGTGGAGTTTGATGCCCGCTATCTGCGTCCGGCTGAAGTCGAGTTATTGATTGGTGATGCGACTAAGGCACAGCAAAAGTTGGGTTGGACACCGTCGGTATCATTTGAGCAATTGGTAGCTTTGATGGTGGAAGCAGATTTACAGGCACTAGGGATGACTTCCCCTAATGGCAAAGTGGCAAAGGTGATTAAAGATAATGCCATGATTCGCCAAGAATTGAATGTGTTGCACTTGTGATATCAACGGAGGAGGAGAATTAAAGATGAACGCCTTAGAATTAAAGAATAAACGGATTCTGGTCACTGGTGGCGCTGGATTTCTAGGGCGTCAGGTGATAGAACAGTTATGTCAAGCTGGTGGTGAGCGTGATAAAATTACGGTACCCCGTTCCCGGGAGTGCGATTTACGGGTTTGGGAAAATTGCCAACGGGCTGTTGACCAGCAAGAGATTGTCATTCACCTTGCAGCACATGTTGGTGGTATTGGTTTGAATCGTGAAAAACCGGCTGAGTTGTTCTACGATAATTTAATCATGGGGACTCAGTTGATTCATGCTGCTTATCAAGGGGGAGTGGAAAAATTTGTCTGTGTGGGTACGATTTGTGCCTATCCCAAATTTACGCCAGTACCTTTCAAGGAAGATGACCTGTGGAATGGCTATCCGGAGGAAACTAACGCTCCCTATGGAATCGCAAAAAAAGCCCTGTTGGTGCAACTGCAATCTTATCGTCAGCAGTATGGCTTTAATGGCATTTACCTTTTACCTGTGAATTTGTACGGACCGGAAGATAATTTTGACCCCAGAAGTTCCCATGTGATTCCGGCATTAATTCGCAAGGTTCACGAGGCACAAATTAAGGGAGAAAAGCAAATTCCTGTATGGGGTGATGGCAGTCCTACCCGTGAGTTTCTCTATTCAGAAGATGCAGCACGGGGTATTGTTATGGGTACTCAATTTTATAATAACTCGGAACCTGTAAATTTGGGTACGGGCTATGAAATTTCCATCCGAGATTTGATTTATCTCATCTGCGAACTGATGGCATATGACGGGGAAATTGTCTGGGAAACTGATAAACCAAACGGTCAACCCCGTCGCTGTCTCGATACCAAAAGGGCAAAACAAGCTTTTGGTTTCACTGCTCAAGTAAACTTTAAACAGGGATTGAAAAATACCATTGAATGGTGGCGGCAAAATGCTGCCTAATTTTCCTTAGTTATGATTTAAGTAGGGCATTATGCCCTGCTAATTATATCCAAATTTCGATAATCATTTCTGGTGAATAAAGCTGAATTACGTCAGAATTTACTCAAACAGCGCAAATCGATGGCACAGGAGGATTGGCGACAAAAGAGCGATCGCATAACTCAACATCTGTACTCCTCACCCTTATTTAATCAAGCCCAAACTATTCTTGCCTATTTCAGCTTTCAAAAAGAACCAGATTTAAGTCCCTTGTTTACAGATGACCGTTTCCAGTGGGGATTTCCTCGATGTGTGGGTAAATCTCTTCACTGGCATATTATGACACCGAATGAATCCGTAGAAATAGGTAAGTATGGCATTAGGGAACCCCATGGGGATGCCCCAGTTGTAAACTCTGAAGCAGTGGATTTAATTCTCGTTCCCACCGTTGCTTGCGACTATCAAGGATATCGCTTGGGTTACGGAGGAGGATATTATGATCGCTTGTTGAGTTCTCCTGAGTGGGTTAATAAAGTAACCATCGGAATTGCCTTTGATTTTGCCTATTTACCCCAGTTACCTGTTGAACCTTGGGATAGACGGTTACAGGGTGTTTGTACAGAATCTGGGTTTAAAATGGTCTAATTCTAAGTCTAATTTTAACAACAGTCGCGCCGGGGACCATTGTCCCCAGCGCGTCAACTAGAAGTTATCTAGTTAGACAAATACAATTAATATATTATGATGTTGGGTTACACAAAGCAAGTGGATTTCAGGTTTTTTGTGTAAAATTATGTTACGAAAGTAATTATTTAGAAGAAATAGGGAATAGGGAACAGGAAATAGGGTGTTATTTCTGAGAGTACGGCACAATTTTGTAAAGGTGGCATTAGACTAAAGTCATAACGGGAGCATCCCATTTTTTGAAAAACACCCAAACCCTAGAAGGGTAGGGCTATACAAACAAAGCCTGCCTACGCAGGCTAGAAGTTTTTAGCCCACCTGCGTCTAAGTTCGTGTAGCCAAACCCTAGAAGGGTTTGGTATACAAGTATTTATTAAAATTTGGGATGCTCCCGTCATAACGAACTCTACACGCTAATGAACCAGGACTAAAGCTGCATGTCACATTCAAAAATAAACTTTTGGTTCGTAGTGAGTACTTTAGTAAGTACTAAAAAAAGCAAAAAGCGGGTTAAAACCCTTACTACAAACACTATCATGCCAGTTGCGTAAGTCTTATGAATAAAAAACCAACATTACATTTTTTGTGTGGCAAAATGGCTAGTGGAAAATCAACTTTAGCGCGGTCTCTAGCTAAAGAAAATAATGCTGTTATAATCAGCGAAGATATTTGGTTATCACAGCTTTATTCAGAAGAAATCAATAATTTCCAAGATTACCTTAAATATTCATCCCGATTAAAAGCAATACTATCACAACACATCCAACATCTTCTCTTACAAGGTGTATCAATCATTCTTGATTTTCCTGGAAATACTCCCAGACAACGTAATTGGTTTCGTTCGATATTTGAGTCGGTGGAAGCAAATCATCTACTTCATTATGTGGATGCATCAAATGAACTGTGTAAGCAGCAATTGAAGATAAGAAGCAAAGACAAACCTGAAGGTTCAGCATTTACTACTGAGGCAGAATTTGAAGCCATCACAAAATACTTTCAGCCTCCAACACCTGAAGAGGGATTTAATATCAAGATATATCGAAGAAATTCAAGAACTAATTTGGAGAATAGCATATGAACCAGCAATTATCTTCAGAAGCGTTGAATATACTTAATGCCATAGCTGAGATACTTATGAGGTGTTTTATTATTACAGTCTTAGCTTTACTATTCGTTTGGATTGTGGTTTTCTTTACAGGAGATTTATTTTATCAAATTCAGACAATTTTTTTTGATATTTCTCGTCAAGATTTTGATTTATTTCTCCTATATTCCCTCACATTTATGAAAATCTTGAATGTAGTCTTTTTCTTATTTCCTTTTATTGCAATTAAACTATTTTTGCGGGTTAAAAATGATAATCTTAATCATTGATATAGCATTCCTAAATCATTTGTAAGAAGAAATTAACCGCAGAGAACGCAGAGAGAGGAATAGGAGATTCTCACGACTCATTTAGGATATAAGCAGTGATTTATTTTATAAAAGGAAGGTTTAATACCCCAGTAACAATGGCTAACATAAGACATTTTTGATTGACAAAGATAGGAGATTTAAAGCTATGAACGATTATATTCAGCTTATCAACTTATTGCTTTCCACTTTGGCTTTCATGCTAATTGCCCAATGGTATGTAATACCTTCTCTTAATCGAATAACAACAGAAGAAGCACTCCAACCATTGCTATTACTCCATTCATTTCGTCATATTGGTTTGATGTTCCTGGCTGTTGGTGCTGTTAAATATGAACTACCAACTGCATTTTCTCAACCTGCTGCGTTTGGGGATTTAGCAGCGTCGCTTTTGGCATTTCTAGCACTGGCATTTATTCGACTGCGTTGGACACCTGCAATAGTTATTGTATGGCTGTTTAACATTGAAGGAACCCTGGATTTGTTCAATGCAGTTATCCAAGGTGTCATCCATAAGTCATGGGATGGAATGGGTGCTACATTCTGGATTCCCTCTGTCATCGTACCTGCGCTTCTGGTCACGCATTATATAATCTTTGTCATTCTTTTACGTCCTAGGAATAAACAAGATATAGGGAATGTCTGACAAAATCATTCGTAATTAAAAATTCATGAATTATAAATTAGGAATTGCGGGAAGCACTTGATACTGTTTTAAGCTGTTGTGTATCTAAGAAAGCATATTATTCTATTTGATAGATAGGACATCAAACTTTCTTCACTTTTGAATGGGTGAATGGGTGAATTTTGATTTCCGCACAGCGGTACTAGGGTGCTGGAAACTACTTCGTCTCCATCCAATTTTCTCCAGAATGGACATCTACCACTAAGGGTACATGTAATTTTACTGCATTTTCCATAACTGACTTAATTTTTGGTTGTAATTCTGACCATTCTTGGGGGGGAATTTCAAATACCAATTCATCGTGAACTTGCAGCAGTAATCGCGCTTGATAATTCTGTAAGATTTCATGTAATCGTAACATGGCAATTTTAATAATATCAGCGCTAGAACCTTGAATTGGTGCATTAGCAGCGGAACGCAATAAACCTGCATCATAAGCACCTAGATTTTTTAATTGATTTAAGTCAATCTCTTCTGGATTAGTTCCTTTTAACTTGCGTAAACTATTACTAGTAAACTGAAAATAACGACGTCTACCAAGAATAGTTTCCACAAAACCTTGGGTAATGGCTTGTTTTTTGACTCGTTCTAAATATGCAAAAACTTGGGGATAACGGCTATAAAATCTCTGGATAAATTCATTTGCTAATTTTTTATCCACACCAGTGGAACGGGAGAATTTGAGGAAACCCATACCATAAATTACACCAAAGTTGATAGTTTTTGCTACTCGTCTTTCTTCTGATGTAATTTCTTCTTTTTCAAACATCAATTTTGCGGTGAGAGAGTGAATATCCTCGTTATTTTGATAAGCTTCAATTAATACTGGTTCTTGACTCAAATGAGCCAAAATTCTTAATTCGATTTGGGAGTAATCAGCAGCTACCATTAACCAACCTGGTTCTGGTAAAAATGCTTTACGAATTTGACGGCTAAAAGCGGTACGAATGGGAATATTTTGTAAGTTGGGATGAGAAGAAGATAATCTTCCAGTGGATGTGGCTGTTTGATTAAAATTGGTATGTACTCTCTTAGTATCTGTGCGGACTAATGCTGGTAATGCATCTACATAGGTAGATTTTAATTTAGCGAAAGTTCGATATTCAAATATGGCATCAATAATGCCAGTTTCATCAACTTCTCGCAGTTTTTCTAGGATTGCTGCATTTGTAGAATATCCCGTTTTAACTCTGCGGGAATACTTTGTACTTAAGCCCATTTTTGCAAATAAAATATGACTTAATTGTTTGGGAGAACCTAAATTAAACTCTTCTCCTGCAATATCATGAGCTTGTTTTTCAAAGTGAACTAAATCTTTTGATAATTGCTGTGAAAATTCTTGTAAATAATCACAATCTATACGAATTCCCTGATATTCTATTTCTGCCAAAACTGCTTCTAATGGTTGTTCAACTTCCAGCAATAATTTATATAAATCTGGAACTTTCTTCAATTGTTCCTGCATTTTATCCACTAATTGGAAGGTAGCAAAAACTTGTAAACAGCAGTAATTTGCAACTTGAACAATATCAATATCAGCAATAGTTTTACCTTTCGGGACTAAATCTCTGTAATTTTGTGTAGTTAAACCCAAATAACGTAGAGACAAGTCAGTTAAATTATGGGTATTATCTGGGTTAATCACATAACTAGCCAACATGGGGTCAAAAACGACCCCTGCTAAATTAATTCCCTGACAGCGGAACACCAAACGGTCAAATTTAGCATTTTGAAAAGTTTTAGGATATTCTGCACTTTCTAAAATGGGACGTAATGCTTCCAGGACGATATTTTTATCAAGATTCTTCCCAGTTTTATGTCCTAGGGGAATATAAGCCATTGCATCTGGTTGTGTTCCCCAACAACAACCAATTCCTACTAAATCAGCATCCCGTGGTTCTAAATCTGTGGTTTCCGTATCCCAAGCAACGGGTGTGTCTGGGTTGGTGAATTTTTCTAGCAGTTCCACTAACTCATTTAATTCTTCCTTGCTGTCAATTATTCGTGGTTTAATGGGAGAAGCTGGTTGTTTTTGAACTGCCGATGTCTCTTCAGCAGTAAAAAACAGCAAATCCTCATCTTCTTTATTATCTTGATTATCTTTATTACTTGATGATTCTATGTTTTCTGGGACTGTACCACCTAATTTTTGTTGAATCTCGTTAATTTTACCCAGAAAAGATTTAAACTCTAATTTTTCTAAAATTGGTGTGAGGATGTTTATATCAAAACCTTCTAATTTACAGTCTGATAAATTAACTTCTAAAGGAACATCAAGCACAATAGAAGCAAGAACACGAGACTTTTCGGCATCATCTTTTCCTGTCTCTAATTTTTTGCGAGTTGCACCTTTAATTTCATCCAGTGCAGCATAAATTTTATCTAAAGAACCATAACTATTAAGCAACTGTACTGCTGTCTTTTCTCCAATTCCCTTGACCCCAGGAATATTATCTGATTTATCGCCACATAGAGCTTTATAATCAATAACTTGTGATGGTAATATTCCCAATTCTGCTTCGACTTCTTCCTGAGTAAATTCACTAATGCTATTGCTAGAACCCTTTAGTCCCTTGGGATTAAAATACAAAACACTGATATCTTTTTCTGGGTTAATAAGTTGAAATAAATCCCTATCTCCCGTAAGGATTTTCACTTGATATCCAGAGTTAGATGCCTGTTGTGCTAAAGTTCCTAAAACATCATCAGCTTCGTAACCAGCAGCAGTAAAAATTTGCAGATTCAAACCATCAAGCAATTCCTGCAGATTTTCCAAATCTGGAATAAAGTCTTCTGGTGTTCCTGGACGATTTGCTTTATAGGTATCTTCAGCTTCGTGACGGAAGGTCGGTAAACCTAAGTCAAAAGCCACCGCTATGGCTTGGGGGTTTTCCCTAGCTATTACCTCCAGTAAAGACTTGAGAAAGCCAAAACAGACACTGGTGGGGATTCCCGTCTTAGTTCGCAATCCACCGTCCCTTCCTTTCGCAAAAGCAAAGTAGGAACGAAATGCTAGGGAGTGTCCATCTACAAGGATGAACGTGGGAGGTGTTGTGGTTGCAAAGTCTAAAGTCAACTGGTTTGGGGGTGTTATTTGGGACATAGCTTTATTTTATCTAAATGTAGCGACTGGCAGGCATAATCAGTTTAATGTCAAAGCGAAGGAAGAGGGTTTGAGCGGTTTGAGCGGTTTTATGTTTGTGTTGAAGCTTGCACTCCTACCTTACATCTTGCACCATTTTCAACAAAAGCAAAGAAACCGGGTTTATAAACCAAAAATTAAGGTTTTTAGGTTCAGTGATTATCAATAAACCCGGTTTCTCACGGTGGTGCAAGATATGACCTACCAAACTTTACCCGTCTTTTACGACGCTTAACCTGTATCCAATTGAGTTGTTAGAAGATTGGTCATAACTTGCATTTTTGGGATAATCCGAACGCGGAACCTGCAAACCTTAGTTACCAGCGTCACGCTGGTAACTAGAAAAATCGTGCAATTTATCAGTTTAATGGAATTTACGCAAAAACTAAGTTGATTCAAAAAAATTCTTATTTTCACACTACGTATTTATACGAGATACCATTGTCTGATTATTTGTACTGAATTTTTGTGTAATTTTCAACGTTTCAGCAGATTCTCGTAGTTACTTTTTCATATATTTGTGTGGATCTCAACCTCCTGGAGTTCTTTGCAGCATTCAAACGTACAATCATCACAAGTATTACAAATAGTTGCCTCAAGATGTGTTTATGTAATCTAAATTCCTAATTAAATTTTTACAAAATTTCAGTATATTTATCAACGCAACTAGGCAAGTTTGGGAGTTAGAAATAGATTGTTGATTTCTTAATGTACGTTTGAGAGAACTTTATGAAAAACAAATTTGTCAATTTTGTAGCTGCAGCTACCACCCTCGCTGGAATTGTTACAACCACCGCAGTTGCTAATGCAGCTACCCTGACGAAAAATGATGCTACAACTTTTAGTCCAACAGATATCATCGATCTACCTTTGAGCATCGAAAAGTTTAACCCATCTGTTGGTACACTCCAGAGCGTGATGATAGAATTTACAGGGGATATTCAGGGGAGTGCTGGTTTTGAAAATCAAGGTCCAAGCGAAACTGATATAACAGTCACTCTTGGAGGGGATCTGAGTTTACATCTAGACAGTTTGTCTCTATTAGCGCTCAATCCGCAACAGATTTCTCCCTTCAACAATGTTCCTGGAACCGACGGTGTGCTTGATTTTGGTGGTACCTCTGGACAGACGATTCCTGGACTGACAGCCACAGCATCTGATATGGTGACCTTAACTGATAACCTATCTTTGCAATCTTTCACTGGTACTGGCAATGTAGACTTTTTGTTCTCAGCTATAGCTAACTCTGTAGTGTCAGGATCGGGTAACGTCGCATCCTTTATCAGTACAGATGCCAAAGCTAGCGTCAAAGTCACTTATGAATACGAGGAACCATCTCAGCCTGTACCAGAACCTTCTACTATACTTGGTTTTGGTGTAATTGCTGGACTTAGTCTTGTATCAGGAAGCAAGAAAATCCGGATTAAGATGTCATCCAAGTAAAAACTAAAAAAATTAAAAAGATAAAAGTAAAAAGATAACCCATCAATAAATAAATGGGGAACCTGTATTCACTGTGACACTATAAAAAAAATCTGCCCATTTTTTCCTTATCTTATATCTTGCAGCATTTTCAACAAGCATAGAGAAACCGGGTTTACCCTCGAATATTGACCTGTCAAAACCTTAATTTTGGGTTTATAAACCCGGTTTCTGACCCAGGTGCAAGATGTGAGTTATGAGTGTCTTTTAACTTTTTACTTTTAATTTAAAAGACGGTCAAAATTATAAGCCTTTCTGGATTTTTGTCTTCAAAGGTCATTAAACTGAAATCAGAATATTTTCATCAGTGTCTCTACAATTACGAACATACAAGTCAAAACCTGGATTCTAGATCCGGGTTTTTTGCATAATTAATTACCAATTACCAATTACCAATTACCAATTACCAATTACCAATTACCAATTACCCAATTTCTGCCAATGGATTGGTATTTGCATATAATCTGGTAGACTAGTAGTATGATTGCCCAATGCTGTCTTTATTTGCTGTGGTTGCAAGTTTTTTGCCCCTTTGAGAATTGCTCCCTCTAATTGGACATCATCAAGGTTTGCTCCACAAAAGTTCGCGGCAATTAAATTTGTCTCACAGAGGTTCGCTTCATATAGATTTGCCCTTTGCAAGTTACTTCCCATGAGGTTAGCACCACTGAGGTTAGCTTCTGCGAGACTGGCATCACTGAGGTTAGCAAATAATAATTCTGCCTGTTGTAATTTGGCTGCATTTAGATTAGCCCGTTGCAAATTGGCTCCATTTAAGTTCCCATGTTGCAAATTTGCTCCAATTAAACCCGTTCCTTGTAAATTGGCTTTACTCAGATTTGCCCCTTGTAAGTTAACTAAAAATAACTTAGCCCCAGATAGATTGGCTTTACTCAGATTTGCCCCTTGTAAACTAGCTTTGTAAAGATTAGCATCATTCATATTTGCCTGCCGCAGAATTGCTCCACAGAGGTTCGCAGATTGTGCATTTGCTCCCCTAACTTGAGCCTGATTCAGATTCGCTGCACATAAATCTGCTCCTCGCAGGTTACAATATTGTAGATTCGCTTGTTGCAGGTTTGCCCCAGCCAGCTTGCTTTGCTCTAAATCTGCCTCCTCCAATTGGCAAGCGTACAAATCCGCACCAGATAAGTTTGATGCTCGCAAGTCTAACCCTTTCAGGTTCGCTTGTCTTAAGTCTGCTTTTCTGATATCTACATGACGTAAATCTAGTTTTTGGTTTTGGGGATCTTTGTTCGTATCCCGTCTCCCAATTACCGTTAAAGCTGCTTGGATATCTACCGGAAGTCTTGCCAATTCTTCGAGGTGTAAGGATACGACGGACTGAGTAGCAGTATATTCCCGTACAAAAGCCGTAAGTATTTCCATAGTCGTCCAGTGTGACTCAGCAGAATCTCGGGCAACTTGTTCTAAAGTATAAATTGCTCCCGCACGCGTAATAGGATTTTTATCTCCCAGCTGGGAAATAGCTCCTCGCAAGCGTTCTGCAATCAGTCTTTCTTCGGCTATATGTGCTTTTTGTACCTCTAATTCTAAATTTTTCTGTGCGACTTCTGCACTTTTTCCCATAGCGATCGCACGTTTAGCGGCATAATATGCATTCATCATTACCGCTAAACCCAGAAAAAACGTTGCTGTGGTGGTTAATGCTCGATTGCGATTGGCGATTTTTTCCTGTTTTGATATTCCCTCAATTTGAGAAACTGACAATAAAACTACAGCACATGAGACATTAAATACAACTGATATCGATATTAACCACTTCCAGCAGTCGTCTGTCTTGTTAGCAGACATAGAAGAAGTATCCCTTAATACAAAAAAATCAGCAAAGATTTGGGATTAACATTATACCATTTATTGCAAAATTTCAATATCTGGCTTGGGAGTTAGGAGTGAGGAGTTAGGAGTGAGGAGTTAGGAGTGATGAGGAGTTACCAATTTTTAATTTTTAATTGTTTTCACAGGTGCACAGTCAGGAGTAGGGGTAATTCTTGTGGTTACTCTGACACCGAAGTTTGAAATCTCATCCATTTACCATCCCCCATTTAGATTCCCCATTTACCATGGAACCAAATGTAGAACCGATTGTTAAAGATTTAGTGCTAATTGGTGGTGGACATAGCCATGTCATTGTCTTGAGAATGTTCGCTATGCAGCCACTACCAGGAGTGCGTTTAACTTTAATTACCGATAATTCCAACACACCCTATTCTGGTATGCTTCCGGGACATATTGCCGGATTTTACAGCCATGACGATTGTCACATTGACTTGCGACCCTTGGCAAATTTCGCTCAAGCACAATTATACATCGACCGAGTAGTAGGTCTAGACTTGGCAAATAACCAGGTTCTTTGTGCTAATCGTCCCCCGGTAACCTTTGATGTCCTATCCGTTGACATTGGTAGTACTCCCGCTACTATCTCTGTACCCGGTGCAGCAGAATACGCGATTCCCGCAAAACCAGTTTCCCAATTATTAAAACACTGGTATAAATTAACTGAAGAACTGGCGAAAAATCCCCATAAACCCATAACTATAGCCATTGTGGGTGGGGGTGCAGGGGGTGTGGAATTAGCGTTGTCTATGCAAGGGAATTTGCAAGGGATTAATAAAAATCTGGATATACATTTATTCCAGCGTAATCCTGAATTAATGCCCAATTCCCATAAATCGGTGCGGCATTTGCTACAGAATATTTTAACCGAGCGGGGGATTAATTTGCATCTGGGGGAAACCGTATGTCGCGTAGGGGTGGGGTTTCCCCACCCTATGGGGTTTCCCCACCCGGAAGAGGGGGAAGAGGGGGAAGAGGGGGAAGAGGGGGAAGAGGGGGAAGAGGGGGAAGAGGGGGAAGAGGGGGGAGATGAGAAAGTAGGGGCGCAATGCTTGCGCCCTGTGGGGTTTCCCCCCTCGGTAGGGTTTCCCCCCTCGGTGGGGTTTCCCCACCCCCAAGTTGGGAAAGAGGGGGGAGAGAAAAAAGACAGATTCGAGATTGTATGTGAATCTGGGTTAACGGTGGAGTGCGATCGCATATTTTGGGTTACCCAAGCATCTGCACCCCAGTGGTTAACAGCAGGGGGGCTGAAAACTGATGACCAAGGTTTTATTCTGGTAACAGACACCTTGCAATCTTTATCCCATCCCCAGATATTTGCAGCGGGTGATATCGCTACTATGGTAAATCATCCCCGTCCCAAAGCTGGTGTATTTGCGGTACGTCAAGGTAAACCTTTATTCTATAATTTACGCAACTATTTACTGGAAAAACCCCTAAAATTTTATCAACCGCAGCAAGAATACTTGAGTTTAATAGGTACAGGAGACGGAAGGGCGATCGCCACTCGTGGGTGTTTAACTTTACCAGTTAGTAAATTATTGTGGCGTTGGAAAGACTGGATTGATCGCCGGTTTATGGAAAGGTTTAACAATCTCCCAGAAATGGTAAAGCCAAAAAATAATTTATCTTCCCTCTCTTCCCTCTCTTCCCTCTCTTCTCCCTCTTCCCCCTCTTCCCTCTCTTCTCCCTCTTCCCCCTCTTCCCCCTCTTCCCTCTCTTCCCCCTCTTCCGGGTGGGAAAACCCCACCGGGTCGGAAAACCCCACCGGGTCGGAAAACCCCACCGGGTGGGGAAACCCCACCGGGTGGGGAAACCCCACCCCTACTTTCCCAACTCTCCGTTGTGCTGGCTGTGGTTCTAAGGTGGGTAGTACAATTCTGGAGAGGGTTCTAGAACGTATTCAGGAGGAACAAGGGATAGGGAAAGTAGGGGAAGGTATTATCATTGGTTTGGATGCACCTGATGACGCTGCGGTAGTGCAAATACCAGCAGGTAAGTTGTTGGTGCAGACGATAGATTATTTTCCTGCTTTAATTAATGACCCCTATATTTTTGCACAGATTGCTACTAATCATTGTTTGAGTGATATCTTTGCTATGGGGGCTACTGCTCATAGTAGTTTAGCTATGGTTACTGTTCCCTACGCTGCACCAGAGAAACTTAAGGAAACTCTCTATCAGTTATTATCCGGTGCGGTAAAAATGTTAAATCAAGCACAAGCATCACTAATTGGTGGACATACTATTGAGGGTGCAGAATTAGGATTTGGCTTGTCTTGCAATGGTTTGGTTGATGCTGACAAACTCCTGCGTAAAGGGGGAATGTCAGCGGGAGAAGTACTAATTTTAACTAAAGCTTTGGGTACTGGGACGTTATTTGCAGCGGATATGCGTCGTCAAGCTAAGGGTCGTTGGATTGATGGGGCAGTGGAGTCGATGTTATTGTCTAATCAAGGTGCGGCTGAATGTTTAATCGAATATGGTGCAACAGCCTGTACTGATGTGACTGGTTTTGGCTTGCTGGGACATTTAATGGAAATGGTGCAAGCTTCTGGTATGGGTGTAGAGTTGCAAATGGAGGCTATCCCCTTGTTAGAAGGTGCAAGGGAAACAACCGAGAAGGGGATATTTAGCTCGTTATACCCAGAAAATCTGAAAGCATCAAGGAGTAAGATTAGTAATTTAGAGAAATTTGCCAATCACTCCACATATCCGTTATTATTTGACCCACAAACCGCTGGTGGTCTTTTAGCATCTATTTCCAAAGAGCAAGCAAATAAATGCATCGCTGCACTTAAATCCTTGGGATATGGACATAGTTGCATCATCGGTCGGGTAACAGGGTCTGGTGAAGGTATGCAGCCTGTGAGAATTAGTAATTTCTGATTAAGTAAGTCGGTGCTAATATTTCAAGCTATGTTAAGAAGTTTAAATGTAGGGTGTGTTGTCATGTAGGGCAACGCACCATCAATGATTTAAGGTGCAATACACCTGGGAGTACGACAGCCGACATCAAATTTATATTTCTTCATATACATTGAATTTTTCTGCTGACTTATTTAATTTGCCATTTACAATATCAATAATTTGGCGTTGTTGATTTGTGAATATGAATTGAGTCTCAACCATTAAAACCAGGGAGTGGGTAACCTCTTGAGGCTAGAGGTAAAGATGCAAAGGTAAGGAGTGTTAAACACTCTGTTTTGGAATTTGATGATTTCAATTGTGCAACGCCGTTTTCAGTATGTCAAAATGTTTGGAAACTTAGATTGAATTAACTACTACTTGATTATTTATCTATGAAAAAATCTACCTCTGTGAAAACTTCGTTATTCGTTACTTGTGTGGTATTCCTAACGGCTTGTGGTGGTGGGAGTAGCGAGACAAATACGGTTGTATCTGGTGCGATTCCCATTGGTATTGCTGTTGCTCAAACTAGTAATGTGGCATTACTGGGACAGGAGCAAGTGGCAGGAGCGAAAATTGCCCAAAAGTATTTTAATGATAAGGGTGGGGTTAATGGTACTCCGATTAAATTAGTATTTCAAGATGCTGGTGGTGATGAGAACAGTGCGATTAATGCTTTTCAAACATTAATTAATAAGGATAAAGTTGTGGGAATTGTCGGTCCAACTTTATCACAACAAGCCTTTAGTGCTGACCCCATTGCTAATCGTGCAAAAGTACCTGTTTTTGGACCATCAAATACTGCTAAAGGGATTCCCCAAATAGGTAAATATATTGCTCGCGTATCTGCACCTGTGGCTGTGGTTGCTCCTAATGCTGTGGATGCTGCACTCAAAAAAAATCCTCAGATTAAAAAGGTGGCGGTTTTTTATGCTCAAAATGATGCTTTTAGTAAGTCAGAAACAGAGAGTTTTCAGCAAGCGGTAAAGGGAAAAGGTTTGGAATTGGTAACGGTACAAAAGTTCCAAACTTCTGACACTGACTTTCAATCTCAAGCCACTAATGCCTTAAATTTAAAACCAGATTTAGTAATTATTTCGGGTTTGGCTGCGGATGGTGGAAATTTGGTGCGACAATTGCGAGAACTGGGTTATAAAGGCTTAATTATTGGGGGAAATGGACTGAACACATCGAATATATTTCCGGTGTGTAAAGCTGTTTGTGATGGGGTAATGATTGCTCAAGCTTACAGTCCCGAACAACCAGGGGAAGTTAATACAGCATTTCGTCAAGCTTATGTGAATCAATATAAGACAGAACCACCCCAATTTAGTGCCCAAGCATTTGCTGGGGTACAGGTATATGTTGAAGCTTTGAAAGCTATAGATGAAAAGAGTAAAATTAGCGAAACTTATTTAAGTAAACTGCGTACAGAATTAAATCAACAACGACTGATTGGAAAGTATAATACTCCTTTGGGTGAAATCAGTTTTACCCCAGAAGGTGAAATTGTCCAAAAAGAGTTTTATGTTGCTCAAATCAAGATGAGTAAAGATGGTCAAAATGGAAAATTTGTATTTTTAAAGTAGTCTTTATATGGATATAAATCTATTTTTACAACAATTTTTAAACGGGTTATCCATAGGTAGTGTCTATGCAATTTTTGCCTTGGGATATACTTTAGTTTATTCAATTTTGGGCATTATTAATTTAGCCCATGGTGCAGTTTTCACCTTGGGTGCATATTTTACTTATACTCTGATGGGTGGTAAGTTTGGCTTTAATGGCTTGCTAGCGAATGCGGAACTACCAATACAATTACCATTTGCGATCGCCTTAATTTTGGGAAGTACCTTAGCGGGATTGGTGGGAGTAGCGGTAGAACGTATTGCTTTTCTACCTTTACGACAGCGTGGTTCTGACCCTTTATTGACAGTTGTTTCCAGTTTGGGTGTAGCGGTGGTAATTGTGAATTTAATCCAGTATTTGGTAGGGGCAGAAAGTTATACATTTCCTGCTAATACCTATGGTAATTTACCACCTGCAATTAATTTTGGCACGGCAGCAAATCCGATTCCCATTCGTACCGTCCAGGTGGTAATTTTTGCGGTGTCGGTGGTAGTTGTGGCAATCCTCACCTATTTTATTAATCGTACTAAATATGGTAAAGCTATGCAGGCGATCGCAGAAGACCCCATCACTGCGAGTTTGTTAGGAATTAATGCGGATTTGTTTATTATGCTGACGTTTTTTATCAGTAGTTTTCTTGCAGGAATGGCGGGAACTTTGGTGGCTTCTAGTGTGAGTATTGCCGGACCATATTTTGGTATTGGTTTTGGTTTGAGGGGTTTAGCGGTAATTGTTTTGGGAGGATTGGGGAGTATTCCTGGTGCTGTGTTGGGGGGTTTGTTAATTGGATTGGTGGAGGCATTTGTTCCAGGTGAATATTCTGGTTATAAAGATGCGGTTGCTTTTGGAATTTTATTTATGATGCTGTTAGTTAGACCCCAAGGTTTACTAGGAAGAAAGTTGATTCAAAAAGTATAATTAGGGTCAAAGCGAAGGAAGAGGGTTTGAGCACAAGAGGGTTTGAGCGGTTTTATGTTTGTGTTGAAGCTTGCACTCCTACCAAACTTTACCCGTCTTTTACGACGCTTAACCTGAATCCAATTGAGTTGTTAGAAGATTGGTCATTATTTTTATTACCGACAACTTACTTAGTTTCCTAACTGGCAAATCTGGCACAGATGCCATATGTTGCGTCTGGAAAAATTCCAAACTCCAAACTTCTAACTCCAAACTTCTAACTCCAAACTTCTAACTCCTAATTCCAAACTTCTAATTCCAAACTCCTAACTCCAAACTTCTAACTCCTAATTCCAAACTTCTAATTCCAAACTCCTAATTCCAAACTCCTAATTCCAAACTTCTAATTCCAAACTCCTAATTCCAAACTTCTAACTCCAAACTTCTAACTCCTAATTCCAAACTTCTAACTCCTAATTCCAAACTTCTAACTTCTAACTCCAAACTCCAAACTCCTAATTCCAAACTTCTAACTCCAAACTCCTAATTCCAAACTTCTAACTCCAAACTTCTAATTCCAAACTTCTAACTCCAAACTCCAAACTCCTAATTCCAAACTTCTAACTCCTAACTTCTAATTCCAAACTCCTAATTCCAAACTCCAAACTCCTAATTCCAAACTCCTAATTCCTAATTCCTAACTCTTAACTGAAAAAGATGTCAGAATTTTTTGCTACTTATGGTTCTTTAATTGTCTCTATGGTATTAGGGGCATTATTGGGACTATCACTTTATTTACCGCTAATGGCTGGACAGTTGTCTTTAGCTAGTCCTGGATTTTATGCTTTGGGGGGATATGTTGCAGCGATTTTATCTACAAAAGTTTTTACAACTACAACTGATTTATTTCCAATTCCACTACTGTTATTGGAGATGTTTGTTGCAGCTGTAGTTTCTGGTTTATTGGGGGTGGTTGTGGGAATTCCAGCTTTACGATTGCGGGGAATTTATTTAGCAATTGCGACTATTGCTTTTGTAGAAGTTCTACGAGTTGTATCCCTAAATCTGGAAATTACAGGTGGTGCAGTTGGTATTTTTGGTATCCCTCAACCTTTCCCCACTCCAATTGCATATTTATGGATTGCTTTACCATTACTGATAATTAGTATGGTCTTACTCTACCGTTTAGAACGTATCCGAGTAGGTAGGGCATTTACTGCTATCCGAGAAGATGAATTAGCCGCAGATGCCATGGGAATTAACCCGACTTACTATAAAGTTTTGGCATTTACTTTGGGGGCTATTTTAGCAGGGGTGGTTGGTGCAATTAGCGCTCATTTTCTCAATACCTGGAATGCGCGTCAAGGTACTTTTGATGCCAGTATTATTTACTTAACTTTTGTGTTAATTGGTGGTTCGAGAAATTTTTTAGGTCCTGTGGTAGGAGGTATGATATTCACAGCTTTACCAGAAGTTTTACGCAGCGTAGCTGATACGGAGGGTTTACCTTTATGGTTAGCGCAATTTTTGCGGGATGGAAGATTAATTATTTTTGGCTTACTAATAGTAATTGGGACGATATTTTTCCCTCAAGGTTTGGTAACACCGGATTTATTTAAGAAGCACAAGGATAGTGATAGCTAGTACCGCTGTGCGGAAGTCAAAAGTCAGAACTATTATGTACTCTCCCGCTTTGAGGTTTTATAAATGGTTGGTTTATTTCCGCACCCACTGACTTTTACACATACCATGAAAAATCAGGTTCTCCAACAAATATCTTAAGCAAGTCTTAGAACTTTACAAAAGAAGAATATGCGGATAATTTAGAAGATTTATAAAATCTGATTAATTGATAAATTAGCGAGGTTTGGTTTATTTCCGCACCCACTGACTTTTACACATACCGTGAAAAATCAGTTTCTCCAACAAATATCTTAAGCAAGTCTTAGAACTTTACAAAAGAAGAATATGCGGATAATTTAGAAGATTTATAAAATCTGATTAATTGATAAATTAGCGAGGTTTTATGACAGCACAATTGCCGATAGCAGAAAATACTTCAATGGTGTTGAAATTTCATCCTGTTATTACCATTACGGATGACCAATTGTTTGAATTTTGTCAGTTAAATAAAGATTTCCGTATCGAACGCAAAGCGACTGGAGAAATTGTGATTATGTCCCCTACAGGTTCCGAAACTGACCAACGTAATTTTGATTTAATAGTCCAATTAGGTATATGGACGAAGCAAGATGGAACCGGTGTAGGGTTTGGTTCTAGTGGTGGTTTTACATTACCATCTGGTGCAGTGCGTTCCCCGGATGCTGCTTGGATTAAAAAAACAGATTGGTCAGCAATTCCCCTAGAAAAACGACAAAAATTTGCTCCTATTTGTCCGGAATTTGTAGTTGAATTGCGGTCAGAACCTGATAGTTTAAAGGAGTTAAAAACCAAGATGGAGGAATATATACAAAATGGTACTCGCTTGGGTTGGTTAATTGACCGCGTTCAGGGTAAAGTTTATATTTATCGTCCTAATGCTACGGTTGAAGAATTAGATAATCCGGCAACATTAAGTGGACAAGATATTTTACCTGGTTTTGTGTTGGATTTAAGTGGAATTTGGGAAATATTTAATGTTAGCAAAAAGTTGATGCTTATCATTACTAACAGTAAGGAAGTGAAAGGAAGTCAAGGGAATAATCTTACTAATTACAGGCAAAGAATGAGATATTTTATTATCTCAGCATGACAGCTTGTAGATATGCCAATTTCTATAGGATAATCAATAAAGCAAAGTATTAAATTTCAAAAAACTGTGGGGTAGGGTTTTACATTTCAATATCCTGGTGGAAGTTACAAATAAAGAAGTAGAAATCATGGTGATTTATTAACCAATAGCAGAAAAGCAGCAACAAACACTAGATGATATGTACTTCATTCAGATGAAAACAGCTAGAAATAAAATATCAATCAAATGACTGACGATAAAGGAACTACAAACAAAGATGAATTGCCAATATTAGCCATCAAAGAATTAACTCGTAGCTTTGGTGGTTTAGTAGCGGTGAATAATGTATCTTTTACAGTTCAACAACAGGAAATTTTTGGACTTATTGGTCCTAACGGTGCAGGAAAAACAACACTATTTAATCTGATTACAGGCTTAATTCCTCCTTCTAGTGGAAATCTAGTTTATCAAAGTCAAGAAATTTCTCAGTTACGTCCCCATCAAATTGCAGCTTTGGGTATTGCGAGGACGTTCCAAAATATTCGCTTATTTGGAGAACTTTCAGCCTTAGAAAATGTCAGAATTGCACGGCATTTACATACTAATAGTAATATGATTACAGGAATTGTGGGAATCCCCCCAGCACCCGCAGAGGAAGGCAAAAGTCAACAAAAAGCTTTAGAATTATTAAAGTTGGTTGGTTTGCAGGAAAGGTCTGAAGAAAAAGCCAAAAACTTCGCCTATGGTGACCAAAGACGTTTGGAAATTGCCCGCGCTTTGGCTTTAAAACCACAAATCCTACTTCTTGATGAACCCGCAGCAGGAATGAACCCCAACGAGAAACAGCAATTAAGTGAGTTTATTCGCAATATTAGAGATACTTTTAATCTCACAGTTATTCTAATTGAACATCACGTACCTTTGGTCATGGATTTGTGCGATCGCATTGCGGTTTTAGATTTCGGTCAATTGATTGCTTTGGGAGAACCATCTGTTATCAAAAATAACCCGGCTGTGATTGAAGCTTATTTGGGAAGTGAATAGAAATCCCGTTTTATTTGTGCAATTACTGCTGAAGTTAGGGAATAGGGAATAGGGAATAGGAAACGGGAAACAAAAAGTTTACTGAAATTTTTCAACGCAAGTCCAGGCTACGCCAATAAAAATCAAATAGAAACCCTATACAATTACATATCAATACAATGAACACAGATATTCAAAGCAATACACAAACATATCCCATACTAGAACTTAAAGATTTATATGTTAATTATGGTGGTATTCAAGCCCTTAAAGATATTAATTTAATCGTCAATAATGGTGAGGTAGTTACCCTCATTGGTGCTAACGGTGCAGGTAAAACTACCACTCTCCGTGCTATTTCTAAAATAGTTAGTCCTAAAAGCGGAGAAATTATCTACAGTGGACGGAAGATTACCCACCGCCAACCTCACGAAATTGTCCAATTAGGTATCGCCCATTGTCCAGAAGGACGGAGAATTTTAACCCGACAAACTGTTTTCGATAATCTAATATTAGGGGCTTATATTCGTGATGACACAGCACAAATAAAAGCCGATATTCAACGACAATTTGAATTATTTCCCCGCTTAGCACAACGACGTCAACAATTAGCAGGAACCCTCAGCGGTGGCGAACAACAAATGTTGGCGATCGCTCGTGCTTTAATGAGTAAACCTAAACTTTTACTATTAGATGAACCCAGTCTGGGTTTAGCACCAGCAATTGTCCGGGAAATTTTCACTATTATTGAAAATCTACGCTCCACTGGTGTTACTATTCTCTTGGTGGAACAAAACGCTAATCTGGCTTTACAAATTGCCGATAGAGGATATGTCCTAGAAGCTGGTTATATTACTTTAACAGGGATAGCTTCTGACTTAATTACCGATGAGCGAGTTAAAAAGGCTTATTTAGGATGACTATTTTCACCAGAAATATCACCATCAATAAGACAATTTACCACGCAGAAACTTCTAACATTTTCCCAGATGTTTTTAACAGTTTATCTAGGATGTTATTTCAAGTTGTTGATAAATTCTGACTGGGAAGAAATCTAGATGCGTCATGTTGTCATGACATTTTTGCATATGGCTTTACCACTAACACTTGACATATTAATTTGAAAAAAGGGGTTTTGTCAAGCCCTGAAATGACCAATTTTCGTAGCTAATTGAGAATTAATCCTAATTATTTGGTATCACATAGATACGATTTTGAGAGAAAGACCTTTTTTTGGGGAATTCAACAAAGATTTACTGTCTGTTAGAAGAGTGGGGTGAGTTCAGCTCCTTCGTCTTATTGTTTATAATACTGTTCCCTGTTTCCTGTTCCCTATTCCCTGTGTTTCTTAGGACTTGTGTCAAAATTAAGCCAGGTTTGGTAAGAAGATAAACTAATGACTTGGCAGTCTGGGGATAAATTACACAAAGATAAATACGAAATTATACGACCGTTGGGACAGGGACGTGTTGCTATTACTTATCTTGCTCAGGATAGGGAGCATAAACAGGTTGTAATTAAAACTTTGCAACCAGGTTTGTTGAGTCAGCTGACTCGTGAAGATTGCGATCGCTTACAATCCGATTTTGCAGATGAAGCCCGTAAGCTAGAAAGGTGTAAGCATCGGAATATTGTCGGTGTAATTGAGACGTTTATGGACGGGCAATTACTCTGTATGGTGCTGGAGTATATTCAAGGCAATAATTTAGCCGAAATCGTCAAAACGAGGGGATTTTTACCAGAAAAAGAAGCATTAGCTTACATCCAGCAAGTTGGAGAAGGACTCGCCGCAGTACATCAACAGGGGTTTTTGCACCGGGATGTGAAACCAGAAAATATCATGGTACGGGCAGGTACACATAAATCAGTATTGATAGATTTTGATTTAGCACGGGGATTTGATAGTCCCCTGACAAGTCGGAGAAAGTGGGAAGAATTTACACCCATTGAGCTTTATTCCAACTCCCAAAGACAACAACAACGACGGGGTGCTTGGAGTGATGTGTATTCTCTGGCTACGACTTTATATGTGTTATTAACAGGACAACACCCAGTTAGTGCTATTGATCGCCAAGACCAAAATCAGCGTTTAATCCCACCCCAGGAATTGAATGAACAAATTAGCGATCGCACTAATAAAGCTATTCTCCACGGGATGGAGTTACAACCAAACAAGCGTCCCCAGACTGTACAGGAATGGTTAGGGGAATTGGGGTTAAGAAAGGGAATTTCCCTGGCTTGGTTACTGAAAACACAGCCCTTGTGGGCGATAATATTAGAAATTTTGGGGGTGCTGGCGATATTTGCAGCGTTGATATCGGGTCTGAAAGACGGCTTGGATTTGTGTAAAGATTTGGGTTGGTGTCCCGATAAGCCAGCGACGCAGGAAAAACCATCATCACCGAAATAAATAACCTAGGGGCACGACATCTACAATCTCTCACTGTATAGAATAATACTAGCCACGCTGTGCCCTTATTTACGTCACAAACCTTGCAAATTAAACAATATCTAACTTCCAGGTCAGGGCACGGCACCTGCGATCTATCCCTTTATAGAGTAATACCAATTCACGAAAATATTGATACATATGTAGGGGCGCAATGCTTGCGCCCAAGTTCATGATTTGTATCATGAATAAAGTGAAACGGTATAACCTTGCTGACCCCGTGGGTAAGGGCACGGCACCTGCAATCTCTCGGTTTATTGAGTAAACTTGTTGACGCCGTGGGTAAGGGCACGGCACCTGCAATCTCTCGGTTTATTGAGTAAACTTGTTG
>JASJCY010000072.1 GCA_030065825.1 Nostocaceae cyanobacterium | reverse complement strand
GCCCTGGTAAGGTTCTTCGCGTTGCATCGAATTAAACCACATACTCCACCGCTTGTGCGGGCCCCCGTCAATTCCTTTGAGTTTCACACTTGCGTGCGTACTCCCCAGGCGGGATACTTAACGCGTTAGCTACGGCACTGTCCGGGTCGATACAGACAACGCCTAGTATCCATCGTTTACAGCTAGGACTACTGGGGTATCTAATCCCATTCGCTCCCCTAGCTTTCGTCCCTCAGTGTCAGTTACGGCCTAGCAGAGCGCTTTCGCCACCGGTGTTCTTCCTGATCTCTACGCATTTCACCGCTACACCAGGAATTCCCTCTGCCCCGAACGTACTCTAGTCTTGTAGTTTCCACCGCCTGTATGAAGTTGAGCCTCACGCTTTAACAGCAGACTTACAAAACCACCTACGGACGCTTTACGCCCAATCATTCCGGATAACGCTTGCATCCTCCGTATTACCGCGGCTGCTGGCACGGAGTTAGCCGATGCTTATTCCTCAAGTACCGTCAGTATTCTTCCTTGAGAAAAGAGGTTTACAACCCAAAAGCCTTCTTCCCTCACGCGGTATTGCTCCGTCAGGCTTTCGCCCATTGCGGAAAATTCCCCACTGCTGCCTCCCGTAGGAGTCTGGGCCGTGTCTCAGTCCCAGTGTGGCTGATCATCCTCTCAGACCAGCTACTGATCGTTGCCTAGGTGCGCTCTTACCACACCTACTAGCTAATCAGACGCGAGCTCATCTCCAGGCAATTAATCTTTCACCAATAGGCATACCCGGTATTAGCCACCGTTTCCAGTGGTTGTCCCGAACCTAGAGCCAGATTCTCACGCGTTACTCACCCGTCCGCCACTAAATCCGAAGATTCCGTTCGACTTGCATGTGTTAAGCATACCGCCAGCGTTCATCCTGAGCCAGGATCAAACTCTCCGTTTTGGATTCTCTGTAGAGACGCGAAATTTCGCGTCTCTACAACAGTTTGTTTAGCTCTTTAATCTCTAAGTTACAATCTCATAACTTAGATTTTGTTTCATTCTTTACAACGCACCCAAAGTGCTTTATAATGGCTTTCAAACTATAATATTTTCAAGGTTCGGTGTCCTGGGGGCATCGCTTTGTTTCGCTTCCCTCTCAGGCACTCAATTAATATAGCGAACCTACTTGGTCTTGTCAACTCTTTTTTTCAAGTTTTTTGGGAACTCATGCAATTAAATCGCTCAAACCCTTGTATGTCAAGGATTTGAAAGACATTTTTTTTCAAATTAATTTCAAAAGCCCCTTTACTATTCTAGAAACTTAAGTCGAATGGCACCCTTATCAAGGGAAAACCTTGTTAAATCTAGCTTTCTAGCTTCCTCGTTACAAGGTTCTACCAAATAGATGCATTTTAGGGCAGGCTGTTGCCTCCCATTAAGTCTGGAGACAGAACCTCCTTTTGAAGCGTTTCTGGGCTGCTGCCTGGAAACGAATTAATGCAATGGTTTTAGCTTAACAAGCCTGCCATTCAACTTAAGTCTTTATCTGAGAAATGAAAAAATAAAAGCTTTGGGATAATCACTTGCGTAGCATCTCCCCAGAAGTTAGACCACTCTGTTGGAGGAACATCCCAGCGGTTCTAAAATTTAGGGAGTATGATTTGACTGCGGCGACATTTACCCGCAATTGATTGTCAAGCCTATAAAAATTTGTCTAAGGAATAGTTCTTGTGAATTTTCAGTCGGTAATCGCTATATTGCATCAGTTTTGGGGGGAACGGGGTTGTTTAATCGCCCAACCTTATGATATGGAAAAAGGAGCGGGTACAAAAAATCCCCATACTTTTTTAAGGGCTTTGGGACCTGAACCTTGGTCTGTTGCTTACGTGGAACCCTGTCGTCGTCCTACGGATGGACGCTATGGCGAAAATCCTAATCGTTTCCAGCATTATTATCAGTATCAAGTTCTCATCAAGCCTTCACCAGATAATATTCAGGAAATTTATCTTGATTCTTTAAGGGCTTTGGGCATTCATCCAGAAGACCATGATATTAGATTTGTGGAAGATAATTGGGAAGATGCAACGGTAGGTGCTTGGGGTACTGGCTGGGAAGTCTGGCTGGATGGAATGGAAATTACCCAATTTACCTATTTTCAGCAATGTGGGGGAATTGATTGTCGTCCGGTATCCATAGAAATTACCTACGGTTTGGAACGACTAGCAATGTATCTCCAGGAAGTCGAGGCGATGACCAAGATTCAATGGACTGATAACATTACCTATGGGGATGTCCACCTGCAAGGAGAAATTGAGCAGTGTACTTATAATTTTGAAGCCTCAAATCCAGAGATGCTGCTGACTCTATTTAATATGTATGAACAAGAAGCCCAGCAATTAGCAGAAAGAAGACTAGTATTACCCACATTAGATTATGTAATTAAATGTTCCCACACATTTAACTTACTGGATGCCAGAGGAGTAATTTCTGTAACAGAAAGAACTCGTTACATTGCCCGCATTCGCCATTTGGCAAGGAAAGTGGCGCAAATATACGTAGAACAAAGGGAACAGTTAGGTTATCCCCTACTGAAAAAGGCGACTGTTTGAAAAAGAATCAAGAAACCGGGTTTTTATGGCTTGAGTGTCGAAAATCTCTCAATTTAATCCTAAAAAAACCGAATCAAGAAACCGGGTTTTTATGGCTTGAGTGTCGAAAATCTCTCAATTTAATCCTAAAAAAACCCGGTTTCTGTCTTTGATCTCAATTATATTACTATATGTCTTTCCAACCTTTACTATCCTTAGTAGTATTACGGAGCAATGAGGTAGAAAGTGCTGTCAGTTTTTACCAAACATTGGGATTGAGTTTTGTTGAAGAAAAGCATGGTAATGGTCTCAAACACTATGCTTGCACATTCGAGTCAATAGTTTTGGAAATTTATCCAGTGGTGAATGGTGCATCAACAGATACAACAAGATTGGGTTTTCGAGTCAAGGACTTGGATAGAATTGTTGCTAAACTGGAAAATATCGGTGTTGTGGTACTAAAATACCCAAAGTTAGGAACATGGGAATACCGTGCAGTTGTGCAAGATCCCGATGGTAGAACTATTGAACTCACGGAACAATAACACTGAAAAAAACTGAGAAAAGTTGGAGAAATAACTTTACAAAACTTTATATCTCAGTGTATGCCTGTAAACAGTGATGTGGGCATATGATAAATGTTGAATCTGACAGAAGTGTTAGAACCTATAGCTGCGTGGTTTCGTTCTTTTAATCTTCCCGAACCAATCATACATTGGGGACATCCAGTGATGATGGGGATTGTTATCTTTGTGATGGGTAGCTTTGTGGGATGGTCTGGTTGGCGCAGTAGACTGTTAAAGGAAGAAGATAAAGATGCAGCGTTGGAAAATAGTAGCTACCACCGCAAGTTAGCACCTTGGATGTTTTTATTTATATCACTGGGTTCTACCGGGGGTATACTGTCTTTAGTGATGCAGCATCAACCAATTATGGAAAGTCCCCATTTTTGGACTGGTGCGGTTGTGCTGACACTTTTAGCAGTCAATGCTGTTATTGCTTTAAGTAAATTTGGTGGTGACAAAGCAAATTTACGTACAGTTCATGCTTATTTGGGTAGCATTGCCCTTGGTATACTATTTGTCCATGCTTTTTTGGGCTTGAACTTAGGTATGAGCTTCTGATAAGCTCTTGCTGATATCTAATAAGAATCAAAATTGTTATTTAGACGACTCTAGTCAATTGGTAATTGGTAATTGCTAATGGGTAATTGAAACAATAATTACTCATTAGCTGTTATCAGCTTGAACCATATATGTCATATAGTCGCCAAATCTTGTTACAAAAACTCTGATGATTTTTCGGATAAGTGGTGTAATTATTTGTCTTGGCTACATCCTAGGATTGCTGATGACAGCAGTTCCTTGGGGTGGAGTTTGGATGCTGCTTTTAGGGGTTTTAGGTGCGGTTGTATTTACCAGAATCCGGATAATATCCAGAAGAAAAAAACAGCAAAAAGTATCACATACCCTATCAAAGAATAAAACTCCACCACCTTTGCTAACAGCCTTTCCACACCCTAGAATATGGTTAATTGCTGGTGTAGTTGGGTTAGTAGCAACTCTATACTTTCAATTACGTCTTCCCCAGGCAGAAAGTAATGACATTAGCAAATTTATACCGACAGATACTAACAACCAAGAACAACTGTTAATTGTACGGGGTTATGTAGCGAGTACACCCCGAGTTACTCGCAGTCAACGGGGACAGTTTTGGTTGTCAGCGGATCGACTGGATGAAGTCAAAAATGGGGAAGATAAGGACGATGTAAGTCAAGGTGTAACTGGTAAGGTTTATGTCACAGTGCCCATACTCCAGGCTACGGGATTATACTCAGGTCAACAAGTTGCTGTTACTGGGATTCTCTACAAACCAAAACCAGCATCTAATCCCGGTGCGTTTGACTTTGAGAAATACCTACAGCGACAAGGGGCATTTGCTGGTCTGAGTGGACGAGTGGTAAATGTGTTAGATAAAGAACGTCAATGGGGATGGTGGGAAGTCCGACAAAAAATTGTGCGATCGCATGTGGGTTGGTTGGATGTTCCTCAAGGACCCCTGGTAAGTGCTATGGTTTTGGGTAGCAAAGCTGTTGATTTACCCTATGATATCCGGGATTTATTTGTCAAGGCTGGATTGGCACATGCGATTGCTGCTTCTGGTTTTCATACTTCCTTAGTTTTGGGATTGGTGTTGGGTTTAACTAGACGTTCTTCCAGAGTCACCCAATTTATTGTTGGTAGTCTAGCTTTAATTATCTTCCTCAGTTTAACAGGTTTCCAACCATCGGTACTCAGGGCAGCAATTATGGGTTTTGCAGCTTTGGTGGGAATTGGCTTAGGACGGAGGGTGAAACAACTAGGTTCTTTGTTAGTAGCAGGGGTAATTTTGTTGCTAGTTAATCCAATGTGGATCTGGGATTTGGGGTTTGGGTTGAGTTTCTTAGCTACCTTAGGATTGGTAGTTACCGTACCTCCATTGACGCAACGTTTGCAATGGTTACCCCCTACTATCGCATCTTTGATTGCTGTCCCCCTTGCAGCGACAATTTGGACATTACCCCTACAGTTGTTCACTTTTGGTGTGGTACCTACCTATAGCGTTGTCATAAATGTAATTAGCACGCCATTGATTATAATTATTAGCATCGGTGGTATTATCAGCGCTATTGCAGCCTTAATTTTGCCTGTTGCTGGAACTGCCCTGGCTAGTATGTTACACTATCCCACTGGCTGGTTAATTAACATAGTAGAATTTTTTACTAATTTACCGGGTAATTCTGTCGCTGTGGGCAAAATTGGTATTTGGCAGATATTAGTCATTTATGCATTAATTGTATTAGTTTGGTTGGTACGATGGTGGCAGAAAAAGTGGTGGTTTGCAGGTTTACTGGCTTTTTGTGTGGTATTACTACCAATTTGGCACTCCGCAAATTCTCTAGTACGAATTACTTTGTTGGCTACGGGTAATGAACCAGTATTAGTAATCCAAGACCGAGGAAAGATAACAGTAGTTAACAGTGGAGATGAAGGTACGGGTAGGTTTACTGTAGTACCATTTTTGCAGAAACAGGGAGTAAATCAAATTGATTGGGCAATATCCACGGATTTTCAAGCCAGCGATGGGAATGCTTGGCTAGAAGTTTTGCCAAAATTACCAATAAAAGTGTTTTTTGACTATTCCCCTCCAGCACAAAATGCCCTCACTACCAGGGAAATTCAGCAGCAATTGCAAAAGCAAAAGGGACTTTATCGACCTTTAGGAGTTGGTCAAACAGTCAGGACTGATTCGATGGTTGCACAATTAATTAATAGCGAATTGCCTGTATTACAAATGCAAATCCGCGATCAGTTTTGGTTGTTAGTGGGAAATCAAAAACCAACTATTTTGCGTCAGTTAATTGAAACTGGTGCATTACCCCGTCCGCAAGTGCTTTGGTGTTCCGGTAGATATTTAAAAGAATTAGTAATTGCCTTACAACCCCAAGTGGCGATCGCCAGCAATGCTAATCTTGACTCCCAGGATTTGTCTGAACTCCAGAAAACCAAGACAAAATTATTCTTCACTAGACGGGATGGTGCTATTCAATGGACTCCTGAAGGTCAATTTGAAACTTTTATCCAGACAGGAGAAAATCGGTCTTCGGTGATGTAATTTTGAAGCAAACGGGAGGGATTCTAACCCTAAGAAACTCTCGAAACCTTAATAATTCCTTCTACTGATTCCGATACAAAATGCTAACATCAGTAAATAAGCCTGAAATCCTTGCTAAGCTTTACTTACAACCATTATTTCTTGTATTTTAGGCAATATTGATCAAATTTAGGGCATTGCTAAATTGGACTATGAATTTACAAAATACACCTCACCCCTAACCCCTCTCCCAATGGGAGAGGGGAAAGAGAGAGGTGGGTCGGTCGGACGGGGTGAGGTGAGGATAATCGGTAAAATTAAAACTGCATAATTAACATTAAAAGTAGATCGATGCCTGACAAAATAGCTGCTAATCCAAGGAAAATAACTGCAATTTTTAGTTTTTTGGCTTTTTTGTCTCTCACATAAGCCAATTCTTTTATTGACTCGTTCCAATTTTCTATAATTGAGCGTCTATAATGTTCCTCAGATATATCAACACATTTTTCTAGTAATTCTTCTGGTAGAATAATTTTTCCTCTTGCACTCGGTTTCAGTCCATACACACAAAAAGCTAAAGATAGAATTAAAAATATGTAAGTTAATATTTTTAGTAATAAGCAAGAATAGCAACTAAGGAAAATATTTAGACTAGATATAGGAACAATCAAAGAATTATCAGGTAAGTCTGATGAAAATCTGATAAATGCAGCATCAAAACTTAAAATAAAACCTAATTTTGTATTCAGAGTACTGTCGCTAGAATTTAGTTTGTTTAATGCTTGCTCTGCATATTCGTAAATTAATTTTATGTTATGCTTATGGTTGTTGTCATTTAAATTATTACACATGTCTAAGAAACAGCAAAATGAAGAAAAATCCAATCAGGAACAATCTAATGAATCTAAAAAAGCAGAACTATCTAAAAAACCAGAGACTATTAAGTTTGAAAATACGGTTCATTTTAATAATGATAGTGCAGATAATTGATATTTTCAGTGCGAACGATGCTCTTGAAAAGTGCATTACGCTTGATTAACGCACCATATAAATCTTCTCGCTAGCAGGTGTAGATAAACAATAAAAGTTTAAGGGAATTATAGCGGTTTTTACTCTTATTAAAATACAATATAAGTGGGATGGGCATCCTTGCCCCTCCTAATTTCACCAATTCGCTTTGTATTGTAATCAAACGAAAACCCTATAGAATCTCAGCTATCTACAAATACGGGGATAAACTCAAGCTAAATCCGGGCAATATATTTTCACCGGATAATTCTGTGGGGAGGTTTAGCACTTCTACATCTTCCCCTTGACGATAAATTTCCACTTGCTGCTGAAGAGTTGAGTAAACCAGATTGGGAGTATTGGAATCAGAAATCAGGTATTGGAAGTTAGTGATCGCTAAATGGTCGTACATCTTTGTATCATGGGTTGTTCACTCAATTAGTTAGTGGTAGATTAAAAAATGAGTGAAATTTGAGCGAGAGTTACTTGAGTTCCCGGAACTGGTTGTAGATTTACAATCTGCCAAATTGGTGAAATTCAGCATCAAAATAAGTTTCGACATTCAAAATCAAAAATCGGAGCGGCGGGATTTGAACCCACGACCTCCACTACCCCAAAGTGGCGCGCTACCAAGCTGCGCTACGCCCCGTCAACTTAACTTTAGATTTCCGATTTTTACAGTAAAAAACCAAAAACCTTTGCAGTCAACTAAACTATATTAACACAATCTCCATAAAAATCAAGCAAATATATCAAAAAACTTTCAGCATTCCCGCAGCTTCGAGTAAACCCACTACAGCCTCAGCATTCCATTTACCTTCTGCACATCTACCTGAGTTAAGGATAAAGCGCAGACAGTAGCCATGGGGGTAACCTTCCACCTCCATCCATAATAAATCGCTTTCGGCTTCCAGAGTAATTTTTTCTTCGTCCATTAACTCAGTTGTCATCTGTTTCATAGTATCCGCCAACTGTGCTAAGAGACGGCAAAAATCATCTAATTCGGCTGCTGTTAACTCAATAGCCCAGTCATCCGTACCCACCAAACCCTTATATTTGGGTGCTGATGGGTTCCATCCAATACGCCAGCCAATTCCAGTTTTCAGGACGCGATCCATGAGGGGGGAGATGGGGAGAGAGGGAGAGAGGGGGAGAGAGGGAGAGAGGGGGAGGGGGAGATGGGGAGAGGGGGAGATGGGGAGATGGGGAGAGAGGGAGATGGGGAGAGGGGGAGATGGGGAGATGGGGAGAGAGGGAGAGGGGGGAGAGAGGGAGAGGGGGAGATGGGGGAAGAAGAAATTAATGATTTTAAGAATTAATGATTTATCGGCTTTGGCTAAAAGTGTTGACTAATGCTTGCACTAATGCATTGCGTTGTTTACGGGTAAGACGTTTAATAGCAGCGCGATCGCCTTCAAAGGGATTTTTTTTCAAGGAGTCATTCCCTGGATAGGAGAATTCATACATAATTTCGTTAGCACCAAGATAATCTGCTAATGTGAGTTTCCAGTCTAGGCGAAAATTTACTGGTCTGCCTTTGCCATAAACGTGATAGTTAATTATCCGACTCACCAAAGTATTGTTTTCGGCAACTTTCCCAGTTTCTTTACTGATATACTGATTCTCTTTTGGTAAATCTGGTAACTGTTGATAAACTTGTCGCCAAGCATCGGTATTGGTAAGTATCTGCCCATTTACAGGTTGGATATTCAGTGAGTGTAAAGCCAAAACTAGCACACCCACTATCGTAAAAATAGTGAGTGCCAGCCAAGGCTTTAATATTGGTTGAATGAACAAGAATTTTTGATTCACTCTACCTTCCCAAAACCTTTTTATTCTACACTTCGCCAATAATTTCTGGTTGAGTCAGTTCGTCTGACATCTCGATAATTGCCCGGAGAACAGGTTTCATCATCACATCCTCAGGATTATCAAAGTCTTCGTAACGGCGACGCTTAGCACGATTTGCTACTTGTACGGTAATGCGGTAGCGATTTGAGGCTGCGCTAATCAAATCCTCTGCGCGGTGCATAATCTGAGATTGAGTTGTCTCGAACTTGGAACGCTTTAGCATAGTCAGTCTTTTGCGGGTCAATTCTTAGTTTAGCAGTACCTATTTGCACTGTGGTGGGGAAAATCAAGATTCAGCACCCAGAATACAACCAGTGCGTGGAGGAAGACTTAAAGTCATTTGTTTAATCTCCCCGTTTTGGTTCCACTCTACCTCAGCAGTACCATATAAAACTTTACTGGGTTGAGTACGTAAATTTTTCCCATCTATATTCCCTTTTACTGTTGCTGTTCCAGTATTAACAGCAACTATTAATTCTTCTGTATCTAAAGTGCGGGCAAATACATAAAGTTCCCCTTCAGCATACAAGACTTGATAATCCCCCGTGCGCAAACATGGATAAGTATGACGTAGAGTGATTAATTGACGATGCATTTCCAGAATTTGTTGATTCCATTTTTCTGGTGCAGGAAAACCACGACGGCAGTCAGGATCTATTCTACCGGGTAACCCTATTTCATCACCATAGTAAATACTGGGGGCACCGGGAAAGGTCAGCAGTAATAAAGTTGCTAATTCCACACTGGGAATATCATTGTTAGCAATGGTAATTAATCTAGCTGTATCGTGACTGTCAAGTAAATTGAGCTGAGTTAGTTGAATTTCCCAAGGATACAGTTGTAGCAAGTCTTGGATTTTTTGAGCATACTCAGCAGCAGATAAGGCTGGATAGGGTTCATAATCCTGGTCTATTACCTGTTCTAAAACTACGCGATCGCCTGCGGTAAAGGCAATTGTCGGACCAGTAAATAAATAATTCATCACTCCGTCAAATTGGCTACCATCTAACCATTGACGGGAATCTATCCACACTTCACCCACAATATATGCATCGGGATTAATGGCTTTGACTCGCTGGCGGAATTCTTGCCAAAAACCAGGGGTTTCGATTTCAAATGGTACATCCAAACGCCAGCCATCGATACCGAATTTAATCCAATATTCGGCAATTTCCATAATATATTCCCGCACTTCGGGGTTGTCGTGGTTAAATACAGGTAATGCCCGATTTTCATACCAACTTATATAATTAGCGGGTGCATCACCATTATAGGGAGCAAGGGGAAGGGGTTTATTGTCTTTTCCCCTTTTGATTTTAAACCAATTTAGCCAAGGTGAATGGAGACCATTTTCTAATATATCGTTGAAAAAGAAAAAGCCACGACTACAATGATTAAATACTCCGTCTAAAACTATTTTTATATTACGTTTGTGGGCTGCATCAAGTAATTCTTTAAAAGCCGCATTTCCTCCCAATATTGGATCTACTTGATAATAATCGTGGGTGTGATAGCGATGATTGCAAGCAGATTGAAAAATGGGTGTAAAATAAATAGCATTAATGCCCAAATTCTGAATATAATCCAAGTTTTCCATCACACCCCACAAATCCCCTCCTTTATAACCTTGGTATGTGGGAGGTGCTTCCCAATCTTCCCAGGGATTACCTGTTAATAAACGTTTATGGGGTTGTTTACTTTTGGCAAAGCGATCTGGAAATATTTGGTAGAAAACCGCGTGTTTAACCCAGTCTGGTGTTTTAATTTCCATGAATATATGGGTGATTTATTTAACACCACTACTATAACAATAATAACCAGGACTGAGGCAAGTAAATTTATCCTCAAACTGTCACATAGAATTGATTTGATTGTAATGCCTATAAATTCAGAAGTTATAAACTAAAATATCAAATTTGGCATTGCTGAATTAAGGGATGAATATGAGTGGGGTAGGCATCTTGCCTGCCCTGATTGACTGACAAATCTTTTTGATGTAGGTTGGGTTGAAGCATCAAACCCAACAACCGCAACCGATTGCGTTGGGTGGAGGGGCTAGGAAATTTCAAAACTTCCAAGACTTTTGTCAGTCAACCAGCTTGCCTGCCTGGTGAAATACAGAAAACGGGTAGGGATGCCTTAGTTATAAATTCAAATATCAAATTTAGCATTGCTGAATTAAGGGATGAATATGAGTGGGGTAGGCATCTTGCCTGCCTTAAAAATACAGAAAACGGGCAGGGATGCCGGTTCCACAAGGCAAGATGCTCATCCCACAAAACCATCAAAATTATCCCACATTTATAAAAGAAAAATGAAGATTTTTACAGGTTAATATTCCGAAATTACCCGGTTTCTGACACAGGTGCAAGATGTCAAATAACATTGCTATATTAATTACAAAAAAGTAGCTTCCAATTTTCTTGTTTTTCTACATTAGAAACTACTTTATATTTTGATATATCAATTTTATTTCTCACGGGAGTAATCTCCTAAAACACCACAAACAGCTACTGAATTTTAGGAATGGCTTTCTTGAATTTCTGATGATTCGGATTTTCCACTATCTACGGAGTCAAGAAGAATACCCAAGATTTCAGCTTTGCGAGCGCGTTCAATCGCTTCATGGGTAATCAAATCTCCTTTGCTGATAATTATATTATCCTCATGGTCAAGGATGGTACGATTCACTCGCCGTCCTAAAGCCCCTTGAATTCGCTTTTGTTCTACAGCCTGGACTGCTTCTTCTCGAATGTTGCTGACTCGCTCTTTTGTTTGTTCCCATAGATGCTGAGTCTCTCTTTTAGCTTGTTGAGTTCCTTCCCGGATTCGTTCACCTGTCTTTTGTAACCACTCACCAGCACCAGAACGGATAACCTCACCAGTAGTCAAACCAACAGCATCCATAAGTGCTTTCTCTTGATGATACCGTTGTGCTTTGGCAATGATTTCATCAGTGACAATTTGCCCAGAAGCAGCGATAAATATCCCTTCTTCTGTCTTTACTATCTGTTGCACTCGTCTACCTTTAGTTTGCTCTACCGTGGGATGAGGAAGAGTTGTTTGGATTTTCTGTGTAGTCTTTTCTACTGCTGCTTTGAGGGTAGTATCTGCTACTTTTTGAGCTTTTTGGAACTTTTGTCCAACCACTTCCCCAGTTTCCTGGAGTTTTTCCGTTGCGGTGTGGGATATTTCCTGAATTTTCTCTCCTGCTGCATGTATTGCAGTTTCCATACCAGCGATATTCTCTTTCATTTTTTCTGCCACTTCAGGCTCTACAAAGGCATATTCCTCGCCGATTTTGAGAGTCTGGGGAGCAGGAACAAAAGAATGACCGGAGTAAATATCTGCAAAAATGCCACCAGAAGCCTCATATCCTTCAATTGACCAAGTTTGATCGTCGAAGTACAGGTCTATCATCGTACCGAGATCACGTCCATCCGTGGTCATGATTTTTGTATGTTTGAGGATGTTGTGTTCCTCCATAATAGACTGGATATCCGGAACTTCATCTACTTTCACCACTTCATTTTTAGAGGTGATGATCATAGAATCAGGACCAATTGACTTTACTGCTTTAACTGGTACAACTCTGGTTTCTTTAAACCATCCCCCTTCATGCACCAAAAAACCTAAAACTTTGTTGCTGTGGTAGTCAAAGATTAGGTCTTTGATGCGACCATGTTTTTCTCCTGTATCGTATGTGACAACAGTTTTACCAATGGTATCTTTACCTTTACGCATAAGAAATCTTTTCCTACCTAAATGAATTTGCGATCGCTCATATTTAATTTTTGCTGACAAGTCAATCTCACTAAGTAAATCGGCGGAAATAAATATAACTATGTTACGAAACGTAAATAGTCCTGAAACCTTTACCAATGACCAATGACCAATGACAAATGACGACCCTAACTGCTTCGCTTTATTTGTACCGACCTACTTACAGCATCTTCATAGAGAAACATCAAGATTTACTCACCAGATGAACTTCTTCAATGGCAGAACGAGTTTTTCTACCAAAGTTTGGTACTAAGTCAATAACACCGAAATACTCAACAAGTAAGCCGATCACAACCAATAACACCACTGCTACTCCAGTACTGATTGCGACATTAGATTTATTTCCCACTAGTCTTGGCATAATTGACTTTACCTCCTTGAGGCGTTAAATATTAAATAATGTAAGTATTCAATCGAGAAGCACAATCCCAGTTATTGCTAACCTTTATAAGGAATTAAAGATTCATATCTTGCACCACAAGTAAGAAAATTAGAGTCACCAAACTCTTAATTTTTCCTAGTAGAGTGGGCATCCCTACTTACAGCATATTGCAGGTAAATGAGGTACAAACATAAATAATAAAACTCTTGTGGTGCGGGCATCCTGCCCGCTAAGGGTGTACCGCAATCAAATGAAATACGCTGTAGCTTTCCACTTCATTGGTGCAAGATAGGTCTATGAAAGATATTAAGAACCACCAACAATGTACGCAGAATCAATTTTTTCTACTTGATTTTTGTGTACCAAGGCTTGATAAATAAAAGCAGCAGCTTCTGCACGAGTCATTGGCTGATTGGGATTGAGAAATTGTTGGTCGGGGTAGTTAACTACTAAACCAGCTTTTGTAGCAGCAGCAATCGCATCTTTTGCATATCCAGGAATCTGATTTGCATCTTTGTAAACTGCTAGAACTTTTTGTGCTGGTAACTTCGATTCCAGTTTTAAACCTCTAACTAGTGCCACTAATGCGTTAACTCTAGACATGGGTTGATTTGGTAGGAATTTCCCTTGGGGATCTCCTAAAAAAAATCCGGCTTGAGAGGCTTTATTAATGGCAGAATTTGCCCAAGAATCAGATGATACATCCTTAAATATGACTGGGGTTTGATTTGATTGTTGGGGAAAGGCTGACTGTAACATAGCTGCAAATTCAGCGCGGGTCACAGACTGTTCTGGTTTAAACTCGTCATTGGGATAGCCACTGATTACATCCCGTTTGACTAAACCATTGATAAACTGATTCGCCCAATAATCTTTGGACACATCGCTTGGACGCCAGATACCTAGATCCAGCATTGGTCTACCTCCACGACCAAAGGAAGGTACTAGGTTCACAACCCCAAAGTATTCTACTGCTACTGCTGAAACACCCAAAAGCATAAGCAGCCAAATCAGATTGGAAGCAATTCCTCTCCTGAGATGTCTACCATCCCTTTTTGTGGTGGTCTGATGGATTTGTTGGTTCTGATTAACGCTATTTTGATTGACCATTAGTTTTGATACACCTATCAAAGTACAGATTTGAACAAAAACTTGAAATGTTCACCAGAACATCCGCGCCGAGGAGAGCAACTGGCTTTAGACATGGGGGTAAGGCGCGGGCGAATTTATTCGCTGTCCCCCTTGCGGGGTTAGATAAGCAGAGGAGTAGTACTTATCTACTTCCCTGTATGCCGGGAATTGCCTTGCTACTCCAGTAAAGTTAGCTTCGACAAAGTTAGAGGTCGGTAACTATCCAAACAGCACTTCCTTAACCCCTGTACGGATGTTTAACTGTTCGGTTCTAGAGCAGGGAACTAGCTACGCATTCCCTGGTAGGTCTTGAACTCTTGCCTCTAACGTAGTTCAGTTAAGAACTTAGTCTGGTCAGATTAGGGCTTTTTTTCAAGCCCCCGCCTTTAGGCGTGGGGTTTCTGACACCTCAACGAAATAGCACCCCTCGTCTCTGGAAAATAGATTTTCCGGGAAATTGACAATCTGCAATTAAAAGAGTTGATGCTGTTGTGATGTTGAACCAGGTACACTTCCCCATACATAAACATTAGAAAATAATTTTGAGGAAGTTGTGAAGTTTTTCCTTAAATTTAGTTAAAGTCGAATGTAAAGTGATATTACGATTCTTGCAAAAATATTTAGAAATTGTCGAAAATCAAAACTTGGCTTTAACGTAGGATTTAAGGAAAGACTGGAGGTAAATAAAATGATTAATAATATGCAAAAATATAGATTTATCTGTACTCTGACTTTTGGAGATATCTACGCTCAAATCATTGTTTGGCTAATTACAATTACCGTTAGTTTGGCATCTGCTTTGGCACTAATGGGTGCAAGAAAACCAGTATATGCTTTAGCTACGGTGGGGTTAGTTGTGCTGTTATCTCTACCTTTCTTGCTGTTTGCCTTTGTAACCACATTGTTAAATCATATCGAGTTAACACCCATAGAAGCAACAACAAAGGTAGAATCGATGCCTGGTAATGTTTCTGAACAAAGACCCATACAAGCAACTAGCTAAGTGTATTTGAAATACTCAAGTTGAAACTTGAATTGAGTACGGCTGGCTTAATAAATCTAAATATTTAAGCAACCGACAAACTGATGTTCTGTTAAGTTGAACTTAACTAATTGAAACAGAACTTCAAAAACAAATAAGAACTAGAAAAATTAGGGGCACGGCGTTAATCAGGTTACTCTATACATACCAGAGATTGTACATGCCCTGCCCTTTTTTATATCAGTCTTCTCCAAGATAGTTCTTGACTATCTGCATCCAAGTGCCAGTGTAATAAATTTGCAGATTGTCCTAAGGAAATTCCCTGTAAATGTATCGCCTTTCGGGGTGCTGCTGTCGCTAGTTTAATGGCTGTTTCCACATCACAAATACCCCACTTGACTAAATTCTGTACCCCCACCAATAAGGGTAAAGTCGTCCCTGATAAAATACCATTTGTGAGCCTAGCGGTGCCATTTTTAACTTCAATTTGCCGATTGTCCCAAGGATACAGTCCATCAGGTAATCCCAAGGGTGCAAGGGCATCACTGACTAAGAAAATTCCTTGTTCATAATTACTAGCGCGTAGTAATATGTCTATTATTGTGGGTGAGACATGCTGACCATCGGCAATTAAACCACACATCACATTACTATCAGTAATTGCCGCAGCCAATAATCCCGGTTCTCGATGGTGTAATGGTGGCATAGCATTAAAGGCATGAGTCACCATAGATGCACCCTGATTAAAAGCCCGTTGTGCTTCGTCTACTGTGCCTTGGGAATGTCCTAAACTAACGGTAATACCTAAAGAACATAAATAAGCGATCGCCTCACCAGTTGCATCTAATTCCGGTGCCAAAGTCATAATTTTGACAATGTGACCATAATCACCCAACACCCGTTTGACTTCCTCTACACTCAAGGGTAATAAATATTCTGCTGGATGTGCCCCCCGTTTTTCGTAGTTTAAAAATGGTCCTTCTAGATGTACTCCCAGAATTTTAGCTTCCCTTTCTCTTTGAGGGGACAGTTGGAGATAATTTGCAATCACAGCCAGGGAACGATGAATATTTTCTACTGATGTGGTTACCAAAGTAGGTAAAAAGCCATCTACCCCTGCATTCCACAAAAATTTACATATTTTTGGCAGTAAATGTGCATTATCACCATTTAAATCTGGAAACGCCAAACCCAAAGCACCGTTAATCTGTAAATCTACACCACCCAAAGAAATCCAATCCCCTGCAACATCTAATACCTGTCTATCTGTAGGTGGTTCCTGTTGGGTAACTGCTGCCATTGGCAATATTTGCCTAATTATACCTTGATTATCAACCCATATTCTCTGTAAATCTGGGTAACCAGGTAACCGGGAATTAATGATTTCTACGGATTTGGTGGTGATGCTTTGTGCTTCTGGAGTCATTATCTTTTCAGTGAAAAGTAGGGATACGGCAGCCACAATCTTTGGTGTATCTTGTTCTGGTGTGTATTGTAGGGGCACGGCATCCACAATCTATCGGTGTATAAAGTATCTTTACCGACGCCGTGCCCTTACCGACGCTCTGCCCATACTACTGATTTTAGATGCAATAGGTAACAGTTCATCAAGGATAATGCGGTAATCAATGAGATGATTATCTGCATAATGCAATTCAAAATCCAAAATCCAAAATTCTATGTCTTCCCTTGTCGGTATTATTATGGGCAGTGATTCCGATTTGCCCACCATGCAAGATGCGATCGCAATTTGCGAAGAATTTGATGTTGCATGTGAAGTAGCAATTGTCAGTGCCCATCGGACCCCAGAACGAATGGTGGAATATGCCCAGTCTGCCCATCAACGGGGTATTAAAGTTATTATCGCCGGTGCTGGTGGTGCTGCACATCTGCCAGGAATGGTTGCATCTTTAACCCCACTTCCTGTTATCGGTGTTCCTGTACCCAGTCGTCATTTAAAGGGTATAGATTCACTGTATTCAATTGTACAAATGCCTAGTGGAATTCCTGTAGCAACTGTAGCCATAGGTAATGCTAAGAATGCTGGTCTTTTAGCCGTACAAATCATCGCCACTCAAAACCCAGAGTTACTGCAAAAAGTTGAAAATTACCGCCATAATCTCCAGGAATCTGTAATCACAAAACAAGCAAAACTAGAACAATTAGGTTATAAGCAATATCTCAAGGAAATGTAAAAAATCAAACGGAAAATAATTTGCTTGAAAAAAACTGGGTTTATAAACTCTTTGCAAGTCAATGAAGTACAAAAATAAATTGTAAAACTATTGTGGGATGGGCATCCTTGCCCGTCCGATTGTACCTCATAAAGATGAAATATGTTGTATAAAGCGGGCTTTCCGACCCGCACTACAAATTTAAACATTTGGGATGCTCCCCTTTTTAGTCCAGATGCATTCCGGTGTGTTAACAAAAATTTGCCATTTGTATAGACATTAACATTCGTAAATACTTGTAATGCTTAACACAACAATTGCAAAGATATTTTTTTAATTAATACATCAATTAACATTTTGTGTTAAAAGTTCACAATTTATTTTACATTTCTAATTTGACGTAGAAAAACTGCGCAGTAAAGAATACAACTCCTAAATACTGTATTTTCAATTGTGCGTTTAGCTGCAATCTTCAAAAAAACAGTAGTTGATTTTACAGAAATGAGCGAGAGATTAGCGTAGAAAAAGCTTACCAGATTCAATCTTGCTTTTTAGTAAAATCAATTAACAAATGTTATTTTAGGGGGTTGCAAAAAAAATAGTTTATTAAAGAGTCTGTGAAAAAGACTTGACTGTTACCGAAAATACATAATAAATAATGTTTAAGAACAACCGTAATATCCACTGAGGTACTACGAATATCTTGACTAGTAGTAAGGTTATTTGATTTGCTGTTTTTTTAATAACCTTTTTCCAGAATCGCTGGCAGGTCATGAAAATCGATACCCAGAACTTTGAGTGGCTAAGAACACTCAAATATAGTTTTGTAGCCAAGAAATCAAAAATCACTTGGTTAGGTTTAGAGTATCAATTTTTTCTGTCCAACGTTTTATCCGCTAAATAAGAATAGTTGAGAGGGTGATGTTAAAAGTAACGCACAAGAAAAGAAAGCGACAAAATAGGCGGTATGGGGCACAATCGCCAATGATGTCGCCGAAAAATAACTCAATTTTTAGACAATTGAATTTGGGAATTAAGCGTTTATCTCCTACTTGGAAAGCTTGTATTCCCCTAGCTTGCATAATTGTCTTAGTTTGGGGTTTTGTTCCCTTTGCTCACACCAGTGCTGCTGAAGGACCGACAACAGCAGAACTTAAAGTTTCACTGGACACCCTCTGGGTAGCGATCGCTGCCTTTTTGGTGATTTTTATGAACGCTGGTTTCGGAATGCTGGAAACAGGCTTCTGTCGCCAGAAAAACGCAGTGAACGTTCTTGCCAAGAACCTGATCGTATTCGCCCTCGCTACCATTGCCTTTTGGGTACTCGGTTTTGGTTTTATGTTTGGCGATGGTAATCCCTTTATTGGCTTAAGTGGGTTTTTACTCCAGGGTGCAGATAACAGTCCCGCCACTGGAGATGCTTATAAAGGCGTATTCAGCGCTCTTAATTGGGCTGGTGTACCCCTATCGGCGAAATTTTTATTCCAATTGGCATTTGCTGGAACCGCTGCCACCATTGTATCTGGAGCCGTTGCGGAACGAATTAAGTTTGTTGACTTTTTAATTTTTAGCGTCCTCCTCGTCGGCATCTCTTACGGGATTACCGGACACTGGGTATGGGGTGGTGGCTGGCTAGCAAATCAGGGATTTTGGGATTTTGCTGGTTCCACAGTGGTACACTCCGTTGGTGGTTGGGCAGCTTTAATGGGTGCCTGGTTCCTCAAACCACGTATTGGTAAGTATCAGGATGGGGAAATCAACGCACTTCCCGGTCACAATATGAGTATTGCCACCTTGGGCTGTTTGATTCTCTGGTTAGGCTGGTTTGGTTTTAACCCCGGTTCTACCATGGCTGCTGATGGTGCTGCAATTGCTCACATTGCTTTAACTACCAACTTGGCGGCTGCTGCTGGTGGAATTGGTGCTACATTTGTAGCTTGGGCATATTTAGGTAAACCTGACCTATCAATGATTATCAATGGCATTTTGGCTGGTTTGGTAGGTATTACAGCACCTTGTGCTTTTGTTAACCTAGGCAGTGCCTTTTTCATCGGTTTAATTGCTGGAGTCATCGTAGTCTTCTCAGTTACCTTCTTCGACCAAATCCGTATTGATGACCCCGTGGGGGCGACCTCTGTTCACTTAGTTTGCGGCATTTGGGGTACTTTGGCAGTTGGTCTGTTTGCCGTTGGTCCTGGTGTTTATTCCTGGTATGGTGATGGTGCTGGTCCAACTAAAGGGTTACTCTTTGGCGGTGGCTTTGGACAGTTAGGCATTCAAATAGTAGGCATTTTAGCCATTGGCTTATTTACTGTTGTCGCTAGTAGCATTTTCTGGTCTATACTCAAAGCTACTTTAGGTATCCGCGTTTCCCGACAGGAAGAGTTGGAAGGCTTGGATATCGGCGAACACGGTATGGAAGCTTACAGTGGATTTCTCAAAGAAGCTACTCCCACTGGATTTAGTGATATGGGTGCTTCTGGCGACATTCCCAGGGGAGATATACCCTCTTCTATCTAAATTTTCACTAGTTTGATTTTACTGCTGATGAATAATCGCCCCTTGGATTTTGCTTATTATACAGGGGGCGTTTTTTGTGGAGAATGGTAATTGGTAATTGGTAATTGGTAATTGGTAATTCTGATAACTTGCACCAATGTCGTTGAGCCTTGTCAACCCGTAGCGTGGGGCAAGCCTTAGCAGGTTAAAACGCGCTGGAACCCTTACTCAGTCTGATTTATCAGACTTTGTTTATCGGTTCCTGGGAATTTATTCCTAGGCGGGAAGGATGGGCGAATTGAGAATGGTGCAAGTTATCAGTAATTGGTAATTGGGTAAAATTCCTAACTCTTGGGCGCAAGCCGCAGCGCCCCTACTAGTAACTCCTAATCCCTGAATAATATGAAAATTGCTGATTTGATTTCCTGGTTTGAAAAATGGGCAAATCCAGCTTGGCAAGAAAGCTGGGATAATTGTGGCTGGCAAGTTGAACCGGGAGTGTTAGAGGAACAAGCACGGGTATTAGTGTGTCTAACGCCAACTTTAGCAGTGATGCAAGAAGCGATCGCCCTGCGGAAGGGGGGTATTGCTGTCAATCTAATTTTTGCCCATCACCCCCTAATTTTTAGTCCGCCTAAATCTCTACGCACCGGGGACTACATCGGCGAAATGGCAAAATTAGCCTTTACTCAAAAAATTGGTATATATACTGCCCATACTAATTTTGACCAAGTAGAAGATGGTACTGCCGACGTTCTGGCACAAATTTTGCAACTTCAGGAAACTACCCCCATAGTAACCACTCAACCAGATATAGGATATGGGCGTGTAGGGATTTTACAGCCTTCTTTAACATTACAGGAATTATTGGTAGCAATCCAAACTCGACTTGCTCCCCCAAATTTAATTTTCTCCCCCAGCGCTGATTTACAGCAGCAGATTCAGCGAGTTGCAGTTTTGGGAGGTTCGGGAGCCAGTTTTATCAAGGTTGTAGCCAACAGTGGTGCTCAAGCTTATCTTACTTCTGACTGTAAGTTCCATCAATTCCAAGAAAGCCGCGATCACGGACTAATTTTAATCGACGCCGGACATTATGCCACTGAACGTCCCGCTTGCAATCGCTTGGTGACGAAATTTAGATCCTTAAGCCTAGATTGGGTGCAGTTAAGCCAAAAGGACGAAGATTTTCGCCAGTTTTTTTCTTAATCACGACTCACTAGCAGCCCACCACTCCCTATGAATGGAAGAAACACTATAGCGGTTTTCACGCTTGATAAAATACAGATGAACCTCACCCCCTTCCCCTCTCCTTATTAAGGAGAGGGGTGGCTTTAGCCGGAGAGAAGTTGTGTGCGCGGAGAGAAGAACGCACAAGAAGGGGTTCCCCCGCTTAAAGAAACTAACTCCTAGGTCAACGCTGAGCGCAAAGCGCACGCTACGCGAACGCGAACGGGGTTAAGCGCGTTGTTGGCGGAACGCCTTCCCGCAGGGTGCAAACTACCCTGCGGGAAGCTTCGCTACGGGGGTGAGGTTCCCTTGTGTATTGGACTCAACCCAAAAGCGCTATATTCCCCGTTCCCCCTTCCCCGTTCCCTATTCCCTATTCCCCCTTCCCTGTATTTTGTATAAGTGCAATTACCTTGATAATATTATTGCCTTTTTTACATTTCCAATACAAATATTCACGTAAATAACTGACAGAATATCAAGCTTGCAGTGATTTTAATCACAGATTCAATGTGCTTAAAATCACTCTCAATAGAGAATGTAGATCAATTAAAAAAAGAGTGAAATATTTCAAACTGTAAGTAACATGTACTTCGCTATACCCCAATCAAGATGATTCGCCCAATACTTGAATCTGCTTTTGAAACTGGATATCTAAGTGTTGAATCCGAAGGTTTACTACGTCAAATGCTGGCGACTAGAAGCTATCAACCCGAGGATTTAGCAGCCCTGACAACACTATGGGAAGCGGTGAGAAGGGGTGAAATTAAACGGGAAGCATCCTCAAAGTCCTTGGTGGGTTTTCCTGGAAATTGAGAACTCACAAAAAGTAACAAGGAATCCACAACCGCCGTCAATTGATTGCGGCGAGTCAGCACGACGATGGGCAATAAATTTGCCGTCTTGTGAAATTACATATTGTATGCCGATATGGTACATATATAATATGTCAAAAGGAAAAAATGGCTATTGGCAGTAGGCAAGTATCGGAGCTTGATACGGAAACCTTAGTAATGGGGCTGTCCGGGAATTGCCTCGGTTGTAGAAGCAACATCAAGTAGTTAATGTTGAGTAATCCAGCCTCGAAGTCCAAGGGCTTGCGGAACCCAGACAATTATTCCCCCCACCTTGTAGTAACTATGGATCAACAAAAACAGTTGCATAATTATCTCTACAAAACCAGACTTTCCAAAATTTCCGGAGATTTTTTAATGAAGCTCGGCAGGAGAATGAGCTAAGATCGTAATACATAGAGATAAAAATAGAGCAGAGTTCCCGTATTTCTGTTGCAATGCCAATGAATACAAGTCGGCAAATTAAACAACCGCAATCCTCGCTTGTGTTTGAGTATTTATTATTACATAATGAAATTAAGGACTCAATAGCAACTATTGACTTGCTTGGAATTAATTCCAAAATATGTAACTTATATCAAAAGTATATGCTCCCAATCATGCTGAAACTGTTGAGTTTTCTTGGTGCAATCATCAATGGATGGTGTTTTCATATAAGTACGGGAATGTCAAAACCCGAAGCTTATTATTTGTCTTTTCACTAGACATGCACTTTTGAAGATAGGTTCCTCAAATCCTTCTCTAGAGTGCCACCTACTGGGGGTAAATCCAGACTTTGACAAAATAAACTGACGTTTAAAAGGCAGAAGCTGTAAATGCTACACCGCAAGATTTATCAAATGTGCTGTGATGGGCGGGAAGTATGTGTTTTCTTGCGGGACCAGCAACGCTGGATTGAACGCGCCCGCATCATCGATATTGAGGGGGATTTAGTCACCCTACGCTATGAAACTGAAGAAGATGACGAAATTTGTTCTTGGGAGGAAATGATTCGCCTAGAAAGTATTGGCTCGGTAACACAAAAATTGGCTTCAGTGCAAAAGGGTAATGTAGAGCCTCTGATGACTGAAGATTGTCCAGAAGCCGAACGCATCCGTAATCCTTATACAGACTCTAACCCCGAATAAATCCCGAATAAATAAGGATTTACAAAAGAGCGGAATCTGCTTTCATTGACCCTCTTTTGCCCGTTCAAAGGCAGGACAATAACCGTCAAGGGTAACTTTGAAGTTATACAAAGGGGAGGCGGGATTCCAACACCGTTGTCCCCTTTGATGTCGGCAGGTTCCGCAGCAGTCTACATCAGACCAAGTATAGCGATCGCTCGCTTGCTTAAGCAGTTCTTTTTGGGATAAACCACGTAATACCAGTTCTTCTCCTTGCCAACGGGCTTCAATTAAGCCTGTATCAGCAAATTGTCGCCACCGGGGATCGGCGGTAATGGCATCAGGAAGAGAAATTGTGACTACACTCTCCAATTCCGTCAGTTCCCCTTCATAATTAGCCTCAGGGGCAGCTGGCTGCAAAAATGTATCACCTATAGGTAACTCCACTAAAGTGCCAGCGGCTGGAGAATGGAGGTGGTAGCGATTTTGTAGTTCTTCTAAGCTGGTTAAATCACTGAGATAATTAGGGGAACCGTGGACAAAAACAACGTGCTGGGGTCGTAAATTGTGAATTAGTTGGGTAGTACCCGGACCATCACTATGTTGAGCGAGAAGATAGGTTTCAAAGGTTCCTAATTTTGAGTATTGTTCGTTAAATTCAACCTCTGTTTTTTCTGGTAGCAGAATCAACCAAGGACCAGTTTCCGGTTGACAGTAAGCGCTCAAATCCGCAGTAGAGTCAGTCAGAACAATGCAAGCAGATGTGCCTACCAAGGGACGCAGTTCTGGCTGTAAACGGCGTACCCGGGGGCGTACCCGTTCATCCCAAAATAATGGTTGATGGCGGGCAAAATTTTGTACTGATGGTGGAAAATGGGGTAGCAATTCTAAGTAGGCATCACATCCAGTAGCCACAGCACCATTTACCCAGATATCTAAATCCCGCCCGGTAAAATGGTGATGACTGCGCAACAGCATAAGTAATTCTTGACCCAATCCTAAAGCAGGTGTAGGTAATAGTACCGAATAGCCGTCAGCGATGGCTCGATTAATTCGTTCTGCCAGTTGATTTTCTTGGTTACGTCGGTGGGGATGGCGAGAAGTACCATAAGTGCCTTCAATAATTAGCACATCTAATTGTAATCCCCGCAATTCTTCTAAACGCAAACCCTCTACCAAGCGGGAGTTTGACAAGAAAAAATCCCCAGTATACATTAACTTATAAGAGCGCTTCGGAGCATTATAGGTGAGCAATATCGCTACCGCTCCTGGTAGATGTCCAGCAGGAAACAGTTCTACCACCAAACCATCTGCAATTTCTATGGGCTTGCGCAACGGTAGTGCTTGACAAAAATTTGGGATTTGTTGAGTACCCTGTTCTAACCAATTTAGAGGTAGTAATTTGCTGGTGACCTCACCAGCGTAAATTGGTAATAGTGGAAAAGCCTCATGTACTGCCAGCAATCCCTTTGCATGGTCGGGATGAGCATGACTTACCAGAACTAAATCAGCCGGTTGGGGCGAACTTCCTGGGCGTGCTGACTTAGTTATACCCTCCATTAACCCAGAAATATCCCTCAACCCACAATCAAGCAGCAGGCGGTGGGGTCCCATGCGCACCAATAAACAGATGCCCTCATTGTGATGGTGGACACCGTAGGGCAAACATTCTAATTCACTAGCAGCCTCTGCTGGATCGTAACCAGAGAATACTGACAAGCGATCGCTCATGCTTTCCTCCCCTCAAAATCCCTAGGGGCAAACTTTCTTTTGCGCCCCTACACCCTTATCATGCGGATTTTCTTTTGGGAAGGACGCTTGTACCCAACCCGGGCTAGTTCTGAAAACCTGGGTAATAGGAATACCTCAAACTAGGGATTGGGAGCATTTGCCTCTCCATAGTCTACTATCAATGAGCGGAGCCATTGCCATGATAGTTATCTGAGTCATAAAAACCATTTTTCGTGCCAAAGAACAAGCACAACACGGTAAAAATAGCAGTTAAAGCGACTAAAATTAGCTTGACATCCATTTATTTGCTGCCTTCTACTAAAGACCTTCTTAATATTATTAGTTTAAGTGATTACGAGAAAGAGGGTAATCACTGGAAAATATTTACTATGGTTGAGGTAGATTAAAAAATGGCTAAATTTACCATAATCAGTCTGATTGTAGAACTTTTCCACCCACCTGTCTATCCGTGGCGCAAAGTTTGTAGGGGCGCAACGCTTGCGCCCACCAGGCGCACAGGTGCACAGTTACCATTTTTTAATTTTTAATTTTTAATTGTTTTAGAGTTATTGTTTTTTCCCGATTGTTAGGCGGGGAAACCCCATTGTTGGGCGGGGAAACCCTATTCTTGGGCGGGAAAACCCATTGTTGGGCGGGAAAACCCATTGTTGGGCGGGGAAACCCTATTCTTGGGCGGGAAAACCCCATTCTTGAGCGGGAAAACCCATTGTTGGGCGGGAAAACCCATTGTTGGGCGGGGTTTCCCCATTCTTGGGCGGGGAAACCCCGCCCCTACAGCTGCATTTTCCTATTTCCAATTAAAAGCTATAGCTCAAAACTTGAATAGCGCCATTCTCTGGTAAATTTCCTTTGCTGATAGTCACAGTGTCGCTATTACTACGACGTACAGGCATCCCCTGCATCAAGGAGAGAAATTCATCCAGTGCTGAAATATCACAATTAGCAGTATCTGCTGCTTGAGTGCGGTAATGGGTAGGAATTATCATCCTGGGATTGAGGATTTTAATGGCATCCCTAGCTTCTTGAGCATTGTATGCTTTCCTTTTGCCCCCCACGGGCACTAAAACTACATCAGGGCGACCCATAAGGATTTTTTGCTCAATGGAAATCGGTGCAGCAGCTCCTCCTAAATGCAGAATATTAATACCTCCTTGTTTCCATTGCCAAGCAGTATTGATACCAAATTGTCTGCCACCGCGCCGATCATGGTCTATGGCAATACCCTGGAACTTAATACCCTTAAACTGGTAAACCCCTGGTTCAAAGAGTAACTTGGGATTTCCTGGGAGTCCTTCCACTGCCCCTTCATCCAGCAGTTGACTGCTAATCATTACCAAATTCAAATTTGCTACCACTGCTTTTGGGGATCGATACTTGGCGGTACAGCCAATGGTGCGAAAGGGATTGGCAAGAATTCTCAAACCATTACCACTAAACAAAAAGCAAGTGTGACCCAACCATTTGATTGATAATGAACCGCCAGATTGGGCATTAGCTGGAAGGTGAGAAAGGGAGTTATCAAGCAGTGCTGTTACCAGCCCTGCCCCAGCATAACCCATTAACTCTCGTCGTTTCATTAATTACTCTCTCGACTGCAATTGTTGTAGAAAATTTCGCAGTAATTGCTTTCCTGAGAATGTCAACACACTCTCTGGATGAAATTGGACGCCTTCTACGTGAGGATAGTTCCGATGTCGCACCCCCATAATTGTGCCATCTTCAACCCAAGCGGTGACCTCTAGCACATCTGGGCAGCTTTCCCGGTCAATCACTAGACTATGATACCGGGTTGCGGTCATGGGATTCTCTAATCCTCGAAAAACACCAACTCCAGTGTGAGAAACCTGAGAAGTTTTGCCATGCATTAATTCTGGAGCAGAAACAATTTTACCGCCAAATACTTGACCTATGCTTTGGTGACCTAAACACACTCCCAAAATTGGCACACTAGATCCAAGTTCGCGAATCAAATTTAGGGAAATACCAGCATCTTCCGGACGACCGGGACCAGGAGAAATCACCACTGCATCTGGCTTTAAGGTCTTAATTTCATCTATAGATATCTTGTCGTTGCGAAACACCTGAATTTCAGCAGCTACTGGAAATTCTGCCCCCAGTTCTCCTAGATATTGCACCAAGTTATAGGTAAAGCTGTCGTAATTGTCAATAACTATAATCACAGCCAAACACTCCTGGTTTTTGAATTTCAAACCAAATCCGGTTATTGTATCCCAAAACTAAAATTATTAGCAATAGTTTCTTTCCAGGTCAAGCACTTACTCTAGCGCTATAGTTTTTTCCGGGGTCAAGCACTTACTCTAACGCTATAGTTTTTTCCGGGGTCAAGCACTTACTCTAGCGCTATAGTTTTTTCCGGGGTCAAGCACTTACTCTAACGCTATAGTTTTTTCCGGGGTCAAGCACTTACTCTAGCGCTATAGTTTTT